>NZ_JBEPCY010000016.1:89941-174628 GCF_040299965.1 Streptomyces sp. NPDC000594 | reverse complement strand
GGCCCCCATCTTCGACCTCGCCGACTACGGCGTCGTCGGCGACCTCCACACCGTCCTGCCCCAGCTCACCGACGAGATCAACCACCGCAAGAACTAACCCCCCCCCCACACACACACGGGACAACCCCCGCAGGAGGGCCGTACGGGAACCGCACCCGCACGGCCCTCCTGCGGCATTGACGCTCCACGACCCCGCCGATAACTTCGCCATGCGGATTGCTGATTCCGGCGAGCGGAAACCGGGAGGTTGTTGCCGTGACGGAACATCAGGGGACGGCGGCGGAGCGGGACAGGGCCGTGGCGACCAGCCTGGCTCCCTCGGTCCATGAGGAGATCGGCGCCCTGCTCGCCCCGGTCGACGCCGAGCTGACCCGCCGCTATCCCGGTGACCCCGGCACCCGCTGCCCGGTCCACACCGTCTATGTCCCCGGGGACGCCTTCACCGCCGACACCGTCCGCTCCTGGGGTGCCACCGCCCGTGCCACCCTCGACGAACACGCCCCCGACGCCGCCTCCTTCGCCGCCGTCCTCGGCCTCCCCGGCGCCCTCGCCGAAGAGGTCCACCACCGGGTGCGCGCCAAGCTGCTGCGGGAGCCCGTGGAGGATCTGCGGATCGACTTCGAGGACGGTTACACCGGACGGAACGCGGACGAGGAGGACGCCGACGCCGCCCGTGCCGCCCTGCTGACCGCCCGCGCACACCGGGACGGCACGGCCCTCCCGTACCAGGGCATCCGGATGAAGTGCCTGGAGGCCCCCGTACGCGACCGGGGCATCCGTACCCTCGACATCTTCCTCACCGGGCTGCTGGAGCACGGCGGCACCCTGCCCCCGGGGCTGGTGCTCACCCTCCCCAAGGTCAGTTACGCCGAGCAGATCACCGCCTTCGTCCGGCTGCTCGAAGCCTTCGAACGGGCCCGTGGCACAGGGGTCGGCACGGAGCACGGACGGATCGGCTTCGAGATACAGATCGAGACCAGCCAGGCCGTGCTGGCCGCCGACGGCACCGCCACCGTGGCGCGGATGATCGACGCCGCCGGGGGCCGGGCCACCGGACTCCACTACGGCACCTTCGACTACAGCGCCGCTCTCGGCGTCAGCGCCGCCCATCAGGCGAGCGACCATCCCGCCGCCGACCATGCCAAGGCCGTGATGCAGGTGGCCGCGGCGGGTACCGGCGTACGGGTCTGCGACGGCTCCAGCAATGTCCTGCCCGTCGGCCCCACCGAGCAGGTCCACGACGCCTGGCGGCTGCACTACGGGCTGGTCCGCCGGGCCCTGGCCCGCGCCTACTACCAGGGCTGGGATCTCCACCCCGGGCAGCTGCCGACCCGGTACGCGGCCGTCTTCGCCTTCTACCGCGAGGGGTTCACCCGCGCGGCCGAGCGGCTCGCCCGGTACGCGGAGCGCGGGGGCGGCGCCGTCCTGGACGAACCCGCCACCGCGCGGGCGCTGGGCGGCTATCTGCTGCGGGGTGTCGACTGCGGGGCCGTCGACCTCGCCGAGGTCACCGCCATCGGCGGCCTCACCCGTACGGAACTCCACGACTTCGCCGCCCCCCGGCGCGGAACACCCCCCTGCTGAGCCCCCACCGGCCCGTGCCGTGCCCCGTCAGGGCGACGGCGGGATCTCCCCGGAGCCCCGGGGGATCAGCCGGGTCGCCAGGGTCACCTGTTCCGGAGCGTCCGCCGCGCCCTCCAGCCGGCGGAACAGCCGTTCCGCCGCCGTCCGCCCCAGCGCCGCCGCGTCCTGGGCGACCACCGTGATCCCCAGCAGATCGGCGAGGTCGAGATCGTCGAAGCCGACCAGCGCCACCGGGCGTTCGCGCTCCGCCAGGACCCGTACCGCCGTCACCGTCACCCGGTTGTTCCCCGCGACCAGCGCCGTCACCGGCTCCGGGCCGCCGAGCATCGCCAGCGCCGCGGAGCGCACCCGCTCCGGGGCGGTCGACCCCTGCGAGACCCGGGCGTCGTCGAGCGGGAGCCCCGCGTCGGTCAGGGCGGCACGGTAGCCGCGCAGCCGTTCGGCGGCGGTGTGGATGCCCGGCCGGTCGCCGATGAAGCCGATCCTGCGGTGGCCGTGCGCGATCAGATGGGCCGTGCCCGCCCGCGTACCGCCGAAGCTGTCCGAGAGGACGGTGTCCGCGTCGATCCGCCCGGCGGGCCGGTCCACGAAGACGGTGGCGATGCCCGCGCGTATCTCCGGTTCCAGATAGCGGTGGTCCCGGCCGGCCGGGATCACTATCAGCCCGTCCACCCGGCGCGCGCAGAGCGCCAGTGCCAACTCCCGCTCCCGCTCCGGGTCCTCGGCGCTGGAGCCATTGATCAGCAGGGCCCCGTGGGCCCGGGCGACCTCCTCCACGGCGCGGCTCAGCGAGCCGTAGAACGGGTCCGCCAGATCCTCCAGCACCAGACCGATCGAGGCGGTACGGCCCTTGCGCAGCACCCGGGCGCTGTCGTTGCGCCGGAATCCCAGGGCGTCGATCGCCTCCCGCACCCGGCGTTCGGTGTCGGGTGTGACCCCCGGTTCGTCGTTGACCACCCGGGAGACGGTCTTGAGGCCGACCCCGGCCCGCGCGGCGACATCCTTCATGGTGGGCCGGTTGCCGTAACGGGATTCGGGGATCCCGCGCCGGGCGGGTACGAGGGCGGGGTGAGCGGTATCGGCCACAGTGCGTCGTCCTGTCGTCGTACGGGTGCCCGCGCGGAAGGCGACCGGTCCCACCCGTACGGGGGCGACCGTCCGCCGTGCGGGGGCAGCGTCGAGCATAAGTCTGGACAACGTTGTCATCCCTGGGAAGACTGTTCCCGGACCGGCGGGCAGCAGCTAGGGTCCCCTCGTGGATCTTGCTGGGCTCCCCGGCCATCGGGGGGTGACGGACCGACAGTTCACCAGGGGATGACAGACATGCCCACCAACCTCGTCGCCGCCCTCGACATCGGCGGGACCAAGATCGCGGGTGCCCTGGTGGACGGCGACGGCCGGCTGCTGCTGCGGGCGCAGCGGCCCACGCCCGCGCAGGAGGGCGCGGCGACGGTGATGGCCGCCGTGGAGTCGGTCCTGGCGGAGCTGGCCGGCTCGCCGCTGTGGCCCGGGGCGTCAGCCGTGGGGATCGGCAGCGCGGGCCCGGTGGACGCGTCGGCGGGGACGGTGAGCCCGGTCAATGTGCCCGCGTGGCGCGACTTTCCCCTGGTGGAGCGGGTCCGCCGGGCCGTCGGCGGGCTTCCGGTCACCCTGGTCGGCGACGGGGTCGCGATGGCCGCCGCCGAGCACTGGCAGGGTGCCGCCCGGGGCCACCGGAACGCGCTCTGTCTGGTGGTCTCCACCGGGGTCGGCGGCGGCCTCGTCCTCGACGGCAGGGTGCGCCCGGGACCCACCGGGAACGCGGGTCATATCGGCCATATCAGCGTCGATCTGGACGGGGAGCGCTGCCCCTGCGGCGGGCGCGGCTGTGTGGAGCGGATCGCCAGCGGCCCCAGTATCACCCGGCGCGCGCTGGCCGGTGGCTGGCGCCCGGCGCCCGGCGGGGACATCTCGGCCGCCGCCGTGGCCGCCTCGGCCCGGGGCGGTGATCCGGTCGCCCTCGCCTCCTTCGAGCGGGCCGCCAGGGCGCTGGCCGCCGCCATCGCCGCGACCGCCGCCCTGGTGGAGATCGAGACGGCGGTGGTCGGCGGGGGAGTGGCGGGGGCGGGTGAGGTGCTCTTCGCCCCGCTGCGGCGTGCCCTGCGCGACTACGCGACGCTCTCCTTCGTCCGGGGGCTGACCGTGGTCCCGGCGGTGACGGGGACGGACGCGGGGCTGGTGGGCGCGGCGGCCGCGGCCTCGCTCGGCACGAGCGGTCCCGGCGGGACCGCCGGGGCGGACGGTGGCCTCTCCTGAGGGCGGGGCGGGGCCGCCGGTGCCCGGAGCCCGCCCGGCGCGGTCCCCGGGAATCCGGAGCCCGCGCCGGTACGGTCCACGCAACCTTCCCGGCGGCCGCCGGTTCAGCAGCCGATGGTCAGATCGGCCCAGTCCGCGTGGTCGGAGTCGATGCCGTCCCCGCCGTCGGTGACCACCAGCCGTACCACCTTGGCGCCCCGGACATCGGCCGTGACCGGCTGGGCGTTCATGGCGTTGGTCAGCACCCCGGTGGCGGCGGCCTTGACCCCGTCGGCCCAGATCTCGAAGGTGACCGTGCCCCGGGTGCCCTTCTCGTCGTCCACCCCGACCTGTGCCTCGACGGTGGTGCACCGGCCGCCGGCGTAGTACTCGACGGTGCTCGACGCGTGCACCCCGAGCCCCTTGGCGAAGACCTGGCCGCCGATGGTGATCGGCCTGCCGTCACCGGCCTTGCTCTCGCCGTTGCTGCGGTCCTTCTCCACCGGTCCCCAGCCGTTGGCGGTGCTGAGCCAGCCGAGGTCGCTGAGGTAGGAGCGCCCGGCCGGGGGTGCCACGACGACGCTCACGGAGGCGGGAGCCGTCAGGGAGAGCCGTTTGCCGGTGAGGGTGCGGTAGTTCACCGTGAGGGTCAGTTCGTGCGCCCCGGGGGCGGTCCCCGCCGGAGGGCTCACCTGCCACCGGGTGGCGAGCCGTTCGCCGGGCGACAGCACCCGCTCGGTGGTCCGGGAGGCGGCCCGTACCGTCCATCCCGCCGGGCCGGTGAGCGCCACGGAGACCTTGCGGACCGGGATCCGGCCGAGGTCGGTCACGGTGGTGGTGGTCTCACCCGTCTGTGTGGCCTCCACCATCACCTGCTCGTCGGCGACGGCCTCCACACTCGGCGGGAGCAGCGGCCAGGAGCGGCTGTTCGAGACCCGCAGCAGTACGGTGCCGTGCGCGGGCACGGTCGCCGCGAGGGTGTCCGCCGTGTGGGTGCCGGAGTGCCTCCACAGATCGCGGACCGCGTATCCGGCGGCCCGGGGGAGCCCCACGGCCTGGGCCGTGGTGGCGATCCGCTGCGGGCGGGCGCTCTCGTTGAAGAGCGCGACGGCGCGGCTGCCGTCCGCCAGCTCCTTGGCCACCACCCAGCGGCCGCCCTCGGAGGAGACCACCGTGCCCTGCTTGCCCAGCCGGTCCTGGTTCACGGCAATCACCTCGCGATTGCCGAGGATCTCGAAGGCGGACTCCGGGGCCTTGCGCAGATCGGATCCGATCAGCAGCGGTGCCGCCATGATCGACCAGAGGGAGAAGTGGGAGCGGTACTCGATGTCCGTCATCCCGCCGTTGCCGACCTCCAGCATGTCGGGGTCGTTCCAGTGGCCGGGTCCCGCATAGGGGGCGAGCGGAAGGTTCCGCTTCAGGATGGAGAGCATGGAGCCCCAGTTGTCGCTGATGTCACCGGTGGTGCGCCACAGCTGGCCGACGTCCTTGGCCCACTCCCATGGCTTGTTCTGTCCCCATTCGCAGAGGCTGTAGACGATGGGGCGGCCGGTGGCCTTCAGCGCGTCCCGCATGGTCGTGTAGCGGAGCTTGGCGTCCACACCCTGGTTATTGCAATTGTCGTACTTCAGGTAGTCGACTCCCCAGTCGGCGAACTGCTGGGCGTCGCTGTACTCATGGCCGAGGGCCCCGGGGAACCCGGCGCGGTTGCAGGTCTTCGTTCCCGCGCTGGTGTAGATACCGAATTTCAGCCCTTTGGAGTGCACATAGTCGGCCACCGCTTTGATGCCGTTGGGGAAGCGCACCGGGTCGGGCACCAGTTTGCCCTCGGCGTTCCGCGCCGGCAGAGCCCAGCAGTCGTCCAGGTTCACATAGGTGTATCCGGCCGCCTTCAGGCCGCGCTCGACGAAGATATCGGCGATGCCTTTGACCATGGCCTCATTGAAATCCGCCCGACAGTGGGTGGAGTTCCAGTTGTTGAACCCCATCGGCGGGGTCAGGGCCAGCGCCTCGGCCGGGTCGGCGCCCGGGGCCCGGACCGGCGGGGGCGCCGCGGCGGGCCGTACGGCCGTGGGCCGTGCGTCGGCGGGCTGTATGTCGGGGAACGCCGCCGCGGCGGCCCGGGGAGCCTCCGTCGGCGCGGCGGCGGCCGGTGTGGTCAGCCCGGCCGCGCCGAGGAGCGCGACGGTCAGCGCTCCGATGACTCTCCGATGTGGACCGGGGGTGGTGGGGTGACGCATCGTGACCTTCTTCCGTACTCGCAGGGATGGAACGGGAAGGCGTGTACGTGCGAGGGGCGAGCGTTTACGGTAGAGCCTGTTGAAGTCTGTTGGAAGAGATGTGGTAACGGTTGGCCGATGTCCTGCCGAACCCCTTGACGGCGCCCTTCTGTGGGAGTGAGATCCAATCCTCGCGTTGAGTTGTGTTGGGTTGCACCCTGGAGGAGGGGCCATGGCACGGTCATCGTTCGACGGCTCAGCGGTACCCGGAAGCGTCACCGGTCATCGGATCTCCCGGCCGTCACGACGTGGTGTGTTACGCGGCGCCGCGGTCGGCGCGGGAGCGGTGGCCCTGCCCGCCCTGCTGACCGGCTGCGGCGACGGCCCCGGGGGTGACGGCAAGACCGTCAGAGTCGGCTCCAACTCCTCCGACCCGGTCCCGAAGAAGGCGTTCGCGGATGCCTTCGCCGCGTACACGAAACAGTCCAAGGAAGGCCGCAAGATCAAGGTCAACACCGTTGACCACAACACATTCCAGGAGAACATCAACCGGTATCTCCAGGGCACCCCGGACGATGTCTTCATGTGGTTCGCGGGCTACCGTATGCAGTTCTTCGCCCAGAAGGGACTGCTGCACGACATCAGCGATCTGTGGCGCGGATACGAGGGCTTCTCCGACGCGCTCAAGGCCCAGTCCACCGGCGCGGACGGCAAGCAGTACCTCACCCCGTACTACTACTACCCCTGGGCCGTCTTCCACCGTAAGAGCGTCTTCCAGGAACACGGTTACACCGCGCCCCGCACCCTCGACCAGTACATCGCCCTCGCCCGGCGGATGAAGAAGGACAAGCTCGTCCCCATCGCCTTCTGCGACAAGGACGGCTGGCCCGCGATGGGCACCTTCGACTACCTCAATATGCGCAGCAACGGCTACGAATTCCACAAGAACCTCATGGCGGGCGAGGAGGCGTGGACCGACAACCGGGTCAAGGCGGTCTTCGACACCTGGCGGAGCCTGCTGCCGTACTGCCAGCCCGGCGCCAATGGCCGTACCTGGCAGGAGGCGGCCAACAGCCTCCAGAAGCGGGAGGCCGGCATGGCCGTCTTCGGACTGCCGCACCCCGGCGCCCAGTTCCCGAAGGGGGAACAGGACGACATCGACTTCTTCCCCTTCCCGGAGATCGACCCGGCGCACGGCCAGGACGCCGTCGAGGCGCCCATCGACGGCTTCCTGCTGGCGAAGAAGTCCAAGTCCCTCAAGAACGACAGGACCATGGCCAGCGCCAAGGACCTGCTGAAATGGCTCGCCACGGGGAAGGCCGAGGACATCTATCTGGCCAGTGACCCCAACAACATCGCGGTCAGCGACCGGGCCGACACCTCCGCGTACACCCCGCTCCAGAAGAAGGCCGTCGAGCTGGTCTCCGGCGCCCGGCACATCTCCCAGTTCCTGGACCGGGACACCCGCCCCGACTTCTCCTCCACGGTGATGGTTCCGGCCATTCAGTCCTTCATCAACAACCCGAAGGACGTGGACGGATTGGTCAAGGGCATCGAGAGGCAGAAGAAGACCATCTTCGCCGCGGACTCCTGACCGGCAGCCCCGCCCCGCGCCCGGCCCGGCCGCCGCCGGAGCCCGCGCCGCCCCGAACCGCTTCCGCGCCGCCCTGCCCCGAACCGCTTCCGCCCCGAACCGCTTCCGCGCCGCCCCGCACGACCGTGCCGCCCTGTCCGGACGCGACCGACTTGGAGTCACCACCCGTGCCGCTGCTGCATAAACCCGGGGGCGGACCCCCGGACCCGCCCCCGGGCGCGCCCCCCGGTCCGGGCCGTGGCGGGGTCGCGGAACCGTCCGGGGCCCGGCCCGCCCGCCGCCGGAGCCCGCGCCGCCTCACCCGCCGCGATCTCGCCGTCACCTCGGTCCTGCTCGGCATACCGATCCTGCTCGACATCGCCGTCATCTGGGGCCCCACCCTCGCCTCCGTCGTCCTCTCCTTCACCAGCTGGGACGGGATCGGCGACATCTCCTGGGTCGGCCTGCGCAACTACGAGAACCTCTTCACCAACTACCCCGCCTTCTGGCCCGCCGCCCGGCACAATCTGCTCTGGCTGGCCTTCCTCGCCCTGGTCGCCACCCCCTTCGGACTGCTGCTCGCCGTCCTCATCGACCGGGGAGTGCGCTTCAGCCGCTTCTACCAGTCCACCCTCTATATGCCGGTGGTGCTCTCGCTCGCCGTCGTCGGCTTCATCGCCCAGCTGATCTTCTCCCGTGACCAGGGAGCCCTCAACGCGGTCCTCGGCGACACCGAGAACCCCACCGACTGGCTCGGCGACCCCGATCTCAACCTCTGGATGATCCTGCTGGCGGCGGCCTGGCGGCACACCGGCTATGTGATGATCCTCTTCCTCGCCGGGCTCAAGGCCGTCGACCCCTCCCTCAAGGAGGCCGCCGCCATCGACGGCGCGAGCGAGGCACAGACCTTCTTCCGGGTGGTGCTGCCTACCCTCCGGCCGGTCAATGTGATCGTCGGCGTCATCACGGTCATCGAGGCCCTGCGCGCCTTCGACATCGTCTACGCCGTCAACAAGGGCAGAAACGGCCTGGAACTCCTCTCCGTCCTGGTCACCGACAACATCGTCGGAGAGGCGAGCCGGATCGGCTTCGGCTCCGCCATCGCCGTCGTCCTGCTGCTGTTCTCCCTGGGCTTTGTCATCACCTTCCTGGTCCAGGAGATCCGGGGGGAGAGAAACCGATGACCACCACCGCCCGTGCGCCCCGTACCCGCCGCACCCGCCGTACCGGTACCGGGGTGCCCGCCCCGGCCGGGCGCGCCCGCCGCCGCCCGCGCCCCGGGCGACTGGGAGTGCACGCCTTCCTCATGGGCGTCTCCCTCGCCTTCCTCGCCCCGCTGCTCCTCGCCGTCTACGCCTCGCTCCGCCCCTACGAGGAGACCTCCGAACTCGGCTACTTCTCCCTGCCCCGCTCGCTCTCCCTCGACTACTACCGGCAGGCGTTCACCGACTCGGAGATGACCAAGTACTTCGTCAACACCCTGCTGATCGCGGTGCCGGGGGTGCTGATCACCCTCTTCTTCGCCTCCTTCGTCGCCTTCGCCGTCGCCCGGCTCGGGATGCGCGGTTCGATGGTGCTGCTGATGCTCTTCACGGCGGGCAATCTGCTGCCCCAGCAGACCATCGTCACCCCGCTGTATGTGCTCTTCAACCGCATCCCGCTGCCGTACTGGATGTCCGACTCGATGACCATGTTCGACTCGTACTGGGCCGTGCTCACCGTCCAGGTCGGATTCCAGATCGGGTTCTGTGTCTTCGTCCTCGCCAACTACATGCGCACCCTGCCCGTCGAGATCCTGGAGGCCGCGCTGGTGGACGGGGCCGGGGTCTGGACCCGCTACTGGCGCATCACACTGCCGCTCTGCCGGCCGGCCCTCGCCGCCCTGGGCACCCTCCAGTTCACCTGGATGTACAATGACTTCCTCTGGGCGCTCGTCTTCATCTCCGACGGCGACAAACTCCCCATCACCTCGGCGCTCAACAACCTCAGGGGCCAGTTCTTCACCGATTACAACCTGCTGGCCGCCGGGTCGGTCATCGTCGCCCTGCCCACCGTGATCGTCTTCCTGCTGCTGCAACGGCACTTCATCGCGGGACTCACCCTGGGCGCGGGGAAGGGGTAGCACCGCGGAAGGGGCAGCCGCACCACGGCCGAGGCGACCGCCCGGCGGCGGCAGGGGGGTCCCCGTACCCGTAAGGGTTTCCATGGCAGGGTGTTCCGGGCAATCCACACTCGGCCGAGGAAGAGGGGGAACCGTGATCGTCTGGATCAACGGCGCGTTCGGGGCGGGGAAGTCGACCACCGCACGGGAACTGATCGACCTGCTTCCCGGCAGCACGCTGTACGACCCGGAACTCACCGCGGCCGGTCTGCGGGCCCTGCTGCCGCCCGAGCGCCTCGGCACCCCGGACGGCTACGGCTACCCGGAACTCCCCATCTGGCGCCGGCTGGTCGTGGACACCGCGGCGGCGATGCTCGCCGAACTCGGCGGTGTCCTCGTGGTCCCCATGACCCTGCTGCGCCAGGAGCACCGGGACGAGATCTTCGGCGGGCTCGCCGCCCGCAGAATCCCGGTGTGCCAGGTGCTGCTGCGACCGGATGAAACGATCCTGCGCCATCGGACGGCCGCCCGTACCGCCCTCGCCGCCGCCACCGGCGCGCTGACCCACCCCAGCGGTGCGGAGATCACCGGTGCGCTCGCCCGTCCCAGCGGTGCGGAGACCAACGGCGGGCCGCCGGAGCGCGACCCCGACGGCTCCTCCCGCACCGCCCTCGACCGGATTGGCGAGGCCGCCTTCGTCCTCGACACCAGCGCCCTCGACCCCCGCCGGGCCGCCGAGCGGATCGCCGACGCCCTCCGTACCGGTGAGGCACCGGTCTGCGAGATCGTGCAGACCCCCCACCCCACCGGGGAGACCGTCGCCGCCGGGGTCCTGCTCTTCGACGAGGAGGACCGGGTGCTGCTGGTGGACCCCACGTACAAACCCGGCTGGGAGTTCCCCGGCGGGGTGGTCGAACCCGGTGAGGCACCCGCCCGCGCCGGTATGCGCGAGGTGGCGGAGGAACTGGGCATCGCGCTGGAGGAGGTGCCCCGGCTCCTGGTGGTGGACTGGGAGGCGCCCCGGCCCCCCCGCTTCGGCGGGCTCCGCCTCCTCTTCGACGGCGGACGCCTCGGCGCCGACCGGGCCCGCCGGGTCCTGCTGCCCGGCGCCGAACTGCGCGGCTGGCGCTTCGTCGGCGAGGACGAGGCACGCGGGTTGCTGCCGCCCGTACGGTACGAAAGGCTCCGCTGGGCGCTGCGGGCCAGGGAGCGGGGCAGCGCCCACTATCTGGAGGCGGGCGTCCCCGTCTGATCCGGCGGTGTGCAGGCCGGTATGCCGGCCGCTTCGCAGGCCGCCACTATTCCACTGGAGCCGGGGTGATCGGTTTCGGTACGGTGGCGGTATGCGTTGACACCTGCCCGGCAGCCGGGCACCACCTCACCTCCTTTGTGCCGTTGCCACCGCATCCGGAACCCACAAAGGAGATCCACCGAACATGAACACATCGTTTTCCGTTGACGTCCCCGATGCGCTGGTCGCCTCGTACGGCAAGCCGGACAACGGGCCGGGGCGTGCCTGGCTGGCCGCGCTGCCCCGCTCGGTCGCGGACTTCCTGGACCGCTGGGAGCTGCGGCCGGACGGTCCCGCCGGGCATGGCATGGCCTCGCTCGTCCTGCCGGTGATCCGCGCGGACGGCACGCCCGCCGTGCTCAAGCTCCAGCCGCCCAGCGAGGAGAACGCCGGTGTGGCGGCCGGTCTGCGGACCTGGAACGGCCAGGGCATGGTGCACCTGCTCGACCACGACCCGGAGAGCAGCACCCAGCTGCTGGAACGGCTGGACGGCGCCCGGTCGCTCTCGTCGGTGGCCGACGACACCACCGCCCTGCGGATCCTCGCCGATCTGCTGGCACGTCTGGTCGCGGTGCCCGCGCCCGAGGGCCTGCGGCACCTGGCCGACATCGCCGCCGCCATGCTCGACCAGGTACCTCAGGCGGTGCCGGCCCTGCGGGACCCGGCCGAGCGGCGGCTGGTACGCACCTGTGCCTCCGCCGTGGAGGAGCTGATCGGCGAACCCGGCGACCGCCTGCTCCACTGGGACCTCCACGACGACAACATCCTCGCCGGGCAGCGCGAACCCTGGCTGGCCATCGACCCCGAACCGCTCGCCGGCGACCCCGGGTTCGACCTGCTGCCCGCGCTGGACAACCGATGGGACGAGGTCATGGCGGGCGGAGACGTGTCCGGTACGGTGCTCCGCCGCTTCGACCTGCTGACCGAGGCGCTCGACCTGGACCGGCAGCGGGCCACCGGCTGGACCCTCGGACGGGTGTTGCAGAACGCGTTGTGGGACATCGAGGACGGCAAGAGCGCACTGGAGCCGACCCAGGTCGCCATCGCCGACGCCCTGCTGCGCCGATAGGCACCAGGCGGCGATCTGCCGGTCAGGGGGTCGACTCCCCCTGACCGGCCCGGTCGTCCTCCCAGCAGGAGGGGGCGGACTCAGGCCCGCCCCGGGGCGTGATCGCGCTCGTACGCCGCCCGTAGCACCGCCGAGGCGTTGTTCCGTACGGGATCGCCATGGCCGAAGCACGCCACCTCGGCGGGGAGCGCGGCCAGCTTCGCGAACGACGCCTCCGTACCCGCCCGGTCCTGGTTGAACACCCCCATCAGCACCCGGCCGTCGTCCGGGGCCGAGGCGACGGCGTCCCCCGTGAACAGCACACCGTGCTCCGGCAGATGGAGGCCGATACTGCCCTCCGTATGCCCCGGCACCCACACCACCCGGGCGCCGCCGCCGAAGTCGAGCACCTCCCCGTCGTCCACCTCCACCACCTCGGCGGGCCGGGCCATCGGCAGCGACGGATCCGGCAGCAGCGGGGAGACCGCCGCGTACAGCGGACGCTCCCACTCCTCGAAGACGGGCGGCGGACCCACCGCCTCACCCCGGATGTACGGGGCGTCCCGGCGATGGGCCAGCACCGGGGCGCCGCTGAGCGCGGCGAACTCGCCCGCCCCTCCGGCATGGTCCTCATGGAAGTGGGTCAGGACGATCCGGGCCACATCCCCGGGCCGGCGGCCCAGCGACTCGACGGCCCGGACTATCTCCGTACCCGCTCCCACCGTCCCCGCGTCGATCAGCGTCAATGTCCCACCGTCGCGCCACAGATAGGCCTGCCCCACGGGAAACCGCAGCAGGGTCAGCTCGGGCAGTACCTCGATGATCTCCATGGCCCGACGGTAGGCACCGGCCTCCCCCGTCGGCGAGGCCGCTTCACCCTGGGCGAACCGCTTCCGCCGA
Organism: Streptomyces sp. NPDC000594; assembly: GCF_040299965.1. Lineage (NCBI taxonomy): Bacteria > Bacillati > Actinomycetota > Actinomycetes > Kitasatosporales > Streptomycetaceae > Streptomyces > Streptomyces sp. NPDC000594. Next base: position 161,638 of record NZ_JBEPCY010000016.1, on the reverse strand, counting down.
GGGCGGAAGCGGGCGCGGGCCGTCCGCTCAGCAGGCCGCGTAGTTCCGCAGGAACAGCGCCTCCGTCACGGAGAGCCGCTCCAGCTCCTCGGGCGAGACCGACTCGTTCGCCGCGTGGATCCGGGCCTTCGGCTCGCTCAGCCCGATCAGCAGGATCTCCGCCTCGGGGTAGAGCCCGGCCAGGGTGTTGCAGAGCGGGATCGAGCCACCCATCCCCGCCGCCTGCATCTCCTGCCCCGGGTACGCCACCCGCATCGCCTCGGCCATCGCCCCGTACGCCGGGCTGTCCAGCTCCGCGCGGAACGGCTGGCCCTGGCCCACCTGCGTCACCGACACCCTGGCCCCCCACGGGGTGTGCGCCCGGACATGCGCCGACAGCAACTCGGTCGCCCGGACCGCGTCCTGGCCCGGCGGCACCCGCAGACTGATCAGCGCCCGCGCGCCCGCCTGCACCGACGGCGTCGCGCCCACCACCGGGGGGCAGTCGATCCCGATGACGGTCACCGAGGGCCGCGCCCAGATCCGGTCGGCGACCGTCCCCGAGCCGGTCAGCGCCACCCCGTCCAGCACCTTGGCGTCCGAACGGAAGTCGGCCTCCGGATAGGCCAGCCCTTCCCAGCTCTGCTCCGCCGCCAGCCCGTCCACCGTCGTGGAGCCGTCCTCGGAGCGCAGCGAGTCCAGCACCCGGATGAGCGCGGCGAGCGCGTCCGGCGCGGCACCGCCGAACTGGCCCGAGTGGAGATTGGACTCCAGGGTGTCGATCTCGACCCGGACCATCGTCATCCCGCGCAGCGTGGCGGTGACCGTCGGCAGCCCCTCCCGGAAGTTCCCGGAGTCACCGATGACGATGGCGTCCGCGAGCAGCAGCTCCGGGTGGGCCTCGGCGTACCGCTCCAGACCGCCGGTGCCCTGCTCCTCCGACCCCTCCAGGATCATCTTGACGCCGACCGGCACCCCGCCGTTGGCCCGCAGCGCCCGCAGCGCCAGCAGATGCATGATGAAGCCGCCCTTGCAGTCGGCGGCCCCGCGCCCGTACCAGCGGCCGTCCCGCTCGGTCAGCTCGAACGGCCCCGACTCCCAGGCGTCCTCGTCCAGCGGCGGCTGGACGTCGTAGTGCGCGTACAGCAGCACCGTGGGCGCGCCCGCCGGGCCGGGCAGAGAGCCGTAGACGGACTGGGTGCCGTCCGGCGTGTCGAGGAGCGCCACATCCACGAAGCCCTCGGCGCGCAGCGCGTCGGCGCACCAGGCCGCGGCGGCCTCGCACTCGCTCTTCGGGAACTGCGCCGGGTCCGCCACCGAACGGAAGGCCACCAGCTCGGCCAGCTCCTGCCGGGCCCTCGGCATCAGGGCGGCGACGCTCTCGGCGATCGGCCCCGCGGACGCTCCGGCGGATGCCTCGGTGGCCTGCGGGGCGGGCTGCTCGGTGGTCATACGCGTGCTCCAGGGTGGTACGGGCGCCGTGCGGAACGGGTACGGCGCAGGTATGCACGATCCTCGCACAGCGGTGTGGGAAGACGGCGCCGTAGGATGCCGTGAAGAGCACGGGCAACGCGTCGGATCGGGAGCAGAAGCACATCGTGAGCAGCGAGAACGGTGGCACCGGGGCAGGGACAGAGGCACAGGGACACGACGGGACGGTGTGGGACGTCGTCGTTGTGGGGGCCGGGCCGGCGGGCGCTTCGGCGGCCTACGCGGCGGCGGTGGCGGGCCGTCAGGTGCTGATCCTGGAGAAGGCCGAACTGCCCCGCTACAAGACCTGCGGCGGAGGGATCATCGGCCCCTCCCGGGACAGCCTGCCCCCCGGATTCGATCTGCCGCTGCGGGAGCGGGTACATGCCGTCACCTTTACGCTCAACGGCCGGCTGACCCGTACCCGCCGCTCCAAGAAGATGCTGTTCGGGCTGATCAACCGGCCGGAATTCGATGCCCAGCTGGTGGAGCACGCCCAGAAGGCCGGGGCGGTGCTGCGGACCGGTGTCACCGTCTCCCAGGTGGAGCAGCACGGTCCCGCCGTACCGGACCGGCGCACGGTCGCCGTCGTCACCTCGGACGGTGAGACGGTGCTCGCCCGCGCGGTCGTCGGCGCCGACGGCAGCGCCAGCCGGATAGGCCAGCATGTCGGGGTCAAGCTGGACCAGGTCGACCTGGGCCTGGAGGCGGAGATCCCGGTGCCGGACACGGTGGCGGAGGACTGGGCGGGCCGGGTGCTCCTCGACTGGGGGCCGATGCCGGGCAGTTACGGCTGGGTCTTCCCCAAGGGGAAGACGCTCACGGTCGGGGTGATCTCGGCCCGCGGCGAGGGCGCCGCGACCAAGCGTTATCTGGAGGACTTCATCGCCCGGTTGGGGCTGGCCGGTTTTGAACCCTCCATCTCCTCCGGCCATCTCACCCGCTGCCGCAGCGACGACTCCCCGCTCTCCCGGGGGCGGGTCCTGGTCTGCGGTGACGCGGCGGGGCTGCTGGAGCCGTGGACCCGTGAGGGCATCTCCTTCGCGCTCCGCTCGGGGCGGCTGGCGGGGGAGTGGGCGGTCAGGATCGCGGAGGCGCACGACGCGGTGGAGGCCCGGCGGCAGGCGCTGAACTACGCCTTCGCCATCAAGTCCGGTCTGGGTGTGGAGATGGGGGTGGGGCGTCGGCTGCTCGCGGTCTTCGCACGGCGTCCCGGTGTGGTGCACGCGGCCATCACCGGTTTCCGGCCGGCGTGGCGGGTGTTCAGCGAGATCACCCGGGGGTCCACCACCCTCGCGGGCGTCGTCCGTACCAGCGCGGTGGCCCGGCGGGCCCTGGAGACGCTGGACCGGCGCGTCAAGGGCTGACTCCCGGGCCCCGGGGTGCGGTCCGTGCCCCGGGGCGGTGCCGTGGGGGGGTGTTGCGTGGGTACGGGGGTGTGGGTGTACGGGGGCGGTGCGGGGCGCCGCGGGCGTGGTGCCGTCGGGGCGGGGTACGGGCGCGGGGGCCGTACGGGCGAGGGGGCCGGGCGCGGGGCCGGCGCCTCAGCCGCCGATGGTGATCCGGAAGACCGGGTGCCGGTGGGCGGCGGCCAGCAGTTCCTCGTCCGATGACTTGGCGTCGACCTCGCCGAAGAACCGTCCGACCTCCCAGCCCCACCGCTCCAGATAGGTGCGGAGCAGGGTGGGCTTCTCCTCGTCCGGCAGCTCCACGGCGGTGAAGTACTGCGTACGGGAACCCACGCGCAACCGCCCGCCACCGGCCGCCCGCAGATTGCGCACCCAGTGGGAGTGGCCCCGGGCGGAGATCAGATAGGGGCCGCCCTCGTACGGCAGCGGGTTGACCGGGATGCTGCGCCACTCCCCACTGGTCCGTCCCTTCACCGACAGCTCCGCGGTGCCCAGCAGGCTGATGCCCCGGCGGGCGAGCCAGCCGATGGCCCCGTTCATCAGGGCGTCGAAGCGGGTGGGCTTGATGTAGTGCGCCTGCTGCTGTGACATGACGGGCTCCCAGGGTTGGCCGAGCGTGTTCCGAGAGCACTGCTCTCTCTTGAGATCAGTGTGCACGAGAGCGGTGCGCCAAATCAAGAGCAGTGCTCTCGAAAATGGTCGCCGCTCTCGAAAAGGTGCGGTGATCGCGTACTGGAGCGGCCCATGGAGGCGGGCGTGGGTGCGGTGGTGGGTGTGCTGGTGGGGGTGCGGCCGGGCGTGGCCGGGCGCGGAGGCGGGCGGGTCGATCCGCCGCCCCGGCCCCTCTGTGAGCGTGCCCCGCCCCCGGCCCGGTCGCCACTCCGCGCCCCGCTGGCTACAGCGAGCCTCTAGCGCTGCTCCCGAGGGGCGGTCGTGGTGACCATCGCTCTCGTATCGGACACCTGATCCGGTTCCAGATCGATGCTCTCGTTATTGGTCAGTGCTCCGAAACGTGAAAGACTGCCCACCATGGCCACGATCAAGGGGGCCCGCGCACGGGCCCGTATCGAAGTCACCGCAGCGATCAAGGACGAGGCCCGCCGCCGGCTCGCCGCCGAAGGAGCCGCCAAGCTCTCGCTGCGCGCGGTCGCCCGCGAGCTGGGCATGGTCTCCTCGGCCCTCTACCGCTACTTCCCCAGCCGGGACGACCTGCTGACCGCGCTGATCGTCGAGGCGTACGAGAAGATCGGCACCGCCGCCGAGTCCGCGCTCGCGGCGTCGCCGCCCCCCGGTACGGCGGACATCGATGTCCCGCTGGTCCGCTGGGTGGCCATCTGCCGCGCCGTGCGCGCCTGGGCGCTGGCCCACCCCCATGAGTACGAGCTGATCTACGGCTCACCCGTGCCCGGCTACACCGCGCCCCAGGACACCGTCGTCCCCGCCGCGCGGGTCGGGAGCGCCCTGCTCGCCGTCGCCCGGGACGCCCGGCGGACGGGGACGCTCTCCGTACCCCCGCTGGCGGAGGAGGTCCGCCCGGAGGCCCACCGGCTGACGGCCCAGCTGGCGCCCGATCTGCCCCCCGGGGTAGTGGTGGCACTGGTGGCCGCTTGGTCGCAGCTCTTCGGGCTGATCTCGTTCGAGCTGTTCGGCCAGTTCAACCGGATGATCGAGGACCGGGGGCCCTTTTTCGACCAGGCCGTGGCCCGGCTGGGCCGGGAGGCCGGACTACAGGGCCGGACCTCCGTCGCGCTCTGAGGCCCCGGCGCTCCCGGCGGTTCCGGCCGCCCGGCGGGCGCGCAGCCGGTCCCGGAGCCCCGGCCGGGGCGTCCCCCGTCCGAAGCGGTGGAGCACCAGCACCACACGCACCACAAAGGCCCCCACAGCCGCCAGCGTCGCCCCCCGCCACAGCGCACTCGCCGCGTACTCCGGCAGCGGCAGCAGCGTCACCGCGCCATGGCCCGCCGCGAGCACCAGCGCGGCGAGGAATCCACCCGTCGTCAGGGCGTAACCGATCTCGACGGTCAGGGCATCGCGGTGGGCGCGGGGATGGGTTCGCATCCGCCAAGTCTCGCCGATCCCCACCCCGTTGACCAAGGGGTTCCGACGGCGGGCCGCTCCCGTCCCGCAGGGGTGGCCACCCCGGTCGGCGGCCCGTCCGATCGGTCCTCCGGGTCATGGGAGACTCACCCCATGAACGGCAAGGCGACGGGCGTCCGGGCACGGCTGGAGCGAGGGCGCGGCGCCCTCGGACCCGCGTTGGAGCTGGTGCACACCGGACGCGCCCCGACCCGCGCCGTCCTCACCGCCGAACTCGGTGTCACCCGGGCCACGGCGGGCGCGGTCGCCGCCGAGCTGGAGGCGTTGGGGCTGATCCGGGTGGATTCCCGGCCCGCCGCCCCGGGCGGTTCCCAGGGCCGCCCCTCGCACCGGCTCTCGCTGGACGAGTCGGGCCCCGTGGTCCTCGCCGCACAGGTCCACGTCGACGGTTTCCGTGCCGCGCTGGTCGGCCTCGGCGGCCGGACGGTCGCCACCGTGCCCGGCTCCCTCACCCCCTCCGCCGACCCCGCCCAGGTGCTGGGTGCCGTGGTCGACGCGGGCGCCGAACTGCTCGCCGCCAGCGGCCGGCGGTGTGTGGGCGCCGGTCTGGCCGTGCCGTCGGCCGTCGCCGAACCCGATGGCACCGCGCTCAACCCGCTGCACATCGCCTGGCCCGCCGGCTCCCCGGTACGGGCCGTCTTCGCCGAGCGGGTGCGCGCCGCCGGGATCACCGGTCCGGCCTTCACCGGCAACGACGTGAATCTCGCCGCCCTCGCCGAGTACCGCCACGGCGCGGGGCGCGGCGCCCGGCATCTGCTCTGTGTCGCCACCGGGCACCGGGGTGTGGGCGGGGCGCTGGTGGTCGACGGACGGCTGCACACCGGCAGCGCGGGACTGGCCCTGGAGGTCGGCCATCTCACGGTCCGTCCGGAGGGCCGCCCCTGCCACTGCGGCGGCCGGGGCTGCCTCGATGTGGAGACGGACCCGCTGGCCCTGCTGGCCGGGGCGGGCCGCCGTCCCGGGCCCGAGGGCTCCCTGCTCCACCAGTCCAGGGAACTGCTCCGTTCGGAGTACGACGACCCGGAGGTGCGCGCGGCGGGCGAGCGGCTCGCCGACCGGCTCGGGCTGGGGCTGGCCGGGCTGGTCAATATCCTCAACCCGGACCGGATCGTCCTCGGGGGACTCCACCGTGAACTCCTGGCGGCCGAGCCCGACCGGCTGCGCGCGGTGGTCGCGGACCGCAGTCTGTGGGGCCGCAGCGGCGGCGTTCCGATCCTGCCCGCATCGCTCGACCACAACAGCCTGGTCGGCGCGGCGGAGCTGGCCTGGCAGCCGGTGCTCGACGATCCCCTGGCCGCGCTGGACTGAGCCCCGCCCCGGTTCCCACTGGTTCCCAGGCGACCCCGCCACCCGCAGCCACCCGCAGCCGCCCGTCTCCGGTGACGCCGGCCGGGCCCGTTCGCGCGGGGAGTGCACCCGTCCGGCCCACCGCCGGACGCCTCCCCGGCCCGGAGCGGGTAGGCGAGGTCCATGACCGCCGCTTCGCCCCCCGGTGCGGACCGCCCCGTACACCGCCCCGTGCACCGGCTCGTCCGTCTCCACCTCAGGGTCCTCTCCTCGCCCGCCGGTCTCGCCTGGAACCGGGGGCGGGAGATGGAGCTGCTGCACCGCGCCATGGGCTTCGCCGCGCTCGGCTTTCTCACCCTGGTGCCGCTGCTGGTCGTGGTGGCCGCCGCCGACCCCGCCAGCGGCCAGGGGTTCGCCCGCTGGCTCGGCCAGGCGCTCGGGGCCTCGGCGGTCTCCCAGGACGAGGTCGAACAGCTCTTCGGCACACCCGGGACCGCGCTCCAGCGCACCACGGCACTGGGTCTGGCGGCCCTCGCCGCCTTCGGGCTGACCTTCGGCTCCGCCGTGCAGACGGGGTACGAGAAGGTCTGGGACCTGGCGACCGCGCGCTGGCACACGATGTGGCGCCATGTCGTCTTTCTGGCGCTGCTCGTGCTCGTACTGCTGCTCTTCGTCAACACCCCCACCCCCTCGGAGCCCGCCGCCGGTCTCGGCGCGGCGTTCGGCGATGTGATCGGCACCGGGCTCTTCTTCTGGGTGGTGCAGCGGCTGCTGCTGGGCGGGCGGGTCCGCTGGCGGGCGCTGCTGCCCGGTGCGGTGCTGACCGCGCTGGGGCTGCTGGGGCTGCGGATCTTCTCCCAGTTCGTCTTCTCACCGCTGATCGCGTCGAACGCGGTCACCTACGGCCCGGTCGGCACCGTGCTGGTGCTCCAGTCCTGGCTGGTGGGGGTGGGAGTGGTGGTGTACGGGGGTGCTCTGCTCGGGCGGCTCGTCCATGAGGGGCTGGTCCACCGCAGGCTGGCGCGGACCTACGCGCTGCCCGGCTGACGAGCGGCCCGGTACCACCGCCCCGTACCACCGCCCCGTACCGGAGGCATGGACGGGAGACGCGGACGAGCGGCCCGTACGGGCATCCCCGTACGGGCCGGTCGGCGGATCAGCGGATCAGTACCGCGTGCAGGGGCTCGTCGTCCTGGGCCGGGGCCAGGTCCGGGGGCGCGGCCAGGGTGAACCACACGGTCTTGCCCTGGGCGTCGCCGGAGGGCTCCACGCCCCAGGCCTCGCTGAGCGCCGCTATCAAGGAGAGTCCACGGCCGGAGGTGGCGAAGAGGTCGTCGTCCTGGGCCGGGGTGATGTTCGGGACCCGTGGATCGTGGTCATGGACCGAGACGGTGAGCAGCTCGGGCGCCCGCTCGATCCGTACGACGCACATCTTGTCCGGTTCGGCGTGCCGGTGAACATTGGTCAGCAGCTCGGTGACGCCGAGGGCCGCCAGATCGACCAGTGGATCGAGACGCCAGTGGCGGAGTTGGGCGGAGACGATTCTGCGGACCTGACCGATCCGCGACGGCAGGGCCTGGAGCTCCACCGTGCAGTGCTTGCTCGACTGGCTGATCACGGCTGCGACTCCCCGAAAGAGGTCCGGAAGAAGACGAAGAACGGATCCAGCAAATACCGACTGCTGAGTCTTGCCCGGGGGGCGGGGACGCGAGGCCCGGTGCCGTCCTGGGGACGGTCGGGGTCACGCCTCTGTGTGACCGTCGATTCACCCTGAGTGATATGACATCAGCGTGCGCCAGTACGGGCCGGACCGCAACTCGGCGCCCCGGGGGAGCGGGTCACCGAACCCCCGGGGCGTAATGCCGCCGTGTCCGCCGGGTCGCCGGTCGGGCTGTCAGCCGGATCGTCAGCCGGGCCGTCAGTCGCGCCGTCGGTCGGGCCGTCAGTCCTCGGCCACCCCGGCGCCCCGGACCGCCTTGAGGAAACGGCCCGTCAGCACCTCGGGATCGGTGCGGTGGTTGCGCTGCCCCAGGGTCAGCGTGTAGCGCTTGCCGTTCACCGTCAGCGCGGTGCTGGAGTCGTCCGCGAACCACGCCCGGCCCGCCCGGACCGCCCGGACGGGCGCGCTGTCGATCACCCGGCCGTAGCTGGTCAGCAACTCCAGCTTGCCGTCCCTGATCAGCACCTGTCCGGCCTTGGTCAATGAGCGAGGCCACCTCTCGATGCGTACTCCGGTGGCCCGGAACTCGGGCTCGGTCATCGCCATAGCTCTCTCCGCCCCCTTCGAACCTCTCCTGTGCGGTCGTACCCGTTCCGTACGGTGCGTTCCGCTGTGCCGCGCGGTGGGATCCCGCGCCTGTTCGGCAGTCTGCCCAACTCCGGCTGTGTGCACCAGAGGCCGGACAGCCCCCGTCATCACTCAATCACAAGTGCTCCCTATGGATTCCCCAAGTGAACGTTTGCGCAGTTGGCAGGCTTACTGTGGCCTTGCGGAACGGGCGCTTCCGTGGGGGAAGCGCCCGTTCCGCGCCCAGGAAGAGACCCGCGCGTACGGCCAGGAGCGCCACTGCGGGCCCGAGCACGGTGGAGGACCCGGCATGGACAGCGGAGGATCCGGCATGGACGGCGGCGCGCGGCGGACCGAGGGCGGGGCCGTGACGGCCGGGACCGTGACGACCGGGGATGTGGACCGCAGCGATCCGGAGTACCGGCGCTGGCTGAAGGAGGCGGTCCGCAGGGTCCAGGCGGATGCCAACCGCTCGGCCGACACCCATCTGCTGAAGTTCCCGCTCCCCGAGGAGTGGGGGATCGACCTCTATCTCAAGGACGAGTCCACCCACCCGACCGGAAGCCTCAAGCACCGGCTGGCGCGTTCGCTCTTCCTCTACGGGCTCTGCAACGGCTGGATCCGCCCCGGCAGACCGGTGATCGAGGCGTCCAGCGGCTCCACCGCGGTCTCCGAGGCGTACTTCGCCAAGCTGATCGGGGTCCCCTTTGTCGCCGTGATGCCCCGGACGACCAGCCCGGAGAAGATCCGGCTGATCGAATTCCATGGGGGCGGCTGTCACTTCGTGGACGACCCGCACACGATGTACGAGGAGTCCGCCGCGCTCGCGGCCCGTACCGGCGGGCACTACATGGACCAGTTCACGTACGCCGAACGGGCCACGGACTGGCGCGGCAACAACAACATCGCCGAATCCATCTACCAGCAGCTGCGGCTGGAGCGGTACCCCGAGCCCGCCTGGATCGTCGCCACGGCGGGCACCGGGGGCACCTCGGCGACCATCGCCCGCTATGTGCACTACATGCAGTACGACACCCGGATCTGTGTACCCGACCCGGAGAACTCCTGTTTCTTCGACGGCTGGACCCGGGACGACCCGCACGCCACCAGCGACCGCAGCTCCCGGATCGAGGGCATCGGACGGCCCCGGATGGAGCCGAGTTTCCTGCCCGGCGCCATCGACCGGATGATGAAGGTGCCGGACGCGGCCAGTGTCGCCGCCGTACGGGCGCTGGACACGGCGATCGGGCGGAAGGCGGGCGGCTCCACCGGCACCGGGCTGTGGAGCGCGCTGAGGATCGTGGCCGAGATGGTGGCCGCCGGGGAGCGGGGGAGTGTGGTGACCCTCCTCTGCGATCCGGGCGAGCGCTACCTCGACCGGTACTACTCCGACGAGTGGCTGGCCGGGCAGCGGCTGGACATCGCCCCCCACGCCCGGGAGCTGGACACCTTCCTCGCCACCGGGGTCTGGCCGACGGCGGACCCCACCGGCTAGATCCGAAAGAGACGACCTAGCGGGGGCTCTCCGGCGCGGGGCCGCGCCGGAGGAGTCCGTCCAGGGCCCGGCCGAAGACCAGCCGCCCCACCCGGGCGGTCAGCGGGTCGAGCAGCCTCGGCAGCGGACCGATCCGCAGTTCCTCGGTCCACACCACCACCGAGCCGGTTCCCGCCGGACGGACCTCGATCTCCGCCCAGCCGACGACGGCCCGGCCCCGCTTCTCCAGCCGGCAGCGGCCCGGGGTGTCCGGTCCCGGCGGCTCCCAGCGGACCACCTCCATCGGGTCGTCCATCCGCAGCGGGCCCGCCGCCGAGCGCACGGTGAAGCGGGTGCCCACCCGTACCGGCCCCTCCGTCATCGAGGCGAGCGAGGTCAGCGGCACCCCTTCGGCGTGGGCACGCCAGTCGGTGACCCGCCGCCAGCACTCCCGCACCGGGAGCGGCACCGTACGCGTCAGCCGGAAGACGGTCATCGGCTCACCCGGTGGACCCGTCGGCCACCACCAGGCCGGGCAGCTGCTCGGTGATCTCCTCGCGGGCGGCGGCGGACAGCCCCGCGTCCGTCACCAGGGTGTCGACCTCGTCCAGCCGGGCGAAGGTACTGAGCCCCACCGTTCCCCACTTGGTGTGGTCGGCGACGACCACCACCCGCCGGGCCGCGCGGACGAAACGGCGATTGGTCTCCGCCTCCGCCAGATTCGGGGTGGACAGCCCGGCCTCCACCGAGATCCCGTGCACCCCGAGGAAGAGCACATCGAAGTGGAGCGTCCGGATCGCCTGATCGGCGACCGGGCCCACCAGGGAGTCCGACGGGGTGCGGACCCCGCCGGTGAGCACCACTGTCGCCGCCCCGGGGCGGGGCGAGCCCGCCGTTCCGGCGCGCTGCGCGGTGTGGAAGACATCGGCGACCCGCACCGAATTGGTCACCACGGTCAGATCGGGTACGTCCAGCAGCTGATGGGCGAGTGCGTAGGTCGTCGTACCACCGGAGAGGGCCACCGCACTGCCGGGCGCGGCCAGGCGGGCCGCCGCACGGGCGATGTCCTCCTTGGCGTTCAGCTCCAGCGCGGACTTCGCCTCGAAGCCGGGCTCATGGGTGCTCGCCTCGACCACCGGCACCGCACCGCCGTGGACCTTCTCCACCACGCCCTGCCGGGCGAGCGCGTCCAGATCCCGCCGTACCGTCATATCGGAGACATGGAGCCTGCGTGTCAGTTCATTGACCCGGACCCCGCCCCGTCTGCGCACCTCGTCCAGGATGAGGGCGCGCCGTTGCTCCGCGAGCAGGTTCTGATGGTCGGTCACCGCCGGAGCCGGTCCTTCCGCGTTGTAGCCGGTGTGGATGTCATGCGCCGCGCCCCGGGCCGCCGTGCCGCGCCGTGGGCCGCATGGGCCGTGTGGGGCGTACGGGGTACGGCTGTGCGCCGTAAGGGGGCGCAGGCGTCACATCCTGCCACGATCCCGCGTCACCGGACCGCGCGAAGCTGCGTCAAGGGGCTGCGCACAGCCGTTCCGATCGGGGACGCTGGTTCGTCCCGGCGGCATCCCGCCGCCCGGACCCGCTCGCGCGCCCGCTCCCCGTACCACCGCGGTCGCGCACCCACCGTCCCACCGCGCCCCGCCCACGATCCCCGCGACGGCCCCGCCGAGAGAGCGAGAGTCCCGCCTGTGCCACCCGCGAACGTACCCCCGTCCCCGCCCCCTTCCCCATCCGCGTCCCCGGCGGGGTCCCCGGGGCCCGGGCCCGCCCTCGAACTGCTGGTGCACGGCGTCGGCGGAGCCACCCCGCAGGAGATGCTGGGCGATCCCCGGACCGTCAGGATCACCGGTGACGAGAAGGCGGCCGTCTTCCGCCGCACCGACGACGAGCACGCCGACCGGATGCCAGGGCCGGACGGGGACGGACGGGAGCCCGCGCGCCCCGGGCACGACCGGCAGGAGCCCGTACCCGAGGCGTACTGCTGGTCCAACCTCACCTCCGGCAACAGCGCCCGCGCCCTGTGGCTGCTGCTCCTCCCGTTCATGATCGCCAATCTGGCCCACTGGATGCGCCCCCACGCCGGGGGACGGGTCCGCACCACTCGGCTGTACGGGGTCCTCGTCCGGCTGATCGCGCTGAGCCTCACCGTCCTGATGACCGCCGCCGCCTGCGAGGTCGCCCTCGATCTGCTCGCCTGGCAGTGCGCGGGCACCGCCTCCTGCGCCCGTGAACGCGACTGGCTCGACTTCTTCGCCGGGCCCGGGGGCGGCTGGTGGTCCCAGCCGGGCCGTCGGCTGGCCCTGGCGTCCATGGTCCCGATAGGCCTGGTCACGCTGTTGTGGTTCCTCTCCAACCGGACCTGGGCCGCCTATGAGTCCCAGCGGCCCCCGGCCGGTGAGAACGTGGCCGAGGGCGGCACGGGCCCCGAAACGGACCGCGCCGGAACCGACCCCGGCCCCATGGACATCGAGCCCACCGACATCGAGCCCACCGACGCCGATGCCGACGCCGATACGGGTGCCGATACGGGGTCCGGCGCGGGGGCCGGCGCCGGTGTCGCGCCCCCGGCGGGCCCGTCGCCGACCGCACGGGCCGGGAGCATGCCGCGCCCCGCGCTCGGCCGGGCCGGCTTCTGGTACGGGCGCCGCCATGTCGCCCGGCTGCGCGCCGCCCACACCGCCGCCGGATTCCTCACCGTCGCCGCCGCCGTCAGCGGAGCCGCCGCCGAGTACGACCGGCACTCCGGCGGAACCCTCCTCGACCTCTCCGGCCGCGCGCTCCGCCTGGCCCTGCTCGCCGCCGCCCTCGGTGTCGTCTGGGTCGTCGTCCGGCGGGGCCGCAAGGAGCGGCTGTTCGACGCGCGGATCGACCGGGTCGTCGTCAGCGCCCTGCCCGCCTGCGCCCTCGCCCTCCTCGGCCTCTCCCTCCTCTACAGCGCCTGGTCCCGCCCCGGCTGGAGCTCCGCCGGCACCCTCCCCGACGAGACCACCTTCCGGGCCATCGCCCTCACCCAGGGCCTGCTGGCCGTCGCCCTCGGGATCACCGCCCATCTCCTCCAGCGGCACGCCCGCCCCTCCCGCTCCGTCCTGTTCGGCCTGGGCGGGCCCGCCGTCGCCGTCCTCGCCTGCGCGATCGGCGGGGTGATGGCCGCCGGGATCGCCCAGCGGGTCGCCGACTGGCTCGACGGCCCCGGCTCGCCCGGCCGCGGCGACGGCACCATCCCCGGCACCCCCGTCCTGCTCAGCTGGCAGGCGTCCGCCATCCCGGTCCTCCTGGTGGTGCTCCTCGTACCCCTCGCGGTGCTGGGTGTACGGACCCGGATCGCCGCCCGCCGGATCGCCCGCCGGGTCGAGCGGGAGTACGAGGCGGCCGAGGCACCGCTCTCCGACACCGGGGTCTGGCGGCCCGACCCCGGCCGCACCCGCCGGATCGCCCGGACCGAGGCGCGCGCCACCCTCACCGACGACGCCCCCTGGCTGGTGGGCCTGATCGCGGTGACCACCCTGCTGCTCGGCGCGGTGGCGGTCGCCGGCTCCTGGACGACCGGTGAGGTCCCCGCCGAGGCGTTCGGCGACACCGGCCCCGACGAGGACATCGCCCGCGCCGCCCAGTTCCTGGGCTCCTGGCTGGTCGGGGTCGTCTTCATACTGTTCGTCACCTGGGGCCGCCGCGCCTACCAGGACGCCTCCGCCCGCCGGACCATCGGCATCCTCTGGGACGTCGGCACCTACTGGCCCCGCGCCGCCCACCCCTTCGCCCCGCCCTGCTACGCGGAGCGCGCCGTACCCGACCTCACCTGGCGGGTGGCGACCTGGACGGCCCGCACCGGCGGACGGCTCGTCATCTCCGGCCACTCCCAGGGCAGTGTGCTCGCCGCCTCCGCCGTCTGGCAGCTGCCCGCGGCCACCCGCGGCCGGGTCGCGCTGCTCACCTATGGATCACCGCTGGAACGGCTCTACGGGCGCTGGTTCCCCGCCTACTTCGGCCCCGCCGCCCTGGCCCAGCTGAGCGGCGAACTCGACTGCTGGCGCAACCTCTGGCGGCGCACCGACCCCATCGGCGGCCCGGTCCTCGTCGCCGCCCGGCGGGGCGGACCCCCCGTCGACCGGGACGCCCTCAAGGACCCGGTGGTGTACGGGCGCTCCCGCAGCCATCCGCTGCCCGAACCGCTCCTGGGCCACGGCGACTACCAGGCCGATCCCGCCTTCGCCCGGGAACGCCGGGCCCTCCTCGACCGGCTGCGCCCGGCCGCCGTGCCCCGGCAGTGCCCGCCACCGGACGGCCCGGAGGAGCACGCGGTGGACGGCCCGGGGGAACGCGCGGCGCACGGCCCCGGGGAGCGGATCCCGGACGGCCCGGGGAAACGCGCGGCGGGTCAGCGCAGCCCGGGACCCTCGGGCAGCTCGGGCAGATCCTCCGGGTAGAGCAGCGACAGATCGTCGGTGTCCGCGTCGGTCAGCTCGGAGACCCGGCCCGCGTGCCGCTCCACCATCGACTCGAAGGTCTGGCGCGCCGTGCGGCCGTTGCCGAAGGCGGCACCCTTGGGCAGCGCGGTGAAGTACTTCAGCAGCGCCTCACCGGTGCCGTCCGCCAGCCGGTACTCATGCTCCTGGGCCTGCTGCTCCACGATCCTCAGCAGCTCACCGGCCTGATAGTCCTGGAAGGTGATGGTCCGGGAGAACCGCGACGCGACTCCCGGGTTCACCGAGAGGAAGCGCTCCATCTCCGCCGTGTACCCCGCCACGATCACCACCACGGCGTCCCGGTGGTCCTCCATCAGCTTCACCAGGGTGTCGATGGCCTCCTTGCCGAAGTCCCGGCCCGAGTCCTCGGGGGAGAGGGCGTACGCCTCGTCGATGAAGAGCACCCCGCCGCGCGCCCGGTCGAACGACTCCTGGGTGCGGATCGCGGTCGAGCCGATGTGCTCACCCACCAGATCCACCCGGGAGACCTCGACCAGATGGCCCCGCTCCAGCACCCCGAGCGCGGCCAGGATCTCCCCGTACAGCCGGGCCACGGTCGTCTTGCCGGTGCCGGGGGAGCCGGTGAAGACGAGATGGCGGCGGACCGACGCGGCCTTCAGCCCCGCCTCCTGGCGCCGCCGTCCCACCTCGATCATGTTGATCAGGGAGCGCACCTCGCGCTTGACGCTCTCCAGCCCCACCAGTGCGTCCAGTTCACCCAGGACCGCGTCCGAGCCGCGCGGGGGCACGGCGGCGGGCTGCGGCCGCGCCGGGGACCCCGGGAGCGCGGGTGCCGGCGCCGGAAGCACGGCGGGTGCCGTGACCGGGGGCGGTACGGTGCCCAGCGCGCCGAGCCGGGTCAGGGAGGCGAACGAGTCCAGGGAGGCGAGGGAGTCGAGCACATCGGCCGTGGACCGCTCCACCGCCGTGCGCTCGGCGGGGGCGGTCACCGGGCTCTCGTCGCTGGTCGAGTTCTCCACCACGACCAGCGCGGGCTCCGCGAACTCGTATCCGCCCCGGGCACAGCGCTCGGCACGGCAGCGGGTCAGGGTCGTCCGGCAGCCGTCCATGACATGGAATCCGTAGCCCTCGCTGTCCAGGACCCGGCAGCCCCGGAAGGTGCCCCGGCCGTCCGCCGACACATAGAACCCGGCCTCGGCGGGGGCGGTGACGGTGCACCGCTCGATCACCGGGTCGGCGCCCTTGGTGACGATGACACCGGTCTGCGCGCCGTCGATGGAACAGCCGCCGAGGGTGCCGCCGCTGCCGTGGTCGCGGAACCACGCACCCGTGGCGGCCTCCTTGATCCGGCAGTCGTCCAGCTGGGCGGTGGCGCCGTCGCTCACCGAGACGGCGGTGTTCCGGATACGGAAGAGGTCGCTGTCGACCACATCTACCCGGGAGCCCCGGTCCAGGACGAAGAGCGCGTCGGGCACATCGCGGACCCGGCAGCCCTCCAGGACGGCGGTGGCCCCGTCGCTGATCCATACGGCCGGATAGTCGCCGGTGCTCTCCTGGATGCCGCACTGATGGGCGTCCACCCGGGTGCCCGGGTCCCATACCGACAGGCCGTTGCGCCCGAAGCGGCTGACCGTGCAGCGGGTGAGGGTCAGCACCGAACGGGACCGCAGATCGATCGCGTTCTCCGGGACGTCGTGGATGTCGCAGTCGGAGAGGGTGAGGACGGCGTCGGTGTCCAGGGTGACCCCGTCGGAGGAGGTGCGGTGCACCACCGAGTCGGTCAGATGGGCGGTGGCGCGCGCTGCTATCTGCACACCCGCCCCCCTGACCTCGTACACCTCACAGCCGACGGCCTCCAGGGTGCTCCCCTCGCCGGTGACCGCGAGACCCGCGCCCGAGGCGTGGTGGATACGGCAGCGGTCGAGCCGGGGGTGCCCGCCGTCCCGCACGGAGACGCCCGCCTGCCCCGCCGCGACCACCTCGCACTCCTCGAACACCCCGCCCGCGCCGTCCACCACGGCGATCCCGGCACCGGCGGGATTGTCGACCACACAGCGGCGCACGGTCGGCCGCGCCGACCCCCGCACCTCCACACCGGAGGCGGAACGGGTGGCGATCCGCAGATCCGTCAGCTCGGGGGTGCCGTCCTCGATCAGCACCGCGGGCGCCGTGGTGTCCTGCCCCTCGACCTGGAGCCCCTGGACGGTCGCGGAGGCGCGCACGGTCAGCGGCACTCCGTCGGCGGGCGCGATCCGCACCGATCCGAGCGAGGGGTCGGGGCCGCGCAGCACCACCGCACGCTCGATCACCAGATTCTCGCGGTACGTCCCCGGCGCCACGGTGAGCACATCGCCGTCGCCCGCCGCCTCCAGCGCGGCGGTGAGCGAGGTGTACTCGTCCGTGCGCCGCCGCCACCGCGAGGTGCCGGTGTGGGTCACCTGGACCGTGCCCTGTGCCATCGTGCTGCTCTGCCCCCACCTCGGGTCCGTTGCCGCGCGCCTCGGGGAAAGGGGGACGCCCCCTGGGGACCGGCCGCCGTGCCGGTGGCCGCTCCCACCGGGCCCGACCGGCGGACGCCATGCCTGCCCGCGCGCCCGACCCCGACCCCGTGAAAGGGGTCGCCCCCACGGTAGCGCGCATGGGGAGGGGTGGTTGACGGGTCGGGCAGGGGGCACCGCCGCCGCCGTCCGGTGTGTCCGGTCACCGAACGACGGCACGGCCCCGGCGGACGGGTCCGGACCGGGGTCCGGGCACCCGCGCGGGGCCGTGCCGTGTCAACGCTCCGGGGGCGGTGCGGAGTTCCCGCAGACCTCGTCGGGAGGGAAAACCACCACCCCGGCCGGGCCCCGCGGGGGCAGCGGGAGAGCCCGGGGAAGGAGAGGGGGCGCCGTCAGTAACCCTGGCCCTGATAGGGGCGGTTGTACGGGTCCTGGTACGGGGCCGGGGCCGGGGCGGGCCGTGCGGCGGCCGGGCGCATCGCCTCGTACCCCGTGGGCACCGGGCGCTGCTGCATGGGCACGGGCTGCGCCTGCTGACCCGGGTAGGCACGCTGGGCGGGCGGCTGGGGCTGCGGAATGTACGGCGCCACCGCCTGCTGGAGGGGCATCGGCTGGGGAGCCTGCTGCGGATGGCCGTACATCGGTGCCTGGTGGTGCGCGGGGGCCGGGAGGGCCGGAAGAGCCGAGGGGAGCGCCGGCAGATAACTGCTGCCGGTGTCGTACGCGGCGGGCACTCGGATCGGGGCGATCTGAGGCGTGCCCCGCTCTGCGACCAGTGAGTCGTAGATGGGGGTGTCGGCGAAGGACGGTGCGGAGTAGTAACCGCCGCCGTAGGTGGAGCGGGGGGAGGTCATGGGACCTAAGGTAAGGCCACGAGTGCCGGTTGGGGAGGCCGGTATGTGGGTTGTTTCTGCGGATCCTTGGTCACATGGACCACCAATGGGAGCGAATCCGGGAAAATCGGTCGCGGGGATGGGCAAGGATCCCGTAAAGACCAGGTTGACGGCGGGTTACTCGCGGGTCGCGCGGGGCGGAAAGTCATTTCCGCAAGACCTTTGTGGATTGCTCCAGGTGCCGGGTGCCGGCTCACTGGTTGCCGGGTGGCAGGCAGCAGGTGCCAGGTGCCGGATGCCGGGGCTTCGTCCGGTCAGCCGTCCGCGCCGCGCTCCGCCGCCGGTGCCCCGGCTCCCCGGTAGGTCCGCCCCTTCCAGGCGGCCCCCCGCCCCCGGTGGTGCCGGAGCGCGGACTCCACCGTCATCAGCAGATAGAGCAGAGCGATGAACGGCAGGGCGGGCGCGAACACGGCGGGCTGTCCGTAGTAACGGAGCATCGGCAGGAACGTCGCCGTCATCACCGCCCAGGCCGCGCCCCCCGCCAGCAGGGCGACCCGGTCCCCTGTCAGCGCCCCCGCGACCACCGCCCCCGGCGGTACCAGATAGACGAGGACCAGTCCGGCGACCGCGCCCAGCAGGATCAGCGGATCGCGGCGGAGCTGGGCGTACGCGCTGCGGGACACCATCCGCCACAGCTCCGGCAGCCCCGGACAGGGCCGTACGCTCATCACCCGGTCGGCGAGCCCCAGCCAGATCCGCCCGCCGGACCGCCGTACCGCGCCCGCCAGCGCCACATCGTCGATCAACGCCCCGCGGATCGCCTCCGGGACGCCCGCCCGGTCGGCGGCCGAGCTCCGCAGCAGGACGCAGCCGCCCGCCGCCGCGGCGGTCCGCCCCCGGGCCCGGTTGACCCGGCGGAACGGATAGAGCTGACAGAAGAAGTAGACGAACGCCGGGACGATCAGCCGCTCCCAGCCGGTCACCACCCGCAGCCGGGCCATCTGGGACACCAGGTCGTACCCGCCGGTCCGGGCGGCGGCCACCAGGGTGCGCAGACTGTCCGGGGCGTGCGCGATATCGGCGTCGGTCAGCAGCAGGAACTCCGGCCCGTCGCCGGACGCCGGGGCGCGGACCTGCTCGATGCCGTGCCGCAGCGCCCAGAGCTTGCCGGTCCAGCCGGGCGGCGGCTCGCCGGGGGTGACCACCCGCAGCGGCAGCCCCCCGTACCGCTCGGCCAGGGCGCGCGCCAGATCGCCCGTACCGTCGGTGCTGTTGTCGTCCACGAAGGTGATGCCGGCGCGTCCCGGGTACTCCTGGGCCAGCAGGGAGGGGAGGGAGTCCGGCAGGATGCCCGCTTCGTCCCGGGCCGGGACGACAACGGCGACATCGGGCCAGTCGCCGGGAGCTGCCGGAGGCGCGGCGCCGGGCGGCAGCCGTTGATCGGTACGCCAGAAGAGGCCCCGGAAGAGCAGCAGCCAGACCCAGACGGCCAGCGCTGCCAGGGCGGTCGGGGCGATCCAGGCGGGGGCGCTCATGCGCCGCAGTCTGCCCCACCGCACCGGCTCCCGGGGCGCCGTCGACTATGGTGACCGGGTGAAGATCGCGCTTATGGACTCCGGAATCGGCCTGCTGGCGGCGGCTGCCGCGGTACGCGGACTGCGGCCCGACGCGGATCTTGTCCTCTCCTCGGACCCCGACGGCATGCCCTGGGGTCCGCGTACCCCTCAGGGGGTCACCGAGCGCGCGCTCGCGGTGGCCCGTGCCGCCGCCGCGCACGGCCCCGATGTGCTGGTCGTCGCCTGCAACACCGCCACCGTGCACGCGCTGCCCGCGCTCCGGGCCGAGCTGGAGCCCGGGATCCCGGTCATCGGGACGGTCCCCGCGGTCAAGCCCGCGGCCCGGGGCGGCGGGCCCGTCGCCATCTGGGCGACCCCGGCCACCACGGGCAGCCCCTACCAGCGGGATCTGATCGACCGGTTCGCCGGGGGAGTCACGGTCACCGAGGTGCCCTGCCCGGGACTCGCGGACGCGGTGGACCACGCGGACGACGAGGCGATCGACCGGGCGGTGACCGCCGCAGCGGCCCTCACTCCCCGGGAGACCCGGGCCGTGGTCCTCGGCTGCACCCACTACGAGCTGGTCGCCGAGCGGATCCGGGCCGCGATCGGGACACCGGTCGTCCTCCATGGCTCGGCGGGCGCGGTCGCCGCGCAGGCGCTGCGCCGGGCCGGGATCGCGCCCGCGCCGGACGCCCCCGCCACCGGGACCCTGACCGTGCTGCACAGTGGCCGTACGGCGGCCCTCCCGGGCAGCGCGCTCGGCTATGCCGAAGGCCGTCTCCTCCAGCCGGTGACCGCCGGCGGCTGACCCGCCCGCCGGTCCCGCCCGCATCTCCGCTTGCCCTGCCCTGCTCTGGCCACCCGTCCGCCTCTCCGCCTGTGATGTCCGTCGTCGGCGGGCCCGGGCGGGCAGGGATGCCATGTGACATGTCCGATATGTGATGCAAACCATGGGTTTGCTGCCAGAGGTCCCGCCCGTGGGTACGCTTCGAGCATGAGGGACCATCCCCACGATGTCCCGCACCCGGCGGCGGACCCCGTGCCCGCCGTATGGACCGGGCGCGCGACCAATCGCATGCAGTGGCTGCTCGCACTCGCGGGCGCCGCCTTCGTCGCCCTCGGCGTCGAGCTGGCCGTCCAGTCCTCCTGGACCTCCGGTGTCGCCGCGCTGCTGATGTCCGTGATCGGCTGTGTGGCCGTGGGCCTGCTGATGCTCTACGGCACGCTCGCCTTCGTCCATGTGGCGGTACGGGTCGACAGCGACGCGGTCGAGGTGCGCTGCGGCCATCTGGGGCTGCCCCGCCGCAGGATTCCGCTCTCCCAGGTGGTGAGCGCGGAGTTCGATCCCCGTGTCACCCCGCGCCAGTGGGGCGGATGGGGCTACCGCTGGCGGCCCGAGAAGGGCACGGCCGTGGTCGTGCGCCGGGGCGAGGGCGTGATCGTCACCCTGGGCGACGGCCGGACCTTCACGGTGACCGTGGACGACGCGGAGGCGGCGGTACGGGCCATCCGCGACCGGCTGCGCCCGCCGACGGTCGCACCCGCAGAGATCTGAGCCCGGGGTGGGGCCGGTGAGCCTGGTGCACTCGGTCCTCCGTGCTCCGGTGCCGCGTGCCCCCGGTGTCCCGCGCTCGGTGCGCGGCGCGGGGAGCGGTGCCGGAGGTGTGAGGAGCAGCGGTGCCGGGGTGGGCTCACCGTCCTTTCCCCTTTTCACCCGTTCCGGTGTGCGGGTTGTCCACAGGCGCCCGCCTGTCCACAGCTTCCCGCCCGGACCGACGGCCGCATACCCCCTCACCGTAGACTCCGGCCCGTGAGCACCACCATCGCCACCGTCGACATCCCCGAGCCCGCAGCCGCCGAGCGCGTTCCGCCGCTGCGGCGGCTGGTCCGGCCCGGGGCCGCCCTGCTCTCGGGAGTCCTGCTCTTCCTGAGCTTCCCGCCCCGGCCGCTGTGGTGGCTGGCGGTGCCCGCCTTCGCCCTGCTCGCCTGGACCCTGCGCGGCAGACGCCTGCGGCCCGCCTTCGGCCTCGGCTACCTCGCCGGGCTCGGCTTTCTGCTGCCGCTGCTGATCTGGACCGGCGAAGAGGTCGGCCCGGTGCCGTGGATAGCGCTCGCCGCCGTCTCGGCGCTCTTCGTCGCCGGCACCGCGGTCGGTATCGCCGCCGTCTCCCGGCTGCCGGTATGGCCCCTGTGGGCCGCCGCCGTCTGGATCCTCGGCGAGGCGGCCCGCGCCCGGTTCCCCTTCGGCGGCTTCCCCTGGGGCAAGATCGCCTTCGGCCAGGCCGACGGGATGTTCCTGCCGCTCGCCGCCGTCGGCGGCACCCCCGTGCTCGGCTTCGCGGTGGTCCTCTGCGGCTTCGGGCTGTACGGGGCGGTGGAGGCGGCCCTCGCGCTGCGCCGCACCGGGCGGCTGCCCCGGGGCCCGCTCGCCGCCGGGCTGCTCAGCTTCTTCCTCCCGGTCACCGCCGCGCTCGCCGCGCTGCCCCTGGTGGACGACTCCGCCGAGGACGGCACCGCCACCGTCGCCGCCGTCCAGGGCAATGTGCCCCGTCTGGGGCTGGACTTCAACGCCCAGCGCCGGGCCGTCCTCGACAACCACGCCCGCCGCACCCATGAGCTGGCGGCGGAGGTGAAGGAGGGTCGGACCCCCAAGCCCGATTTCGTTCTCTGGCCGGAGAACTCCTCCGATCTCGACCCCTATCGGAACCCCGACGCCCGTGAGGTGATCGATGAGGCGGTGGCGGCGATCGGCGTGCCGACCGTGGTCGGCGCGGTGCTCAGCCCCGACACGGGCAAGCTCCGCAACACCCTGATCGAGTGGGACCCCGAGCGCGGTCCGGTCAACACCTATGACAAGCGGCATGTGCAGCCCTTCGGCGAGTACATCCCGATGCGGTCCGTCGTCCGGCTCTTCAGCTCCGATGTGGACCGGGTCCGCCGGGACTTCGGCCCCGGTGACAAGGTCGGTGTCTTCGATCTGGCGGGCACCAAGGTCGGACTGGTCACCTGCTACGAGGCGGCCTTCGACGACATGGCCCGGGACACGGTCACCGAGGGCGCCCAGCTGATCTCCGTGCCCAGCAACAACGCCACCTTCGGGCGGAGCGAGATGACCTATCAGCAGCTGGCCATGTCCCGGGTCCGGGCCGTCGAGCACAGCCGCAGTGTGGTCGTCCCGGTCACCAGCGGCGTCAGCGCGGTGATCATGCCGGATGGGAAGGTCGTCCAGAAGACGGAGATGTTCACCCCGGACGTCCTGGTCGCGGAGGTGCCGCTGCGCTCCTCGCTGACCCCGGCCACCCGGTTCGGCGTGGTGCCGGAGATCGTGCTGCTGCTGATCGCCGCCGGGGGTCTGGGCACGGTGGCCGCAGGCGCGATACGGTCCCGCCGCTCCCGCCCCGCCGCTCCGCAGGCGGATGCCTGACGGATGCCCGACGGATGCCCGCGGAGCCGGGTGCCCCGGGGGACGATCTACGCTGGGGCCCATGGCGACTCCTGAGTTCATCCGCGACATCCGGGCCACGGCGGGCCATCAGCTGCTTCTGCTGCCCGGGGTGAGCGCCGTCGTCTTCGACGAGGAGGGCCGGGTCCTCCTCGTCCGGCGGGCCGACAGCGGGGACTGGTCGATCATCGGCGGGATCGCCGAGCCGGGTGAGGAGCCCGCGCTGACCGCTGTGCGCGAGGTGTACGAGGAGACGGCCGTGCGGTGTACCGCCGAGCGGGTGGTGCTGGTGCAGGGGATGCCGAAGCCGGTCACCTACCCCAATGGCGACGTCTGTCAGTACATGGACATCTGCTTCCGCTGTCATGCCACCGGGGGAGAGGCGCGGGTCAACGACGACGAGTCGGTGGAGGTGGGCTGGTTCGCGCTGGACGCCCTGCCCGAGCTGAAGGAATTCTCCCGCTTCCGGATCCAGCAGGCACTCACCGAGGGCCCGGCGTGGTTCCGCCCCGCCGCGACCCCGGAACCGGCCGGCTGACCGGCTCCGGGGTGTCGGCCGTCGGCCGACCGGTATTCCGTGCGGGAAAGGCTCACATGAAAATGCAGCGATGCGTCTCCACGCGGACGATGGAGGCCGGTTCTGCCGCTGCGGCCATGGGTGCAGATACCACGGCCAGACCTATGACGGCGAACGGAATCGTCATCGCCGCCAAAAACTTTCGGGTCACAGGTGTGCTGTCCTCTCGCGCTGGTTTTACGCTGTGTTCAGCGGTTAGGCGAGGACGCTACACCACTCGAAAGAGTGGCGGTTAATCGAGGGTGCTGACGGGTATATTGACCCATTCGTCACAGGGAAATGTATAGACCAATGCGGAGCCCTGGGAGGGCGAGAATTCAACCGTCGTCCGCTGTGCGGCTCCGCAGCCCGTCCGGGCCTTCCGTCGGCCGCGCCGCGCGGCGGGGCGCGACCGCCGAGAGTGCCTCCCGTACCCGGGTCTCCGCGTCGGTGAGACCCGCCCGGAGCGCCGAGGCGAGTGCCGTCTCCAGGGTCCGGACCGCCGCCCCGGCCTGCCCCAGGGCCTGTTCCGCCCCGGCCAGCCCGAGCAGGGCCCCGATCTCCTCCGGGGTGTCTCCGATCTCGGCGGCGATCTCGGCGGCCTCCCGCAGCAGGGGGACGGCCCGGTGGCTCTCCCCCAGGGCGTGATGGGCCCGGCCCGTCAGGGAACAGGTCTCCATGACCCCGACCCGGTCACCCAGTGACCGGAATTCCGGAAGGGCCGTTCCGCAGAAAGAGAGCGCGGCTCCCGGGTCATTGGATTCCACGAGCAGGGCGGCCAGATTACTCTGGGAGATGGCCAGTCCCCAGCGGTACCCAATCGCCTCGAAAATATCGGCGGCCGCCCGATAGGAGTCGTAGGCAGCGTCGATTTCCCTGGATTGCAGTCGGGCGTCCCCGATGTTGTTGAGGGCCTTTCCCACGAATACTCGGTCACCGGATTCATGGGACTTGGAGAGAGCCTTCTGGAAATGTTCCAGAGCGCGTTCCACCTCGCCCAGCTTGAGCAGGGCGATGGCGAGGTTGTTGTGGGCCCTCGCGCGATGCCACACACTTCCGCGTACCGCCGTGATCGCGAAATTCTTCTGGAGCAGTACCACCGCGGTGCGGTAATCACCCGTGGCGCAGTGCAGCTCCCCCAGGGTCCGCAGCGCCTCCCCCTCCGCCTCGTCGTCACCCGTCGCACGGGCGACATCCAGGGCGCGCTCACCGTGAGCGGCTGCCTCCGCATACCGGCTGACGTGCAACTGGGCGGTGCTCAGTGTGAACAGCGCCCGGCAGAGGGCCGGCTGGTCCCCCGTCCCGGTCCAGTGGTCCACGGCCTGCTCCAGCAGACTCTCCAGATCCAGCCAGTGGTTCTGGGCCTCCAGGAATCCGGCGACGACAAAGGCCAGCCGGGCCGCGCTCTCCCGTTCACCGCTGTTCCAGGCGTGGTGGATGATCGCCAGCAGATTGCCGCGCTCCGCCATGAACCATGATTGCGCCGCCTCGGGGCCGCTCCATCCGATGGACGGCGGGGAGAGATCGTCCGGCAGGGTGATACGTGTCCGGTGCGGATACGCGAGACGGTCCGCCCGGGCGGCCGTGTGCAGCCAGAAATCGATCAACCGCCGCAGCGCCCGCGCCCGTAGCTCCGGTGGATCCTCCGACTCCCCCAGCGCGCGGGCGTATTCGGCGACAAGATCGTGCGCCCGGTATCGCTCCGGCTCGGGTTCCTGGAGTAAATGGCAGACACACAGTTCTTCCAGCAGATATTCCGTATCCGCCCGGGGGAGACCCAGCAGAGCCGCCGCCGCCTCCACGGTCAGATCGGCGCCCGGATGCAGGGCCAGCCTCCGGAACGCCATCCGCTGGGGTCCGGTGAGGGTGCGGTACGAGAGATCGAACGCCCGGCTGAGGCTCCCGTCGGCGTCCCGGATCTCCGCCAGCCGCCCGGGGGACCGGGTCAGCCGCGCGCCCAGCGTCTCCAGGGTCCAGGAGGTGCGCGCCCGGAAGCGGTTGGCCACCAGTTCGATGGCGAGCGGAAGATAGCCGCAGAGCCCGACGATCCAGGCGGTCCGGGCGATGTCCTCGGTGCGCTCCGTCCCCGCGAAGCTCCGGAACAGCGCCACCGCGTCATCCGCCGGAAGGGTGTCCAGCGGGATCGAGAGCGCGTGCGGCAGCCCGCTGAGATGCCGTCTGCTGGTGATCACCATCAGCGCCGACGACCCCCCGGCCAGCAGCGGCCGTACCTGATCGGCACCGGCCGCGTCATCGAGCACCACGACCGCCCGGCGCTCGGCGAGGATCGTCCGCCACAGCGCGCTGCGCTCCTCCAGCCCCACCGGGATCAGCTCGGTGGCCACTCCGATCAGCCGGAGCAGGGTCGCCAGCGCCGCCCCCGGGGTCAGCGGCTCCTGGGTGGGGGAGTGGGCCCGCAGATCGAGATAGAGCTGACCGTCCGGATACTCCTCGGCGAGCCGGCCGGCGATATGCACGGCGAGATTGGTCTTGCCCACCCCCGGCATCCCCGTCACGGTCTCCAGGGTGATCACGGTCCCCGCGCCCGCGCCGCCGCCCGGCTGTTCCAGGGCGACCCCGAGCAGCCGCCGGACCTCGGTCCGGCGCCCGACGAGCCGGGGCTGATGGGGCAGATTCATCGGGGGCCGCCGGGCCGGGGAGCGGCCCGGCGCCGAGGGCGTCGCACCCGGCGCGCGGTCGCCGCCCCGGGCGAGCACCTGGGGCGGGATCCGGTCGAGAATCCCCCGGTGGAGACGGTTCAGCTCGGGCCCCGGCACCGCGCCGAACTCGCTCCGCAGCCACTGCCGGGCGCGCTGATGGACCAGCAGCGCCTCCGTGTACCGCCCGCAGCCGTAGTACGCCAGCATCAGCTGTCCCAGCAGCGCCTCGTCCTCGGGCCGCCGGCCGGCCAGCGCCGACAACTCGCCCACCGCGTCGGCGAAGTGGCCGAGCCGCAGCCGGGCGGCGAGCCGGGCCGTCGTCGCCGTGATCCGCCGTTCCGAGAGCGTTCTGCGCTCGGTCTCCGCCCAGACGCCCGGCAGCCCCGCCAGCGCCTCGCCGCGCCAGAGCAGTTCGGCGTCGGTGAGCAGCTCGACCGTCCGGGCGTCGTCGCCCTGCGCCTCGGAGGTCTCCACCAGCCGCCGGAACCGGTGCCAGTCCACCCGGGCCGGGTCGATCTCCAGCCGATAGGTGCCCGCCCGGTGGACGATCGCCGGTGCCGCGCCGGAGGCGCCCGCCGCCAGTGTCAGATCGCCGCGCAGCCGGGACACATAGGAGTGCAGACTCCCCCGGGCGCTGCGCGGCGGATCGTCGTCCCACACCCGGGCGATGAGCGTGTCGAGGGAGACCGGTCGCCCGCTCTCCAGTGCGAGCGCCGCCAGCACGGCGCGCTCCTTGCCGGACCCCAGTTCGAGCCGTCCACCGGCGCTCCCGGAGCCTTCCCCGCCCCCGTCGCACACCAGTCCGACGGGTCCCAGTAAGAGGATTTCCACCACACCAGCGCCCTCCGCTGGTCCGCCCGGACCCCCGCTCCCCTTCGCTGCCCGGCGAGCATGGCACGGGGTGATGGACGTCACCAGACAACGGACCGTACTGGCTTGAATCCGTTCAGTTTGCGAGCGGCGTTATGGACGTCTTGATCAGCTCCGATCAGGGTAGGGAAGAAAGCAACCCGTAGGGGGACTGAGGGGGTTCATGGATGGTGGCCAGGGATGCCCGCGCCGAGGGACCGGACGACCCCGCCGCCGGCGGGACCACCCCGGGAGGTGACCCAGTGGACGGCGTCCCGGCGGAGCGCGCGGCGCTCCCGGCCCCCGGGGCCGCCAACACCATCGGCGGCGCGGCCCAGTTGCACGGACCCACCGTCCAGGCGGGCTCGGTGCACGGCGGGATCCATCTGCACACGCCCGCCCCGGCGGCTCCACGGCCGGTGCCGCGCCAACTGCCCCCCGTACCAGCGCACTTCGTGGACCGCCGTCCCGACATCGAGAAATTGACCTCGCTGCGGGCCGGGGCCCGGCCACTGATCGTGGTCAGCGGTCCGGCCGGCATCGGCAAGACCACCCTGGTCTCCCGATGGCTGCGCGGCCTCGCCGGGGACTTCCCCGACGGACAGCTCTACGCCGACCTCCGGGGCCATGTGCCCGCCGACGACACCGAACCCGAGCACCCCGGCACCCCCGCCACCCGGGAGGAGGTGCTGAGCCGCTTTCTGCGCGCCCTCGGCACCTCCGCCGTCCCCACCGACATCACCGAGCTGACCGCCCTGTGGCGGTCCAGCACCGCCGACCGCCGGATCGTGGTCATGCTGGACAACGCCTTCACGGCGGCGCAGATCCGGCCACTGCTCCCCGGCGGCCCCGGCTGTCTGGTCGCCGTCACCAGCCGCCGGATGCTCTCCGGACTCCGGCTGGAGGGAGCCGAGTTCCACCGGCTCGACGCCCTCGGCACCGACGACGGCATAGAGCTGCTGCGACGGGCCATCGGCAGCGAACGGGTGGACAGCGAACTCCCCGCCGTCCAGCGGGTGGTCACCCTCTGCGCCGGACTCCCGCTGGCGGTCTGCCTCGCCTCCGCCCGGCTCGCCTCCCGGCCCCGCCAGCCGGTCCGGGCCCTCGCCGACGCCCTCACCCCCGACTCGGAACGGCTGACCGCACTGGAAGTGGAAGGGGAGGACACCGTGCGCAAGGCCCTCGACGCCTCGTACGACGTACTGAGCCCGCCCGCCGCCCTGCTCTACCGGGTGCTCGGCGCGCTGCCCCTGAGAGCCTTCGACACCCGGATCGCCGCCGTCGCCTGCGGCGAGAGCCCGGCCTGGGCCGAACGCCGCCTCGGCGAACTGGTCGAGGCCCATCTCGTGGAGGACACCGGCCCGGACAGCTGCCGCTTCCATGACCTCGTCCGGGTGCACGCCCAGGACCTGGCCCGCGCCGAGGACGACGACACCACCCGGGAGCTGTGGCTGCGCCGGGTCTGCGAGTGGTACCTGGAGACGGCGACGGCGGCCCAGCGGCTGCTCACCCCCGCCCAGTACGGCCTGGAACGGACTCCGTCGCTGCCCCCGTCGGGGCTCGCCGTGCCCTTCACCGACGACACCGGGGCACTCGACTGGCTCGACTCCCAGCGGGACGGGCTGATGGCCGCCGTGCGCGCCGCCGAGGAGCACGGCTGGCACGCCACCGCCTGGCAGCTGGTCGACGCCTGCTGGCCGCTTTTCCTGCGGCTGCGTTACTACGATCTGTGGCTCGCCGCCCATGAGATCGGTCGCCGGGCCGCCCGCCGGGACGGGCATGGCGCCGCCGAGCGGCAGATGCTCAACTCCGGCGCCATCGGCCTCAGCGCCGCCGGGCACGGCGACACGGCCGTGCGCTGGTACGAGGACTCCCTGCGCGCGGCCCGCGCCGCGGGTGACGACCGGGACGCCGGACAGGCGCTGCTGGGCCTGGGCGCCTGCCATCGCGAGGCCGGGCGCACCGGTCCCGCCGTGGAGCGGCTGACGGAGGCCATCGACGTATGGGACCGCTGCGGCTACCCCCGGGGTACCGCGCTCGCCCGGGTGGTCCTCGGCGAGCTGGCCCTCGCCGATGGTGACCCGGCCCGGGCGGCCGGGTACTTCCTGCGGGCCCACGCCACCATGGTGGCGGTGGACGACCCGCACGACGCGGCGCGCGCCCTCGCCTTCCTGGGGCGGGCCCGGGTCCTGACCGGACAGCGGGAGCGGGGCGCCGCCGATCTGCGTGAGGCGCTGGCGGTCTTCACCGCCTCCGGGGCCCGGCACTGGCGGGCCCGTACCCTCGAAATGCTCGGCGACAGCGCCCGGGACGACGGCGACCTCTCCGCCGCCCGGGACCATCACACCGAGGCGGTCGCGCTCTACCGGGAGACCAGCCCCGACGACGCCCGGCGGCTGCTCACCGCCGGGGGCCTCGCGGACGCACCGGCCCAGGAGCATCCCTGAGCCGCCCGCCCCGGCCCCGTTGGCGGTGCCGGGGCGGGAAGGCCGTCAGGGGTACGGGGAACGCGCGGCTCCCCGATGGCCCCGGCCGGTCCCGGACCCCGGCCCTGCCTCCGACCCGTACCCGTACCCCGGCCCGTGCCCTGGCGCGGCCTCGTACCCCGGCCCCTGTCCGGACCGCGCGGGGGCTGCCGGGCGCGGTGCGGGTGGCGCTCCGCCCGCGACCAGCCACCCGTACAGACAGGACGGGAGCAGGGACCGCACCGGGTCCTCCCGCAGCCCCCGGCCCACCGTGAACCGCCCCGTGCCGGTGGCCAGGACCGCCCAGCCGCCGCCCAGGAGCGGTACCGCGGCCAGTCCGCGGCCGGGGTGCCCGGCCCACAGGGCGGTCAGTACGCCGAATGCCTCCCCGGGTGGCCGGGGCCGTACCGTGCGCACCACATCGGCGCACTGCCGGGCCCAGCCGTCCGGGCAGCGGTCCGCGTCCACGGCGAGATGCTCGTCCAGCAGAGCAGCCACCGGAGGAGCCACCAGCGGAACCCCCGGCCGAACCGGAACCGGAACCGGATTCGGGACCGGAAGCGGAAGCGGTGGATGCGGTCCGGAGCCGGACCGGATCCGCAGCACATACGAGCCGGGCACACCCCGGGCCCGCGCCCGCAGCAGATACCGCTCCCCGTCCGGGGGCGGGCAGGCCCTCCGCCCCGGGGCGGTCCGCCGTCCGGCCGCCGCCGTCATGGCGAACAGTTCCACCGTGATCAGCGCCCTCGCGCCGGTCATGCCGGGACCTCCCACCCCTGCGCCGCCCAGGAGTCCAGGGGCGGCGGAGGCGGCAGCGGGGGCAGGAGGGGTGCGTGGGCCGGCTGGCCCAGCTCCAGCAGCCGGTACATCAGCCGCCGCATATTGCGGTGGAACCGCCCCGGCTCCGAGGTGATGCGGGAGCTGATCGCCGCGTACTCCTCGGCCCGGTACTCGGCCGCCGCGTACTCCAGCTGGGCGGCGAGCGGTTCCACCGGGGAGAGCGCCGGGGCGGTCAGGGCGAGCGCGGCGGCGGGGGACGCCGGGTTGATCTCCTGCGCGGGCGAGGCGGCGAGCAGCATCGGGGCGCCGGTGAGCGTCCCGTAGAGGGTGACCGAGCCGTGGTCGCCGATGAGACGGTCGGCGGCGATGAGGACCGCGCGCCAGTCCGCGGCGGGTGGCAGCAGCGCCACCCCGCCCTCGGTCCACCGGCCCAGCCAGGCCCGTATCTGCCAGGGGCCGTGCCCGGACCACACATTGGGGTGGACCAGGACCGCCGTCCGGTACTCGTCCCGGGGCAACTCCCCGATCAGCCGGGGCAGCAGGGTTTCGAAGCGCCCGAAGGAGGAGGCCGGTCCCCAGGTGGAGACCGCCACCACCAGCTTCTGTCCCTCCTCGACGCCGAGGGCCGCACGGTAGGCGGAACGCAGCGGCAGACTGGCCGTGATCCGGTCGTGCACCGGGTCGCCGACGACATGGGTCAGCGGCAGCGCCTCGGGGCAGCTGCGGCCCAGTTCGGCCAGTTCGGCGTGGTGCGGGACGACCACCGCGGCGGGCAACCGGCCGCCCGGCGCGAGGTCCTCGGGGCGCAGCCCCGCCACCCCGGCCCCGGCGGTGCCGGTGATGCGCTTCAGGTAGTTCGCCCCGTGCGGCAGGGTGATCAGGGGTGCGCGCAGCTGCTCGACTCCCCTCGGCCCGGCGGCCAGGGCCAGGTCGAAGGGGGTGCGTACCGCCTCGTCCCAGGGGAGTACGGGGCTGCCCAGCCGGGCGAGGAAGCGCGGTACGCCGTCGCCGAAGGCATGCGGAGGGGCGGTGAAGACCACCTGGACCCGGAAGTCGGCCGTCAGCAGGGAGAGGACCTCCAGCAGCCGCTTCGCGTAGGGAACGGTGTGGACGACGGCCAGGACGCGTTTGCCCCCGGCGAGGGTGAGCCACTGCCGTCCCTCGCTCTGGAGCTGCGGGTGCAGGGCGTGTGTGGGCTGTGCGGAAGGTGCCGCCGGGTACGGGGACGGGACGGGCTGTGAGGGCTGGACGGGATTCAGGGACGGGACGGGCTGCGGGGACGGGATGGGGTTCAGGGGCAGGGCGGGATGCGGGGACGGGACGGGTAAGGGATCCGGTACGTGTGGTCCATAGCTGCTCAACGCCGACATGGCGCCCCCCGGTTGGTCTGTTCTCTGGATGGCCGAACGGCCCGACAACCGCTTTCTCACCCCCACCGCTGGCAGGAACGCTTGCCGCTCCCTTGCGGAAACCTTGCAGCCCTCCAGGGGTGGTGTGTTCGCCCGCCGTGGGCCCCGCCGGGCCGGTACGGACGGACGGCCGAAAAGTGTCAACTCGCGGTTGACACCCCTGGGTTGTCAACTTACGGTTGACGCATGGAGAATCCCGTACAGGTAACCGCGACGGTCCGCCTCGACGATCTGATCGAGGTCATCAAGAAGGTTCACGACAACGCTCTCGACCAGCTCTCCGGCGCCGTGGTCGCCGCCGATCACCTCGGTGATCTGTCCGACCATCTGATCGGTCACTTCGTGGACCAGGCGCGCCGCTCCGGGGCGTCCTGGTCGGAGATCGGGCGCAGTATGGGTGTCACCCGGCAGGCGGCGCAGAAGCGCTTCGTCCCCAAGGGCGGGGGTCAGGACCTCGACCCGTCCCAGGGGTTCAGCCGTTTCACCGAGCGCGCCAAGAACGCCGTCGCCACCGCGCAGAACGAGGCCCGGGCGGCGGGCAACGCGATCGTGGCCCCGGTCCATCTCGTCCTCGGGCTGCTCGGGGAGCGCGAGTCCCTGGGGGCCTGGGCGATCCTCGCCCAGGATGTGCCGCTGGACACCGTCCGGCAGGAGGCCGTGGCCGCGCTGCCCCCCGCCGGGGAGGAGGTGCCCGATCTGATCCCCTATGACGCGGAGGCCCGCAAGGCGCTGGAGCTGACCTACCGTCAGGCGCTCCGGCTCGGCCACAACTACATCGGCACCGAGCATCTGCTGCTCGCCCTGCTGGAGCACGAGGCCGGTACGGGGGTGCTGACGCGGGCCGGGGTGGACCGGGCGGCTGTGGAGTCCTTTGTCGTCGAGACCGTCGACCGGCTGTCGGGCCAGGCGGCCCGTGAGGTCGATGGGGCCGGCGGGACGGGCGGGGACCCGGGCGGCGTCTGAGCGGTCGTCTTCGGCGGCCCCGGCCCAGGGGTAGGCCGGGGCCGCCGTGGTGAGCGGTTCGCAGGGGCTCGAACCGCTCGGGCGGAGCGCCGTGGTGGGGACGCGATGAGGAGAGGCGTCCTTCCCCGGACTCCGGTCCCATGGGCCGCCGCCGTCAGGGCGTCGGCCGGGCCGCGGTGCCGCCGCCGCGGGGGCGGTGCGGCAGGGGTGCGGCGGGCAGGGTCGGGGTGTGTGCTGAGTGGCGAAGGGGGCGGAAGGGGCGGCCGGGGTGACGCCTCCCCGGATGCCGGGTGATACGGAGCAGTAAACATATATACCGTCGAGTAAGCAAGGGTATGAAAAATTTCATACGTCGCGGGTGAACCCGATGCGGACGGTGCGACGGTGAAGATGTGTCAATCCGGGTGCCCCGGGGGATCCCGGGCAGGTGGCCCTCCCGCCGGTCCGGCTCACTCGGCGGCTCGCTTCGCGGCTCACTCCGCCAGGAAGAAGTCGTGCTCCTCGGCCGCGTGCTCGTAGTCCTCGAGGCGGGCCTGGGTGCGCTGGGGATCGGCGTCGGCCATCGCCTGGAGCAGGGCCGCCGACAGCACCCCGGGAGCGGCGTACGAGTCGAAGACCAGCCGTGACCCGGTCGCCGCGGTCAGGGTCGCGTCCGCCTCGTCCGCCAGCGGGCCGAGCGCCATATCGGTGAGCAGGGCCACCTTCAGTCCGGCCGACCGGGCCGCGCGGATCGCGCCCAGGGTCTCCCGGGCGTGCCGGGGCATCGCGAAGGTCAGCACCCAGCTCCCGCCCGCCTCCCGTGACTGGAGCAGGGCGTCATAGGCCACGCTGCCGCCCCGGGTGACCGTGCGGACATCGGGGTGGATGCGGCGGGCCGCGTAGGCGAAGTACTCGGCGAGCGCCGCGGATATTCGCAGGCCCAGCACGGTCAGCGGGGTCGAGCGGGCGAGTTCCCGCCCGATGTCGAGCACCTGGTCGGTGTCGGCGAAGGTCCGCCGCAGCGCCTCCAGATTCTCGATCTCCGCGTCGACGGCCGACTGGAGTTCATTGCGGTGTGCCGAGCCCGCCGTCTCCGGCGCGGGTGCCGCCGCCGAGAGCGCGATCGGCTGGAGCGCCTCCCGCAGTGCGGGGTAGCCGCTGAAGCCCACGGAGGCGGCGAAGCGGGTCACCGACGGCTGGCTGACCCCGACCCGTTCGGCGAGATCGGTGATGGAGAGAAAGGCCGCCTCGGTGAGGTGGTCGGTGATGTACCGCGCGATACGGCGCTGTCCCGGGGAGAGCCGGCGGTCGCCGAAGAGGGCGAACAGCCGGTCGGCGGGGGCGGGTTCGGCTCCGGGGGACGGCCGCCCCGGTGTGATCGCGGACGCCTGGGCCCGTGCCCGCTGGTCGGATGGCACCGGTGTCACTCCTTCTCCTGCCGCGGGCGGGGCCTGCCGCCGCGGTCGCCAACATAGCCCAGGAGCACGGGGGAGTACGGGTGTGCCGGGGTGACTGTGCCCCGTTGTCTCGGATGCCGGACGGTCGCGGTGTCCGCGCACCGCCGTGCCGCTGTCGTGCCGCTGTCGGCGGATGCGGGGCGGTCCCCGGCGGCGATGGCCCCGGGCGGCGGCGACTTGCATGAGAACCATCGTTCTCTCTATGCTGGCACCCCCGCTGGAGAACGACCGTTCTCGCCCGGTGGGCCGTCCGCCCGCCCCCGGGTCCGCTGTTGTGGAGAAGCACATGCACCTCAAGCCCCCTGTCCCTCCCTTCACCCGGGAGACGGCGGCCGAGAAGGCCCGGCTCGCCGAGGACGCCTGGAACACCCGTACCCCCGGCACGGTCGCCCTCGCGTACTCCGAGGACTCCCGCTGGCGCAATCGTGCCGAATGGATCACCGGCCGGGAGGAGATCACCGCCTTTCTCACCCGCAAGTGGGCCCGCGAGCTGGAGTACCGCCTGATCAAGGAGGTGTGGGCGTACGAGGAGCGCCGTATCGCGGTCCGTTTCGCCTATGAGTGGCACGACGACTCGGGCACCTGGTTCCGGTCCTACGGCAACGAGAACTGGGAGTTCGACGACTCCGGTCTGATGCGGACCCGCTTCGCCTCCATCAACGACACCCCCATCGCGGAGTCGGAGCGCCGCTACCACTGGCCGCTCGGCCGCCGCCCCGACGACCACCCGGGGCTGAGCGCGCTCGGCCTCTGACCGCCCCGCCCCGGGGGCCTGTCCCGGTGCCTCCCGGAGCCGGAGGAGATGCGCGGTACGGGGCGGCTGGAGCATGCTGACTGTGTGACCTGGTACGGCGTGACCGGGCGCACCCCACGGGGGCGGCAGGACCCCGGGGCGGCGCCCTGGGCAGCGGAGAGCGGCGGACGCGCGCCCCACGAGCTGGACCTGGTGATCTCGCAGGCGTCCGTGAGCGCGATCGAGGCCGTCGGCGGATACGCGGGCGGGGTGTACCTCCGTACCTCCACCGAGGGACTGCTGCGCCTCGCCGTCCTCGCCGGACTCCCCGGGCGGCTGTTCCGCCCCTGGTGGCGCATGCATGTGAACCGCCCCTTCCCGGTGGCCGAGGCCTACCGCCTGGGCCGCGCCGTCCATCTGGCCGACGCCGAGGACGCCATCCGCCGCTTCCCCCAGCTGATGGCCGGGCTGCCGTTCCCCTTCGGCTCCCTGTATGTGCCCGTGGTCAGCGGCGGGGAGCGGTTCGGCGTGCTCGCGGTGCTGCGCAGGGCCACCCCGGGGCGGCAGGTGGAGGACGGGGACCGGCACCGCATCAACTCCGTGGCCCGCCGGCTCGGCGCCGCCCTGTCCGGCCTCGACCGGCGCGGCATCCCGGTGGAGTGGGAGGGCGAGCCCCTGGCGGTGCAGCTGCCCGCGGCGATGACGCCCCCGGTGCGCACCGGCTGCTTCACCTGGGACCTCACCCGGGACACCGTCACCGTCGACACCGGCATGCGGGCGATCCTCGGGCTGGCGCCCGGGGAGGAGTTCGGAGGGACCATCACGGCCCTGACGGAGGGGCTGGCCGGGGAGGATGTGCTCGGCCTGTGGGCGCTCGCCCGGCAGACCGCCGACTCGGGGCGCCCGGCCTCCCGCCGGATCCGGCTGCCCGGCCCCGACGGCCGGCCCTATCTGGTGGAACTCTCCGGCGGCGGCCCTCCCACCGGCCGGCCCGAGACCCCGCTCGACGGCTTCGTCCTCGACCTCGGGGTCGCCCCGATCATCGCGGAACTGACCGACCGGGTGCCGCGCGGGGTGCTCTCCCTGGATCGGCTCGGCCGGATCGTCCACCTCAACAGCAGCGCCGAGACCCTGCTCGGCCGGGGCCGCCCGGAGCTGGCCGGCCGGGTGCTCTGGGACGCCTTCCCCTGGCTCGGCCGGCCCCTGTACGAGGACCACTTCCGGGCCGCCCTGATCTCGCACTCCCCGGTCACCTTCATCGCCCGCCAGAGCGACGGGGAATGGCTCTCGCTCACCCTCTACCCCGGCCACGACGGAGTGACGGTCAGCCTGCTGCGCGCGGCGGAGCCGGCCGACGAGCCGCCACCGGGGCTGCCCGGGGAGCTGTCCGCGACGACGACGGCGACGGCCGCCGCCGGGTCCTTCCCCGCCCTCCTCGGGGACCCCCTGGAGCGGAGCGGAGGAGCCGAGGGACAGGCGTCCGCCTTCTACCGCCCGGTCGCCCTCGCCATCGCGCTCACCGAGGCGGTGACCGCCCGCCAGGTCTCCCGGGTGGTCACCGAGGAGCTGCTGCCCGCCTTCGGCGGCGGCGCGCTCGCCATCTATCTGCTGCACGAGCGGCATCTCTTCCTCGCCTGGGAGACCGGCTTCCCGCAGGGCTTCCTGGACCGGTTCGACGGGGTCGCCCTCGACGCCCGGCTGCCCGGCGTCGAGACCCTCACCCTCGGCCGCCCGCTCTTCTTCGAGTCGATGCAGCAGCTGGCCGCCGCCTACCCCGGCATCCCGCTCGACGCCCATGTCGGCGCACGGGCCTTTCTGCCGCTGATCGCCTCCGGCCGCCCGGTGGGCTCCTGCATCATCGGCTTCGACCGGGCCCGCGCCTTCACCGCCGAGGAACGGACCGTGCTCACCGCCCTCGCCGGACTGATCGCCCAGGCGCTGCAGCGGGCCCAGCGGTACGACAGCGAGGCCGCCCTCGCCCGGGGTCTCCAGGACGCGCTGCTGCCCCACCGCCTCCCCGAGCTGCGCAACGCCGAGACGGTCGGCCGCTATCTGCCCGGCACCCAGGGCATGGAGGTCGGCGGGGACTGGTACGACGTGGTGGAGACCGGTGACAGCGTCGCCCTGGTCATCGGCGACGTCCAGGGCCACGGGGTCTCCGCCGCCGCCACCATGGGACAGCTCCGCAGCGCGGTACGGGCCTTCGCGCTCAGCGGACACGCCCCCGAGGAGGTGATGAGCGGCACCAACCGGCTGCTGATCGACCTCGATCCCGGCCAGTTCGCGAGCTGCTGCTACATCCTCGTCGACCCGGCGACCGGGATCACCCGGGCGGTACGGGCCGGGCATCCGCAGCCGCTGCTGCGCCACCCGGACGGCGGGGCCGAGGTGCTGGAGCTGGAGGGCGGGATCGTCCTCGGCGTCGACGCGGGCGCGGACTACCCCGTCACCGAGTTCCGGCTGGAGTCCGGGGCGGTGCTCGCCCTCTACACCGACGGACTGGTGGAGCGGCCCGGGATCGATATCGACATCGGGGTGGAGCGGCTGCGCGCCGCCTTCGCCGCGGGCGGGATGTTCTCGCTGGCCCAGGTCGCCGACCGGCTGATCCATGAGGCGCGCGCGGCGGCCGACCGGGCCGACGACATCGCGCTGCTGCTCGCCTCCCGCTGGGACTGAGCCCGTTCCGGCGTACCCCCGGCCCTCCCTCGGCGGAGCGGGGGCACGGCCGGAACGGGGGGTGTCAGCCCTGGCGTACGGTCAGATTCCGGTCGTCGGCGTTGAGGATCACCGGGAGCGGGACAAAGCTCTGCGAGGAGTCCAGATGGATCAGTACGGCCTCGCCGTGGGCGGCCCCGGCGCGGAAGGTCCCCTCGCCCTCCGCCCGCTCCCGCCAGGTGTGCACCCGGTCGTCGCAGATGGCGCGGGCGCCGTCGATCGTGGCCCGGGTGTCGTGCTGGACCGCCTTGGCGCCGATGAGGACCGGCCCCGAGCGCAGGGACGAACAGCGGTAGGTGCCGCTGAGGGTGAGGGTGCCGTCCGGGGAGAGCTGGGCCGCCGGGGCGATGGTGATCGTGTCAGGGGCGAATTGCGCGCTGGCCGAGCCCGGGACCAGACAGGCCGCGACAGCGGCGGTGAGGCACACCGAGGAGATGAGCGTTGCGCGTCGTGCGTTGGTCATGCCCGCCCAACGAGTCTCCGGGCCCAGGGTTTCGTATGTCCATGCGAACGGGTGACGCGGGTCCCATTCCGCCTGGGGAATCCCCGGAGCGAGGGTGATATTGGCATATGCCAGACCCTGACGCCTCTTCCCCGGCCGGCGGCCAATTAAGCGTTCAACAGTTACTCGGACGAGTGTTTTCTCTCTCACTTGATCGTGAGTAGGGTGTGATCCCGCTGCCGGTGATCCACGAGGATCCGGCCTGATGCGGTCTGGCGTCAAAGCCCCGGAGGGTGTCGTGTCGTCCGGGGAACGGGGGAGGGGATCGTGCCTGCTGGTTCGTTCGACGGACAGTACGTCTGGCACCCGGCGGCCGACGACCACCGGCTCGCCCGTGCGTGCATCGATGTCCGGGCGGGCCGCTACCGCAGCGCCGGGGATGTGCTCCGGGAGGCCCGCGGCGACTACGATCTGCGCGCCCACCGCTCGCTGGTGCTCGCCTCCGAGGCCGCCGACTCCGATCTCGCCGAACGGTGGGTGGGCGAGGAACCCGGCCCCGAGTCGGCGCTCTTATGGGCCCGCGTGGCCATGGTCCGCGCCCTCCGCTCCGCCGACGCCGACGACCCCCGGACGGGGGCGCTCGCCGATATCGCCGAGGCCGCCTGCGAACGCGCCTCCCGCTATCTCCCCGAAGACCCCACCCCCTGGGTCGCCCGGCTCGCCCTCGCCCCGATCAGCCGGCCCCTGGACGCGGCCCCCCGTGGCCTGCTCACGGCGCCCCCCGGGCCCTGGCGGCTGCTCACCCGGGCCCTCGGCCTCGACCCCTGGAACCGCGAGGCCCACCACCGCTTCGTCGCCTGCTTCTTCACCCGGCACGGCGGCACCGCCAGCGCCCGCTGGGACGTCGTCACCTTTCTCGCCCACCGCGCCCCGGTCACCTCGGCCCTGCGGCTGCTGCCCTTCGTCGTCCTCGCCGAGGAGTACGACCCCGGCTCGCTCCTCGCCTACCGCGCCTGGCACCGACCCCAGTGGGTCTCGGCGGCGACCGGGAGCTACCTCCACTGGTTCCCCTCCGTCGCGGACTACCGCTTCACCCCGGTCCTCGACCTCTCCTATCTCGCCCACGCCCTCCATCTGGGCGGGCAGCCGCGCCGGGCCCGTGAGGTGCTGACCGCGATGGGCCCCTACGCCGCCCGGATGCCCTGGAGCGTCTTCGGCGCCCCCGACGAACAGTTGACCAAGGCCAGACGCTCCTGCGGACTGCCCGTACCCGCCACCCGCTGAATCCGCCGCCCCCCGCAGGCCAGAAATGGAAAGGAGACGGTTGTGTCCGAGCGCACAACTGTCCAGCGGCCGAGAAAACGTCATCGAGCCGGTGCCGAGGCAACCATCGACGACGACGCCACGCTGCACGCGATGGGATATCCCAGGAAACTCACCCGGAGATTCCGGGGATTCGACAACTTCGCCATCTCCTTCACCATCATCAACATCATCTCCGGAATCTTCTCCGCCTTCGGATTCGGCATGGGAGCGGGCGGACCCCCGATTCTGGTGTTCGGCTGGATCGGGGTCTCCCTCATGGTCCTCTTCGTCGGCGCGGCGATGGGGGAGATCGCCTCCGCCTATCCCACCAGCGGAGCCCTCTACTTCTCCGCCGGGAAACTCGCCCGCCGCCACCGGGGCGCCTGGTCCTGGTACACCGGCTGGCTCAACTTCGTCGGCCAGATCGGCGGCACCGCCGCCACCGGATACGCCGCCGCCACCTTCATCCAGGCGTTCATCGTCATGCAGTGGCCCGGCTACACCGTCACCGGCCAGCGCACCGTCCTCATCACCACGGCCATCCTGCTGCTCCAGGCGCTCGCCAACACCTACACCGTGCAGCTCGTCGCCACCCTCAACCGGATCTCCGTCTGGTGGCTGCTCATCGGCATGACCGTCATCGTCCTCAGCCTGGCCCTGGTCCCGTCCCACCACCAACCCCCGTCGTTCGCCTTCCATTTCGTCAATGACACCGGCTTCGACGAAGCGCTCTACGCCGCGATGCTGGGGCTCCTGGTGACCAGCTGGACCTTCACCGGCTTCGACGGCAGCTTCCACATGTCGGAGGAGACGGTACGGGCCACGGTCAACACCCCCAAAGGCATCATGCGGGCCATCGCCTGGTCCGCCGTCACCGGACTCGTCCTGATGCTCGCCCTGGTCTACGCGATACGCGATTACCCGGCCACCGCCCAGTCCTCCGCGCCCCCGGTACGGATTCTGATCGACGCCCTGGGAACCGGGGCCGCGAAGCTGCTGCTCCTCATCGTGATCGGCGCCATGCTCTTCTGCGGACTGGCCAACATGACCAGCAATACCCGGCAGATCTTCGCCTTCGCACGGGACGGCGCCATGCCCGGATCAAGGCTCTGGCATTCGGTCTCCCCCCGAACCCGCACCCCCGTCAAAGCCGTCTGGCTGGCGGCCGGCTGCTCCCTGGTGCTGATCACTCCCGCCTGGTGGTCGCACACGGCGTTCACGGCGATCGTCAGCGTCAATGTCGTGGGCCTCTATCTCGCCTACGGCGCCCCGATCCTGCTCCGGCTGCGCCTCGGCGACGACTTCCGGCCGGGCCCCTGGCACCTGGGGCGCTGGGGCGTCCCCGTCGCCCTGACCGCCGTCGTCTGGATCGCGGTCAGCAGTGTGCTCTTCATGCTGCCGCACGCCTCCCCCATCACCCCCACCACCTTCAACTACGCGCCCATAGCGCTGGGCGCGGTGCTCGCCATCGCCACCGCCTGGTGGTTCGCCACCGCGCGCCGCCGCTTCCAGGGCCCGGTCAGCTACGGCAGCCCCGACGAGGTGGCCGCCATGGACCTGGTCTGACCCCGTCCGTCCGCCCGCCCTACCCACCCGCTGTCCGTCCCACCCGATATCCGCAGAGCTGAGAGGACACCCCTACCGATGAACAACCCCCTCACGCAGCAGGCGACCGGACTCACCGTCGCCCCCGCCTCCCTGGAGGAATGGAACCTGGTGGCCGAGTGGTGCGTCGGGGAGGGCTGGAACCCGGGCACCGGGGATGTTGCCGCCTTCCACCCCACCGACCCCGGCGGCTTCTTCCTGGGCCGGATCGACGGCCGCCCGGTCTCCGCCGTCTCCGTCGTCAACTACGGCGACCGGTACGCCTTCCTCGGCTTCTATCTGGTCGTCCCCGAGGAGCGCGGCCGGGGCCTGGGCCTCGCCACCTGGCGGGCCGCCTTCCCGCACGCCGGTGACCGGCTGGTCGGCCTGGACGCCGTCCCCGCCCAGGAGGCCACCTACCGGCGGTCGGGCTTTGTCTCCGTCCATGGCACGGTCCGCTGGGCGGGCCGCCCCCGCCGCACCGGGCGGCCCGGCCCGGGCACCGTCCCCGTGACCGGGGAGCAGCTGGCCGCCATCGCCGCCTATGACCGCCACTGCTTCCCCGCCGACCGCCCGGCCTTCCTCGGCCGCTGGCTGACCGCCCCGGGCCACCGGGCGTTTGTCCGGCTGGACGAGGGCCGGATCACCGGGTACGGGGCGATCCGCCCCAGCCAGGACGGCCACCGGATCGGCCCGCTCTTCGCCGACACCCGTGCCGACGCCGAGGCCCTCTTCGACAGCCTCACCGCGCACCTCGGCGACGAGGAGGAGGTCGCCGTCGACATGCCCGAACCCCAGACGGCCGCCGCCGCGCTCGCCGAGGAGCGGGGCCTGGTGGCCCAGTTCCCGACCACCCGGATGTACACCGGGCCCGCCCCCGAGGTACGGGCCGAGCGCGTCTTCGGCGTCACCTCGCTCGAACTGGGCTGACCGTACGGGCCATCACCGGATCAGGGAGCGGCCGGCAGACGGGACTTTGAAGACACGACCTAGGGGACAGGAGCGCTCGCGGGCCCGCTCTGCGGGGCGGGTCCGGCGGTGGTGTCGCCCCCCGGTGACCCCTGCGGCTGCTCGGTCGCCGGGGGGTACCCCGGCTGCTCGGGCGTCTGCGGGGCGGCGGGCGACTCCGGTGACGGCGGCTGCTCGGGCGTCCGGGGCGACTCGGGTGCGGGGGTGGTCCCCCCGGGGTTCTCGGGTGTCGCCGGCGTTTCGGGGGTCCTGGGCGTCTCGGGAGGCGCGGTCGTCCCCGGTTCCGTGGTCCCCGGTTCCGTCGTCCCGGGCGCCGTCGTCTCCGGCGGCTTCGCGGGGGTGGGCGTGGGTACCGTGTCCAGACAGGTGCTGCCCGCCGGATAGGGCGAGGGACAGGCCACCACGGCCTTCTCCTTCGGGGCGGGCGCGGGGCGGTCGGTCTCACCGGTGTGGCCCACGGGCCGCGCGAACCAGCCCTTGTCGCTCTGGTCGAAGAGGACGAACTCCTTCACCGGCGCCGGGGCGGGCTCCACGAAGACCACCCGCGCCGGGTTGTACGCCGGCCAGCTGTCACCGGTGGTCCGGGTTTCGCCCTTCTGCACCTCGGGGTCGGTGAGCGGATTGCCGCAGGCGCAGCGGACCCGGGGCACCCCCAGGTCGTTGATCAGCACCGCCGTGCCGGCCTGGAGCACCGCCTGATAGGTCGTCGCCGACCCGTTCTCGTACCCGTGGTTGGTGACCCGGGTGTCCAGTCGCAGCAGTACGGGGGTGAGCGCCCGCAGATAGTCCGGCACCGCGCCGGGCTGCACCCCCACCACCGAGGCGAACGCCCGGTTCTTCGCCGGGTTCTCGGCCAGATAGCTGATCTGGCGCTCCACATCGCACCCGGCGACGTTCATCGTCCCCCCGTAGAGACCCGCCGTCGACCCGGATATGCCCTGGGTGCGGTCGCTGTTCTGGGGTTCGGTGCGCGGCGCGCCGGTGGCGGTCCCGGCCCCCTCCTCCCGCGCGGTCGACGGGGTGAACGGATGGGGGCCCTCGGAGGAGGCGGCCTGGAGGAACAGCTCCGGTCGGGCGCTGCCGCCGCCGGGCCGGGTCAGGACCACGATCAGCACCACGGCCACCACCACGGCGGCGGCCAGCGCCGCGACCTTGGGGACCGAGCGCCACCAGGGGCCGCCACCGCCCCGCTCGGGTCCTGGGGCGGCGGCCCCGGAGCCGTCCTGCGGCGGGGGTGGCGGCGGGGGCGGTATGGACCCGTCCTGGGTGCCACCGGCGAGGGGCCCGGACGGGGGGCCGGTGGGGCGCTCGGACGACGGAGGCTCGGCGGGCATGGGCTCTTCCTCCCACGGGACGACGAGAGCGGCACAGCTCTCTCCACGCGTATTCCGGAAATGTCAGTGCATGGCCGGGCGTGTCTGTGGTCATTGTCTGCCCCGCGCGGCCCGGGGACGCAAGTGGATACACCCATTCCGGAGCCCTGCCGGAGCCTTGCCGGAACTCCTGCCGGAACTTCTGACCCATCCCCGGGAGCCTCGGCGGGAGCCTCTGCCGGACGTCCTCCCGCGCGGACGGCCCCGCCCGGCGGGCGCCCCGGCCCACCTCTGTCTAGCGTGACAGCGTGAGCCAGCAGCCCGCCCCCGGCCGTGATCACAGCCATGGATACGGCCACGACCCCACCGCACGGGCCCCGCACGGCTGGCCCCAGGCGCTGGTGGCCGTCGCCGCCGGAGCGGCGGCCCTGATCGTCACCGCCGCCCTCGGCACCTGGGCGGCGGGCGCCGGCGACCTCCCCGGCGGCGCCTACCCCCGGGTGGTCGCCGCCACCGTCGTCCTCGCCGTCGGCGGCCCCCTCACCGTCTCCGGGGACGCCGGACCGCTCGCCGACACCCAGGGCGAACTCTCCTTCCTGCCGCTCTCCGTCACCCTCGCCGGGGCCCTCGCCGTCGCCTGGGGCTTTCTGCGCCCCCTGCGCCACCGTGCCGTCGCCGAACCCCGGGAACTCGCCGGCTGGGCCGCCCGGATCGCCCTGCTCTGGGCCGTCCTCCTGGTCCTGGTCGCCGCCTTCGCCCGCCGCACCTTCACCGTCACCCCCGGCGGCACCGTGGGCGACATCAGTGAACTCCTCGGCGCCACCCCGACCGCCGCCTTCCGCGCCGATGTCCCCCTGACCGTCCTCATCGGACTGGTCTGGCTGGCGGGCGTCCTGCTGCTGGCCCTCGCCGTCGACCGGGGAGCCCCGCTCCCCGCCCGGCTGCTGCGGCTGCGCGACCCCGTACGCCCGGCCGCCTCCACGATGCTGCTGCTCCTGCTGGG
Source organism: Streptomyces sp. NPDC000594 (assembly GCF_040299965.1). NCBI lineage: Bacteria > Bacillati > Actinomycetota > Actinomycetes > Kitasatosporales > Streptomycetaceae > Streptomyces > Streptomyces sp. NPDC000594. The sequence goes on along the minus strand of NZ_JBEPCY010000016.1, from coordinate 117,694 downwards.
CTGTGTGGCGGCCGGACTGGTCGCCGGGATCGTCGTCGCGGCCACCCGGGGCCGCCCCGCCGAGACCTTCGCCGTCCTGCTGCTCGGCCTGCCCAACCTCGTCTGGCTCGCCCTCACCCTCGGCATGGGCGCCACCTGGGACGGCCGGGCCGACGGCCCGTTCGGACTGCCGATGCCCCGGGTGCTCGACTCCGCCGTCCGTGCCCCCGGCGGCGGTACGGTCAATCTCTCCACCCTCTCCGAGTACGACGGCCGGGTCTGGTGGCTGCTGGTCGCGGCGGCCGTACTGCTGCTCGGCGCCGCCGTCGTCATGGCGGTCCGCTCGGATCCCGGTCTCCCCCTGTGGCACCACCCCTTGCGGATGGCGGTGGCCCTGGTCCTCACCGTGCTGGCGATCTGTCTGACCGGGCGGGTGGACGCCCGGTTCGCCCTCTCCCTGTTCGGGCTCGGCGACCTCGGCGGCGGGCTCTCCGGCGAGGTGTCGCTGCGGCCCAGGATCTGGTCCGCGCTGGGGCTCGCCGCGCTCTGGGGCCTGGCCACCGGTCTGCTGGGCGGCGCGCTGGCCGGCCCCCTGCGACGACGGCGCCACGGGCGACGCCATGGCCCGCCCCTGTGACATCACGGCCCGGCGGACGAGGGCTCAGGGCCCGATGACCACCGGCCGCGCCCAGTCGGGCACCTCGGGCGGCGGACCCGTCGTCCCCACGCCCGTACCGCCCGGGACCATACCGCCGCCCGGAACCGTACCGCCGGCCGGCACGGGCACCGGCACCGGGGCGGGCGCCGGGCCCCCGTCCGCCGCCTCCCGCAGCGCCGTGACGAAGTGCCCGCAGGTGTCGTACCGGTCCTCCGGCGCCTTGGCGAGCGCCTTCGCCAGCACCGCGTCCACCGCCGTGGGCAGATCGGGCCGTACGGTGCTCAGCGCGGGCGGCGCGTCGAACTGGTGGGCCCAGAGCAGGGCCATGTCGTCGTCCCGCTCGAACGGCGGCGCCCCCGTCAGGGTCTCGTAGACGACACAGGCGAAGCCGTAGACATCGCACCGGCCGTCCACCGGCTGCCCCGAGATCTGCTCCGGCGCCACATAGTCGAGGGTGCCCACGAACTGTCCGACGGTGGTGAACCCCGTCAGCGACAGCGACTTCTTCGTCAGCCCGAAGTCGGTGAGATACACATGCTCGGGATGGTCGCTGTCGGTGCCCTCCGCCACCAGGATGTTGCCCGGCTTCACATCCCGGTGGACCAGATCGTGGGCATGGGCGGCGTCCAGCGCGGAGGCGACCTGGGCGGCGATCCGGCCCGCCTGCGCCATGGGCAGCGGACCCCGGCGGTTGAGCAGCGCCCGCAGATCCTGACCCGGTACGTAGCGCATGGCGATATAGAGCAGCCCCTCGGTCTCGCCCGCCTCGAAGACCGGCACGATATGCGGATGGTCGATGGCGGCGGCGACCCGGGACTCATGGGTGAAACGCTTGCGGAAGGTGTCGTTGCGGGCGAGTTCGGGGGCGAGCAGCTTGAGCGCGACGGTCCGGTCCAGCCGCAGATCGAGGGCGCGGTAGACCACGGCCATACCGCCGCGCCCGATCTCGGCCTCGACGCGGTATCCGGCGATCCGCCGTCCGATGAGGTCGGCGGGCCGCCCGCCCGGGAGCCCCTCGTCATGGGCGGCGGTCGTCATCGGGTCCCCCGCTCCCGCCGCTGCTCCCCGTCCTCGACGTCCGCCCGCCGCCGTTCCCCGGTGTCGTCGGGGAGTTCACGCGGGGGTACGGGACGCGGGGGTACGAGAAGGGTGGCATCCGGCCCCACGGTCGGCGCCGCCGTCGGCCCCGGGGGTGGGGCCGGGGGGCCGCCGTCGGCCGGGAGGGTGAGATCCCCGCCGTGCCCGCCCTGCGCGCCCTGCCCATAGGGAGCGGAAGCGCCGCCGCCGGGGTCGCCCGAGGGCGGCCGGGGGGTGTCGGCGGGCGGGGGCACGGCCACGGCGGTCGGGGGCGGCGCGGGTACGGGGGCCGGGGCGGCGGGTGCCGGTGCGGGTGCCGGTGCGGTGGGGACGGCCGGGGGTACGGAGGCGGCCGTGGGCGGTGCGCCGGAGGGGGCACCCACGCCCGCACTCACCCCCGTACCAGCACCCGTGCCCGCACCCGCACCGGCACTCGCCCCCGTACCCGTATCCGCGCCTGTTCCCGCCCCCGTCGCCGGAACCGTCCCGGGGGCCGCGACCGGCATCGGGGGAGTCCCGGGAGTCCCGTCCCCGGCGGCCGGCGGGTCCACCACCGCGAAGGTGCTCATCCCTGCCCCGTCCGCGTGCACCCAGCGCTCGTGCTCCGCCTCGTACAGCCACATCGCCCCGCCGTCCACCACCGCCCCCACCCGTACCCCCCGCATCCGCTGCCCGAAGCTCTCCCCGTCGATGCGGCCCTCCATCAGATCGTCCACCGCCTCCCGGTACCGCTCCAGCGCCCCGGCGGCGCGGGCGAGCAGCGGGCGGGGGTCGGCGGTCCGGGCGGCGGGTTGACCGGCGGCCGGGGGCGGCACGGCCACCGCGACCAGGAGACGGGCGTCCACCCAGGCCGACCAGCCGTTGGCGCAGAGGATCCGGCCCCAGTCGCCGCGCCGTTCGATCAGCCGTACCGGCAGCAGGGCGTCCAGCGGGGCGGTCGGCCGGGAGGTGTCGGGCGCCTCCCAGGCCGACGCCCCGCCGTGCGGGACGACGTGGGTGGGGCGGAACTCCTCGGAATCCATGGTGGCGGGTCGTCACTTCCGCATCACGGCGGGCTCACGCCGCCGCAGCAGCCAGGTGACGAGCACACCGAAGAGCACCGACAGCGCCACCAGCATGCCCATATTGGTCAGCCACACCCCGACGGAGTGGCGGAAGAGGGGATCGGCGGCGACCGCCTCCGGCACGATCCTGGCGAGTCCGACGGTGCCCGCCATCGCCCCCAGCGCCCAGCGGGAGGGGACCAGCCAGGCCAGCTGTTCGACCACCGGCATGCCGCCCACCTTGAGCAGGGCTCCGCAGAAGACCACCTGCACGATGGCGAGCAGCACCAGCAGCGGCATGGTGACCTCCTCCTTGCGCACCAGCGCGGAGACCAGCAGCCCGAGCATCATCGCGGTGAACGACAGCAGCGCCACCGCCAGGGTGATCTCCAGGAGCGGTGGCATCAGCACGCCCCGGCCGCCGGGTGCGTTGAGGTCGACCCCCGCGAGCGCGACCAGGGTCAGCACGATCGCCTGGACGACGGTGATCGTCCCCAGCACGACCACCTTGGACATCAGATAGGCGGAACGGGAGAGTCCCACGGCCCGTTCCCGCTGGTAGATGACGCGTTCCTTGACGAGTTCGCGGACCGCGTTGGCCGCGCCGGTCAGGACCCCGCCGATACAGAGGATCAGCAGCGCGTTGACGGCGGTCGTCCGGGTCAGGGCGCTGCCCGCCAGTGCGCGGGCCATCGCGCCCATGACGAACGGCAGGGCGATCATGATGGCGATGAAGGTACGGTCCGCCGAGAGCGCGGCGGCATAGCGCCGGACCAGGGTCCACAGCTGGGTGCCCCAGCTCTGGGGCTTGGGCGGCGGTGCGGGGGGTGTGCCCGCCTCCTGGCCGGGGCGCGGCGCGGAGGGGGCGGGGCGGGACCCGGCCCCGTACCGCTCATGGAAGCGGGAGGCCGCGTACTCCCCGGCCCAGTCCCGGTCCCGGTCCCGCTCGAACGCCTCGAAGGCGGCGGGCCACTGGGCGAAGCCGAAGAAGGGCAGTGCGTCCTCGGGCGGCCCGTAGTAGGCGATCCGGCCGCCGGGGGCCAGCACCAGCAGCCGGTCGCAGAGGTCGAGGCTCAGCACACTGTGGGTGACCACGATGACGGTCCGTCCGTCGTCGGCGAGCCCGCGCAGCATCTGCATCACCGAGCGGTCCATCCCGGGGTCGAGGCCCGAGGTGGGCTCGTCCAGGAAGAGCAGGGACGGCTTGGTCAGCAGCTCCAGCGCGACACTGACCCGTTTGCGCTGACCGCCGGAGAGGCTGTGGATGTGCTGATCGGCCCGCTCCTCCAGGCCCAGCTCGCGGATGACCTGGGTGACTCGCTCGGTCCGTTCGGACCGCTCGGTGTCCTGGGGGAAGCGCAGCTCGGCGGCGTAGCCGAGGGCGGCCCGCACGGTGAGCTGGGTGTGCAGGATGTCGTCCTGCGGGACCAGGCCGATGCGCCGCCGCAGCTCGGCGTAGTCGCGGTAGAGGTCGCGCCCGTCGTAGAGCACGGCGCCGTGGTCGGCGGGGCGCAGCCCGGTGAGCGCGCCCAGCAGGGTCGACTTGCCCGCGCCGCTGGGGCCGACGACGGCGAGCAGGCACTTCTCGCCGACGGGGAAGGAGACATGGTCGAGCAGGGTCTTGCGGCCCTGGTCAACGGTGACGGTCAGCTCCGTCACATCGAGCGAGACCTCGCCGGTGTCCAGATACTCCTGGAGTTCGTCGCCGACCAGCCGGAACATCGAGTGGCCGATGCCGATGGCGTCGTCGCCGCCGATCGGGGCGGTGGTGACGGGGGAGCCGTTGACGAAGGTGCCGTTGTGGGAGCCGACGTCGGCGATCTCGAAGCCGCCGCCGGGCCGGGCGCGCAGTTCGGCGTGGTGGCGCGAGACGGTCAGATCGTCCAGGACGAGATCGTTGTCGGGGGAGCGGCCGATGCGCACGGTCCGTACCGGCAGGGGGTGCACGGCGGTCGGCGGGCGCAGGACGGCGGTGCCGGAGGGATGCGGCGGGGCGCCGGAGGGGGGTGGCGGGGTGTCCGCGACGGCGGTCGGTGCGCGGACGGTGAGCACCGCGCGGGGGCCGTCGGCGGGGCTGCCGAAACGGATCTCGCTGCCCGGGCCGATGTCCCAGGCGTGCACCCGGCGGCCGTCGGCGAAGGTGCCGTTGGTGCTGTTCTCGTCCTCCAGCGTCCAGTGGCCGTCCTCGGGGTGCAGTACCGCGTGGTGCCAGGAGACCCGGGCGTCCTGGAACACGATGTCGCTGGTGGGGTCGCGCCCGACGAGGTAGTCCCGGCTCGGCGTCATCACCGTGGTGCCGCTGTCGGTGGTGAGCACGAGTTCCGGCGGGACCGAAGGGATCGGAGCGGCGACGGACCGCGCTGCCATGGTCGAATTCTATCGAGTCGTCCCCTTTGCTGCCCGATCGGGCCCCGCTGTCGCTCGATCGGGCCCGTTCGATCGGGTCCCCCCGCCCGATCGGGCGGCGCATCCGCCGACCGGACGGGGGGACGGCCCGCTCCGGCTACCCGGGGACGGGGGTCCGGGAGATCCGCAGGGTGAGGATCTGGAACGGCCGGAGCGCGAGGGGGAGGCCACCGTCCGTCACCGGCAGCGCCCCGCCGCCCTCCTCCGGCGGCAGCGGTCGCTCCAGCAGATCCGTGACGACCGCCCCGGCGGCCGGGAAGCCGGTCCTCAGCACCCCCTCGGCCCGTCCGCCGAGGCTCTCGTAGAGCCGGACCACCACATCGCCGGAGCCGTCGTCGGCGAGCTTCACCGCCTCCACGGTCACCCCGGGGTGGTCGGTGCTCACCACCGGTTCCCGCCCGGCCCCGGCGGCGGCCACCCGCAGCGGCAGATTGAGCGCGTACCCCTCCCGGACCGCGTCCTCGACCCGGGCCCCCGGCAGCAGGGAGTAGACCAGCCGGTGACGGCCCTGGTCGGCCTCCGGGTCGGGCACCCGGGGCGCGCGCACCAGACTCAGCCGGACCGTGGTCGTCGTCCCGCCGTCGTCCCGGGTGGTCCGGGTGACATCGTGGCCGTAGGTCGAGTCATTGATCACCGCGACGCCGTACCCCGCCTCGCCGATATGGACCCAGCGGTGCTGGAAGAGTTCGAAACGGGCCGCGTCCCAGCTGGTGTTGGTGTGGGTGGGCCGGTGCACATGGCCGAACTGGATCTCGGCGGTGGAGCGGTCCGCCCGCAGATCGACGGGGAAGGCCACCTTGAGGATCTTCTCCGACTCGTGCCAGTCGATGTCGGTCTCCACATCGATCCGCCGGCTGCCCGCCCGGACGGTCACCGTCTGGGTGATCCGCGAGCCCCGGCCGAAGGCGCGCTCCACCCGGACCGCGCCCACCAGCGGCCCTTCGGCCACCACGGTCACACTCTCCGCCGCCCGCAGATCCGTGCCCCCGTGCCGGTAGTGGCTGTCGAGGTCCCAGGCGTCCCACCGGTTGGGGAGATCGCCATGGAGCCGCAGCGCGTTCCCCGGCCCGGCCAGCACTTCCCGCCCGGTGGTCACCTCGTGCCCGGTGGTCACCTCGTGCCCGGCGGTCAGATCCCGTACCGACACGAGGGTGCCGTCCTCGGCGAACTCGACCCGCACCAGGCCGTTCTCCAGCACCCGGCCCACCGCCGTCACCGGGTGCGGCGGCCCGGCCGCCGCACCCAGCGGGGCGTCGCCGCCGGCCGGGACCTCCGTCCAGCGCGGGCCGTCCGCCGTCGCCACCACCTCCGCCCGGTCGTACGGCGAGGTGTTGAAGACCCGGGGACCACCCGGCCCCAGCGCCGCCAGAGCCCCGGCGATCAGCTCCTCCAGCTCCCCGGCGACCCGCGCGTACTCCGCCTCCGCCTCCCGGTGCACCCAGGCGATCGAGGACCCCGGCAGGATGTCGTGGAACTGATGCAGCAGCACCGTCTTCCAGAGCCGGTCCAGCTCCTCGTACGGATAGCGGTACTCCGCCGAGTGCAGGGCGGCGGCGGTCGCCCACTGCTCCGCCTCCCGCAGCAGATGCTCGCTGCGGCGGTTGCCCCGCTTGGTCCTCGCCTGGGTGGTGTACGTGGCCCGGTGCAGCTCCAGATACAGCTCGCCCGACCAGACCGGCGCGTCCGGGTACTCCGCCCGCGCGGCGGCGAAGAAGGCGTCCGGGTGCTCGATACGGACCCGCGCCGAGCCGTCGAGATCGGCCAGCCGCCGCGCCCGCTCCACCATCTCCCGGGTCGGACCGCCCCCGCCGTCACCATGGCCGAACGGCACCAGCGACCGATTGCTGCCGCCCTTGTCCCGGTGGTTCCGTACGGCGTGCGCCACCTCACGGCCGGTGAACTCGGCGTTGTACGTGTCCACCGGCGGGAAGTGGGTGAAGATCCGGGTGCCGTCGATCCCCTCCCACCAGAAGGTGTGGTGCGGCAGCCGGTTGGTCTGGTTCCACGACATCTTCTGCGTCAGGAACCAGTCGTTCCCCGCCAGCTTCGCCAACTGCGGATAGGCCGCCGTGTAGCCGAAGGAGTCCGGCAGCCACACCCCCCGGGTCTCCACCCCGAAGTGCTCCAGGAAGAAACGCTTGCCATGGACGAACTGCCGGGCCATCGCCTCGCCGCCGGGCAGATTGCCGTCCGACTCCACCCACATCCCGCCGACCGGGGCGAAGTGCCCCCGCGCCACCGCCTCGGTGATCCTCTCCCACACCCCCGGGTAGTCGTCCCGGACCCACGCGTACTGCTGCGCCTGGGAGCAGGCGAAGACGAACTCCCCGTACTCCTCGCCCAGCGCGGTGGCGTTGGCGAAGGTCCGCGCCGCCTTCCGCTTGGTCTCCCGGACCGGCCACAGCCAGGCACTGTCGATATGCGCGTGCCCCACCCCGGAGAGGGTGTGGGCGCTGGCGTGCGCGGGCCGGGCGAGGGCCGGGGCCAGCACCCGCCGCGCCCGCGCCGCAGAGCCGGAGACATCGTCCAGGTCCAGGGCGTCCATCGCCCCGTCGAGCGCCCGCAGCAGCTCATGGCGGCGCGGCTCGTGGTCGCCCAGCTCCAGCGCCAGCTCCCGCAGCACCGCCACATCCAGGGCCAGCCGCCACACCTCCTCGTCCAGGACGGCGAGATCGGCCCGGGTGAGGACATGGAGCGGAGCACGGCCCGCCGTCGCCGGATCGCCCAGCGGGGTCGGTACGAAGCCCTGCCCCAGGATGTCCGGGTTGGAGGCGGCCTCCAGGAACAGCTCGACCCGCTCGCCCCCGGCCGCCGGGCGGGCCACCGGCACCTGGCGGTTCTGCGGATTGACCGCCTTCAGCGGGACGCCCTCGGGGGTGAGGACCAGGGCCTCCGCCTGGAAACCGGGGCCCGCCCCGGTGAAGCCGAGATCGAAGACGGCCTCCACCCGGCTCCCCGCCCACTCCTCGGGCACGGTGCCCCGGGCCCGGAACCAGGTGGTGCCCCAGGGCGGACCCCAGGGCGTCCCGGTCGTGATCGGCTCGAACGGCTCGGCCAGGGCCTCCGCGAAGGGCACCGGCTCCCCCGGCGCCTCCCAGAAGGACAGCTCCAGGGGGACGGAATCGGCGTACACGGCCGGCTGGATGCGCTGGAGGAGGACCCTCTCGACCCGGTCCTCGATCCTGCGGCGTTCATCGTGCATCGACACCTCCATGTGTCGTCCGCGGTCCTGCTCAGAGCCCTGCGGGGGTTCAGCGGAGATACGCCAGGGTGGGATGGGCGGCGGTGTACGCGTCGACCAGCCGGCGGGCCACCGCCACCGAGTCCACCAGCGGATGGAGGGCGAAGGCCCGTACCGCCCGGTCCCGGGAGCCGCTCTCCGCCGCCGCGAGGATCTCCCGCTCCACCGCCTTCACCGCGCCCACCAGGGCCGCGGCGGGGGCGGGCAGCGGCTCCACCGCCACCGGGTGGGCGCCGTTCGCGTCCACCAGACAGGGCACCTCGACCACCGCGTCCGCGTCGAGCGGGGCGAGCACGCCCCGGCCCCGGACATTGAGGATCAGGGTGGCCCGCCGGTCCTGGGCGATGGCCCGCATCAGGGCGAGGGCGACCTGCTCGTAGCCGCCCGACTCCAGGTCCGCCGCCTCCCGCTCACCCGCCCCGGCCGCCTGCCGGCTGTGCGCCATATAGGTGGCCTCCCGCTCGGCCCGGGTCCGCTCCCAGGTCGCGAGCGCGGGGGCACCGGGCCGCTCCAGCGTCCGGTAGAAGGCGTCCTGCTGCCGCTGGAGAAAGGCGCCCCGGGTCAGCTCCGCCTCCCGGTAGGCGCGGACCGCCTCCCGGTTGAAGTAGTAGTAGTGCAGATACTCATTGGGGATCGCGCCCAGCGACCGCAGCCACTCGGCGCCGAAGAGCCGCCCCTCCTCGAACGAGCCCAGCAGCACGGGGTCGGCCAGCAGCTCCGGGAGCCGGTCACGGCCCGCCACCCGCACCCCGCGCAGCCAGCCCAGATGGTTGAGGCCCGCATAGTCGAACCACGCCGTCCCCGGGTCCACCCCGAGGACCCGGGCCACCCGCTTGCCGAGCCCCACCGGGGAGTCACAGATCCCGATCACCCGGTCGCCCAGGTGACGGGCCATCGCCTCGGTGACCAGACCCGCCGGATTGGTGAAGTTGATGACCCAGGCGTCCGGCGCGATCCGGGCCACCCGGCGGGCGATCTCCTCGGCGACCGGGACCGTCCGCAGCCCGAAGGCGATCCCGCCCGCGCCGACCGTCTCCTGCCCCAGCACCCCCTCCGCCAGCGCGATCCGCTCATCGGCGGCGCGGCCCGCGAGACCGCCCACCCGGATCGCGGAGAAGACGAAGTCCGCACCGCGCAGCGCCTCGTCCAGGTCGTGGACCACCTCCACCACGGGCGCGTCGGGCACCCCGGCGGCCTGGTCGGCGAGGACCCGCGCGACGGCGGAGAGCCGGCCCGCGTCCACATCGTGGAGCACCACCCGGTCGACCCGGCCCTCGCCCCGGTCGGCGAGCAGCGCCCCGTACACCAGGGGCAGCCGGAAACCGCCGCCGCCCAGGATGGTGAGCCTCATCGGTGCCTCATCCGTTCTCCCGACCTCTCGCCGGCCCCGGCCCGGCCCGGCTCGGTCCCGGGCGCGGGGGCCGTGCCCGCCGTCCTCCCCAGCAGTACCCGGACGGCCCGGGCGCTATCCGGACGGCACGCCGCGAAGCGCCCCGCACAGATCTCCGGAACCCGTCGTCACCCGGGCGGGTCGGCCCCCGGCCCCGTACCGCCGAAGGCCGCCAGGATGTGCTCCGCCGCCAGGGTCGCCGTCAGCTCCCCCTCCCGTACCCGCCGCTCCAGACCGGGGGCCAGCGCCCGTACCCCCGGATGGGCGCGCAGCCGGTCCCGCAGCTCATCCTGGACCATCGACCAGACCCAGTCGATCTGCTGCTCCCGCCGCTTGGCCGCGAGCCGCCCGGTCGCGTCCAGCAGCGCCCGATGGGCCTCCACCCGCTCCCAGACCTCCGTCAGCCCGCCGCCCTCGCGCGCGCTGCACGACAGCACCGGCGGATTCCAGGCGGCGTCCACGGGATGCATCAGCCGCAGCGCGCCCGCCAGCTCCCGGGCCGCCGCCCGCGCGTCCCGCTCATGCGGACCGTCCGCCTTGTTCACCGCGATCACATCGGCCAGCTCCAGCACACCCTTCTTGATCCCCTGGAGCTGGTCCCCGGTCCGCGCCAGCGTCAGCAGCAGAAAGGTGTCGACCATATTGGCGACGGCGGTCTCCGACTGGCCGACGCCGACCGTCTCCACCAGCACCACGTCGTACCCCGCGGCCTCCATCACCACCATGGTCTCCCGCGTCGCACGGGCCACCCCGCCCAGCGTCCCCGAGGTGGGGGAGGGGCGGACAAAGGCCGCCGGGTCGGTCGCCAGCCGCTCCATCCGGGTCTTGTCCCCGAGGATCGAACCCCCCGTACGGCTCGACGAGGGATCCACCGCCAGCACCGCCACCCGCAGCCCCCGGGAGGTCAGCAGGGTGCCCAGGGCGTCGATGAAGGTGGACTTGCCCACCCCCGGCACCCCGCTGACACCCACCCGCACCGCCCGCCCCGACGCGGGCAGCAGCCGGGTCAGCAACTGCTGGGCCAGCGCCCGGTGGTCCGGCCGGGTGGACTCCACCAGAGTGATGGCGCGGGCGATCCGGGCCCGTGAGCCCTCCCGCACCCCCTCGGCGTAATCGTCGACATCGATCGTCCGCGCCATCGGCTACAGCTCGTGGCCGAGAGCGGCGGAGACCTTGCGCACCAGGTCGTACGCGGCGTCCGGGATCACCGTGCCCGGCGGGAAGACCGCCGCCGCGCCCGCCTCCAGCAGCGTCGGCACATCCTGCGGCGGGATCACCCCGCCCACCACGATCATGATGTCCTCGCGTCCCTCCGCGGCCAGCTCCTCCCGCAGCGCGGGCACCAGCGTCAGATGCCCCGCCGCCAGCGAGGAGACCCCCACCACATGGACATCGGCCTCCACCGCCTGCCGGGCCACCTCGCCCGGGGTCTGGAAGAGCGGGCCGACATCGACATCGAACCCCAGATCGGCGAAGGCCGTGGCGATCACCTTCTGACCCCGGTCATGCCCGTCCTGCCCCATCTTGGCGACCAGGATCCTCGGACGGCGGCCCTCCGCCTCCTCGAACCCCGCCACCAGCAGACGGGTCCGCTCCACCGCGGGGGACGACCCCGCCTCGTTCCGGTACACACCGGAGATGGTACGGATCTGGCCCGAGTGCCGTCCGTACACCCGCTCCAGGGCGTCCGAGATCTCCCCGACCGTCGCCATCGCCCGTGCCGCCTCCACCGCCAGCGCCAGCAGATTGCCCTCCAGCTCCGGACCCGGCTCCCGCCCGGCCGCCTCCGTCAGCGCCCGCAGCGCCTCCTGACAGGCGCTCTCGTCCCGCTCGGCGCGCAGCCGCCGCAGCTTCTCGATCTGCTGGGCGCGCACCGACGAGTTGTCGACCTTGAGCACCTCGATCTGCTCATCGGAGTCCACCCGGTACTTGTTCACCCCGATCACCGGCTGCCGCCCGGAGTCGATCCGCGCCTGGGTACGCGCCGCCGCCTCCTCCACCCGCAGCTTGGGGATGCCCGCGTCGATCGCCCGGGCCATCCCGCCGGCCGCCTCGACCTCCGCGATATGGCTCCACGCCCGGCGCGCCAGATCGTGCGTCAGCCGCTCCACATAGGCGCTGCCGCCCCACGGGTCGATCACCCGGCAGGTCCCCGACTCCTGCTGGAGCAGCAGCTGGGTGTTGCGGGCGATCCGCGCCGAGAAGTCCGTCGGCAGGGCCAGCGCCTCGTCCAGCGCGTTGGTGTGCAGCGACTGGGTGTGCCCCTGGGTCGCGGCCATCGCCTCCACACAGGTACGGGTCACATTGTTGAACACGTCCTGCGCCGTCAGCGACCAGCCCGAGGTCTGGGAGTGCGTCCGCAGCGACAGCGACTTGGGGTTCCGCGGCCCGAACTCCTTCACCAGCTTCGCCCAGAGCAGCCGGGCCGCCCGCAACTTGGCGACCTCCATGAAGAAGTTCATCCCGATCGCCCAGAAGAACGACAGCCGGGGCGCGAAGGCGTCCACATCGAGACCGGCGCCGATCCCCGCCCGCAGATACTCCAGACCGTCGGCGAGGGTGTACGCCAGCTCCAGATCGGCCGTCGCCCCGGCCTCCTGGATGTGGTAGCCCGAGATCGAGATGGAGTTGTAGCGGGGCATCCGCCGCGAGGTGTAGGCGAAGATGTCCGAGATGATCCGCATCGAGGGGCCGGGCGGATAGATATAGGTGTTGCGGACCATGAACTCCTTGAGGATGTCGTTCTGGATGGTCCCCGCCAGCTTCTCCGGCGGCACCCCCTGCTCCTCGGCGGCCACGATGTACAGCGCCAGGACGGGCAGGACCGCGCCGTTCATCGTCATCGACACCGTCATCCGGTCCAGCGGGATCCCGTCGAACAGCTGACGCATGTCGTAGATCGAGTCGATCGCCACCCCGGCCATGCCGACATCGCCCGTCACCCGGGGGTGGTCACTGTCGTACCCCCGGTGGGTCGGCAGGTCGAAGGCGACGGAGAGCCCCTTCTGACCGGCGGCCAGATTCCGCCGGTAGAAGGCGTTCGACTCCTGGGCGGTGGAGAAACCGGCGTACTGCCGCACGGTCCAGGGCTGGTTGACATACATCGTCGGGTACGGGCCGCGCAGATACGGCGCGGTGCCCGGGAAGGTGTGCAGGAAGTCCAGGCCGACCAGATCCCGGCCGGTGTACAGCGGCTTCACCCCGATGCCCTCGGGGGTCTCCCACACCAGGGCGTCCGGGTCCTGACCGGTGGCCTCCTTCACGGCCGTACGCCAGCGCTCCTCGGGGACCGCGCCGCCGGGTGCGCCGCCGGAGTCCAGCGGGACGCCGGTGAAGTCGGGGATGCCGCCGGGAACGCCCCCCGACGGGCCCTCGGGCACGGTGTCCGTAACACCCTCGGGATTGCCCTGGGGGATGCTCATCACGCCACTCCGATCAGATCCAGCGCGGCGGTGAGGACACCCACGGCGTCCCCGCCCGCGTACACAAAGGCGTCCACCGCCGCGGGCGGCTCCGCCGGGGGCCGTCCCGCCAGATACACCCGCCGGGCGCCCGCCCCCCGCAGCGCCCCGGCCACCGGGGCGGCCTCCTCCGCGTAGCGCGCGTCGCTGGAGCACAGACACGCCAGCTCCGCCCCGCTCGCCGCGAACGCGCCCGCCACCGTCGCCGCGTCCACCGACACCGGGTCGTGGACCGGCTCGATCCCGCCCGCCCGGAAGAGGTTGGCGGCGAAGGACGCCCGCGCGGTGTGCGCCGACGCCGGGCCGAGCGCGGCCAGGAAGACCCGGGGACGGGCGCCGGTCGCCGCCAGATGCGCGTCGGAACGGGCCCGCAGCGCCTCGAACGCCTCGTCGCGGCGGACCCTCGGCAGCCCGCCCGAGGGCGGCGCGGGCGCCGGATCGCGCTCCAGCGGCGCCTCGTCGAGCAGCGGGAACTCGCTCACCCCGGTCACCGGCTCGGCCCGCCGGGCCAGCCGCCGCGACCGCTGCTCCCAGGCCGCGCCGATCCGCTCGGCCACCAGACCCGAACGGGCCGCCGCGAGCTGGCCGCCCGCCCCCTCGATCTCCTGGAACCACGCCCAGGCGGCCCGCGCCAGATCGTCGGTGAGCCGCTCCACGTACCAGGAGCCGCCCGCCGGGTCGATCACCCGGCCGATGTGCGCCTCATCGATCAGCACCGAGGAGGTGTTCCGGGCGATCCGCCGGGCGAAGTCGTCCGGCAGCCCGGCCGCGTGGTCGAAGGGGAGGACGGTGACCGCGTCCGCGCCACCGACCCCGGCGGCCAGCGAGGCCACCGTCGTGCGCAGCATGTTCACCCAGGGGTCGCGCCGGGACATCATCACCGGTGAGGTCACCGCGTGCTGGAGCTGCGCCCCGGCGGCGGGCGCGCCGCAGGCCTCCGCGACCCGGGCCCAGATCCGGCGCGCGGCGCGCAGCTTGGCGATGGTCAGGAACTGGTCGGCGGTGGCCGCGTAGCGGAACTCCAGCTGGCGCAGGGCGGCCGGGACATCGAGCCCGGCGCCGGTCAGCGAGCGCAGCAGGGCGACCCCGGTCGCCAGGGAGCAGCCCAGCTCCTGGGCGGGGGTGGCGCCCGCCTCGTGGTACGGCAGGGCGTCGACCACCAGCGCCCGCAGCCCGGGGCGGGTGGCGGCGCAGCGGCGGGCCAGTTCGACGGCGGCGGCGGTCCGCTCGGGCACGGTGTCGTACGCGCCGGTCCGTGCGGCGTGGCCGAGCGGGTCGGCGCCCAGATTGCCGCGCGCGTCGGTCGTGCCCCGCTCGTCGAGGATCCGCAGCCACTCCCGGCCCGCCCGCTCGAACTCCGCCCCGGCGTCGAGCACCACGGGCGCGAGGTCGAGCAGTACGCCCTCCACGGCGGTGCCGAGCGAGCCGGTCGGCACACCGGAGGCCCCGGCCGTGAGCCAGAGCGAGGTGACGCCGTTCTCCAGGTCGGCGAGGATCGCGTCCCGGGTACGGACGGGGTCGGGCCGGTCGTGGCGCTGGCGGATGTCCCAGCCCCCGGCGGCGCCGCCGTCGGGCCTGGCGCCCCGGGTGAAGGGGGCGAAGCCGGGGAAGCCGTCCGCGTCGCCGCCGGCCGGCGCGGGGGAGTCCGCCGTGCCCGCTGTGTCTGCCGTGCCCGCTGTTTCCGCCGTGTAGAGGGGCCGGGTGGTGATCCCGTCCTCCAGCGCCGTGGCGAGGGCATCCTCGGCCTCGGCGCCGGTCACCTCCCGGCCCGCCTTGCGCAGCACACCGGCGACCAGATTCCGCCAGGAGTCGTGCGAGGTGTCGGGGAAGTCGGCGGCCAGTGTGAACCCGTCGTCGGGGAGGACCGTCATGCCCCGGATGCTAGGACATGCGCACAAAGCGCCGGGAGGGGCCCCGGCTGTGAGCTAGGTGACCCATGGCGGTACTTGATCGACAATCAGTGATGGACTAGCCGGTACGGGGCCGGTGCGGAAGCACTTGTACGGGTCGGTGTACGGGTCCGGTGTACGGGACGGTGTACGGGTCCGGGGTACGGGGCACGTGTCCGCTCGGGCACGGGTGCGCGACCATGGAGGCGGTACGCCGTTCCCCCACCCCGAGGACGCCCATGCGCATCGCCCTGAGCCAGCTCACCACCGGCCCCGACCCCGAGGCGAATCTCGCCGCCGTACGGGAGGGCGCCGGGCGCGCCGCCGAGGCGGGTGCGCGTCTGGTCGCCTTCCCGGAGGCCACCATGGCCTGTTTCGGCACCCCGCTGGCCCCGCTGGCCCAGCCGCTGGACGGCCCCTGGGCGACGGAGGTGCGCCGGATCGCCGCCGACGCGGGGGTGGTCGTCGTCGCCGGGATGTTCACCCCGGCCTCCGGGGGCCGGGTCACCAACACCCTGCTGGCCACCGGGCCCGGGGTCGAGGCGGCCTATGACAAGATCCATCTGTACGACGCCTTCGGCTTCACCGAGTCCCGGACCGTGGCGGCCGGCTCCGAGGTGGTCACCATCGAGGTGGACGGTGTCCGGGTCGGCCTCGCCACCTGCTACGACATCCGGTTCCCCGAGCTGTTCCGGGCCCATGCGGACGCGGGGGCCCGGCTCACCGTGGTGCCCGCCTCCTGGGGCGCGGGGCCGGGCAAGCGGGAGCAGTGGGAGCTGCTGGTCCGGGCCCGCGCGCTGGACGCCACGCTCTGGGTCGCGGCGGTCGGCCAGGCGGACCCGGCGGCGTCCGGTCTGCCGGTGCCGGAGCGGACTCCGGTGGGCATCGGCCACAGTACGGTCGCGGGGCCCGACGGCACGGTCCGGGCGCGGCTGGACGAGGCGCCGGGGCTGCTGATCGCGGAGGTGGATCCGGCGGAGGCGGATGCGGTGCGCAGGCAGATTCCGGTGCTGGCGAACCGTCGGCTCTGAGGCCGGGGGCCTCGGGGTGCGGGGGTCGGTGCGGTGGCCTTGCGGGGGCCTGGGGTCGTGGGTCGGTGCGGCTCCGTCGTGGTCGGGCGCGCAGTTCCCCGCGCCCCTCAGGGGCGTTCCGGCCGGGATAGGTGGGTCGGTGCGGCGGCGTTGTGGCTGGTCGCGCGGTTCCTCGCGCCCCTGGCGGTGCGTTCCGGCTCGCGTGCCCGCGCGGCTGAGGGCGACGGGAGGAAGAGGGCCAGGATCATGCCCGCCGTGACCGCCGCCGCGGCCAGGGCGAAGGAGATGCGGAAGCCCTCGGGGCCCGGCACCGGGACGCCGTCGAGGGGGATCGCGGTCCGGGCCAGCACCATGCCCACGACCGCGCTCGACACCGCCGTCCCGACCGATCGCATCAGCGCGTTCAGCCCGTTGGCCGCGCCGGTCTGCGAGGGATCCACCGCCGCCGTGATCAGCGCGGGCAGTGCCGCGTACGCCAGCCCGATGCCCGCGCCGAGCACCACCGCGACCAGCACCGTGTGCCAGACGGCGCTCATCAGCACGATGCCCGCGCCGTACCCGACCGTCATCACCGCCATCCCGGCGAGCAGCGCGGCCCGCGCCCCGTACCGCCGGGAGAGCCGTGCGTACACCGGGGACACCAGCATCATCGTCACCCCCAGCGGGGCGAGACAGAGCCCCGCCGTCACCATCGGCTGCCCCAGCCCGTACCCGGTCGAGGTGGGCAGTTGCAGCAGGGGCGGCAGGACCAGCGATATCGCGTAGAACGCCACCCCGAGCATCAGCGAGGCCAGATGGGTCAGCAGCACCTCGCGGCGGGCGCTGGTCCGCAGATCGACCAGGGGGGCCGGGCAGCGCAGCTCCCAGATCCCCCACACCGTCAGGACCAGCGCCGCGACCGCGAACAGGGACAGGACCCGCGGGGAGGTCCAGCCCCACTCGTCGCCCTTGGTGACCGGCAGCAGCAGGGCGACCATGCCCGCGGTGAGCCCGAACGCCCCCGGGAGGTCGAAGCCGCCGCGCGCCCGTCCCGGTCCCCCCGGCACCAGTGCCAGGGTGGCCGTGATCGCGAGCACTCCCGTCCCGGCCGACCCGTAGAACAGCATGTGCCAGTCGGTGTGCTGGGCCACCAGCGCCGCCAGCGGCAGCGCCAGCCCGCCGCCCACGCCGATGGAGGAACTCATCACCGCCATGCCCGAGGCCAGCCGCTCCCCGGGCAGGACATCGCGCATGATGCCTATGCCGAGGGGTATCACGCCCATCCCGAACCCCTGGAGCACCCGGCCGATCAGCATCGGCACCAACTGGTCGGTGACCGCGCAGACCAGCGAGCCGAGCACCATGACGCCCAGGCTGACCACGAGCATGCGGCGCTTTCCGTGGAGGTCGCCGAGCCGGCCCATCACCGGGGTGGCCACCGCCCCCGCGAGAAGGGTGCCGGTCAGTACCCAGGTGGCGTTGGCGGGAGTGGTGTCCAGCAGGACCGGTAGATCGGTGATGACCGGCACCAGCAGGGTCTGCATCACGGCGACCGTGATCCCCGCGAACGCGAGGACCGGCACCACCCCGCCGGTTCCCCGGGCGACCTCCCGTAGGACCGGCTCCGCTGACCTCTGCGGCATGCGTACGCCCTCTCGTGGCGGGTGCGGTGCGGTGCGGTGTGTGCGGTGTGTGCGGTGCGGATCGTGCGCGGTGTGTGCGGTGTGGATCGTGCGCGGCGGGGCCGCGATCGATGGCCAGAACGATAAACGGGTGAGCCGTTCTCCGGCTTGAGTCGTTGTTCCACGGGACGGGGGTACCCGACGGCACACAGGACACCGAAGGTGAGGACGTGTGATGCACCGGCTTCCGGAACGGATTGCTCCAGGCCCCATGGGCCGGGACACGATGACCTGGCAGACCGCCGCCGCCTGCACGGACGAGGATCCGGAACTGTTCTTCCCGGTCAGCGGCACCGGCCCCGGGGCCGATCAGGTGGCCCGCGCGCGACAGGTGTGCGAGCGCTGTCCGGTGGTACAGGACTGCTTCGACTGGGCGGAACGCACCGGACAGCGCACCGGGGTGTGGGGCGGTGTCCTCGCCACCCAGCGGCGCTCCGTCCGCCGCCCGGCCGGGTACCGGCCCGCGCGCCCCTGCTGACCCGCGCCGAGGTCCCGGAGCGCGCCGGGTGGGCCGGATGGCCCGCCGAGGTGCACCCCGCCCGCCCCCGGGTGAGCCTGGAGGCACGGCGGGCGACGCCCCGGTCCCGCCGTACCCCGCCGCGTACGGAGAGCGAGGACCCAGGGTGAACAGCAGTGAGCGGCATCCCTCGCCGGTCGTGGTGACCATCGCGGGCTGCGCCAGGGAGGACGCGGACACCGTCTTCCACGCCCTGGGCCGGGCGTACCGGTCCGACCGCGCCCATGACGACACACCGGACTATGTGACCGAGGGCCACACCACGGTCTGGACCGCGACCTTCGAGGTCACCGGGGAGTCCCCGGTGAAGGCCCCGGTACGGCTCACCGCGCCCGTCGAGGCCGAGCTCCAGGGCGGGTACTGGGCGGTCGACCGGCTGCGCGAGGCGCTGGCGGCGTCGTTCGTCGTCCAGGACCAGGGGATGGCGGCGGGTGACCAGGAGAAGGATGTACAACTGCGGCTGGAGAGCGGCCGAGGCGCCCCTGCCCCTGACATGACATGACATGACCTGACCTGACCTGACCTGACCTGACCTGACCTGACCTGACCTGGCTTGGCCTGGCCTGATGTGACGACCTGCTGTCATCCGTACGGCCGAATCCGCCCGATCCGCCCGAGCTGCCCGATCCGCCCGAGCTGCCTGATCCATCTGATCCGCCTGATCCGCCTGATCCGCCCGGCCGGGACGCCGCCCGGCCGACCGTGAGACAAGGACCCCTGATGCCCATCGCCACGGTGAACCCGGCCACCGGGGAGACCCTGCGGAGCTTCGAGCCGCTGGACCCCGAGGGCATCGAGGAGTCACTCACCCGTGCCCGGGACGCCTTCGAGGAGAACCGCACCACCGACCTCGCCACCCGTGCCCGCCTCCTGGAGCGGACCGCCGAACTCCTCGACCACGACCGCGCGGCCATCGCCCGCACCATGACCCTGGAGATGGGCAAGCCCATCGCCGCCGCCCGTGCCGAGGCCGCCAAGTGCGCCAGGGCGATGCGCTGGTACGCGGCCCACGCCGCCGGACTCCTCGCCGACGAGCACCCCTCGGAGGCCGACGCCGGGGAGTCGGGCGCCACCCGGGTGGTGGTGCGCCACCGGCCGCTCGGGGTGGTCCTCGCCGTCATGCCCTGGAACTTCCCCCTCTGGCAGGTGATCCGCTTCGCCGCCCCCGCCCTCATGGCGGGCAACACCGGTCTGCTCAAGCACGCCTCCAATGTGCCGCAGACCGCGCTCTACCTGGAGGAGCTGTTCCGGCGGGCGGGCTGGCCCGAGGGCTCCTTCCAGACCCTGCTGATCGGCTCCGGCGCCGTCGAGGCCGTGCTGCGCGACCCCCGGGTGGCCGCCGCGACCCTCACCGGGAGCGAACCCGCCGGGCGCGCGGTCGCCGCCGTCGCGGGTGACGAGATCAAGAAGACCGTGCTGGAACTCGGCGGCAGCGACCCGTACATCGTGATGCCCTCCGCCGATGTGGCGCGGGCCGCCGACACCGCCGTCGTCGCCCGGACACAGAACAACGGCCAGTCCTGTATCGCCGCCAAACGGTTCCTGGTCCATACCGATGTCCACGACGCCTTTGTCGAACGCTTCACGGAGGGGATGCGCGTTCTGACCGTGGGGGACCCGCTGGAGGAGTCCACGCAGGTCGGACCGCTCGCGCTGGAGCAGGGCCGGGCGGATCTCGCCGCCCTGGTCGACGACGCCGCCGAGCGTGGCGCCCGGGTCCTCACCGGCGGACGGCGCCCCCCGGCGCTGGACCGGGGCTGGTTCTACGAGCCCACCGTCATCACCGGTGTCGACCCCGGGATGCGGGTCCACCGCGAGGAGACCTTCGGCCCCGTGGCCACCGTCTACCGGGTGCACGGGGTGACCGAGGCGGTCGCCCTCGCCAATGACACCCCGTTCGGGCTCAGCTCCACCGTCTGGACCCGGGAGCCCGGGGAGATGGAACGGTTCGCCCGGGACATCGAGGCCGGCGGTGTCTACTTCAACGGGATGACCGCCTCCCATCCCGCCTTCCCCTTCGGCGGGATCAAGCGCTCCGGCTACGGCCGGGAGCTGGCGGGCCAGGGCATCCGTGAGTTCTGCAATGTCACCACCCTCTGGTACGGGGCGGAGTGACCCCGGCGTCCCCCTCGTCGGCTGCCGCTCCCGGCCCTGCTCAGCCGCCGGTGCGGTCCACCGCCAGGGGCAGATCCAGCGGGCGGGTACGTGCCGCCGGGTCGATCCAGGCCACCGGCACCGGGTCGAGGAAGGCCTCGGCGTGGGAGACATGCCCCCGGCGCCGGGCCGGACCCGGCTGGGGGTCCAGGACCAGCGCACCCGGCGGAAGACCGCACTCCGCCAGCAGCTCCACCGTCCCCCGGACGAACCCCGCCGGGCCGCAGAGGTAGACGGCCTCCCCGGCCCAGTCCCGCCGGGCCCGCAGATGGTCGTGGAGCCGCTCGGTGGCCCGCGCCCGGCCCTCGCCGCGCTCCTCGTACCAGCCGTGGACGGTGAGGTCCGGATGGTGCCGCAGCAGCCCGTCCAGGACGGCGCCGTCGTAGAAGTGCTCCTCGCCCCGGGCCACGGCCTCGACCCGGATCCGGGGGACGGGCCGGCGGGCGAGCAGTTCCGCCAGGACCGGCTTGACCGGGGCCCAGCCGGTGCCCGCCGCGATCAGGGTGACCGAGGCCGTGCCCGGCGGCGGGGCGAGCGCGGTGCCCGACGCGGCACCGATCCGCAGCACGGTCCCCGGCTCCGTACGGTCGCGGAGCGCGGTGCTGAGCGCCCCGCCGGGGACATGGGCGACATGGAACTCCAGGACCCGCTCCCGGTCCTCCGGGCCCGCGTCGCCCGCCAGCGAGTACGGGCGCCACACCCCCGGCAGCCCCGGGTGCTCGACGGTGGCGTACTGGCCGGGCAGCCAGGGGTACGGGGCATGGACGGCGGCACGGACGACCGAGGTGTGCCCGGCGTGCGTCCGGTGGGTGACGACGGTGGCCCGCCAGTGGGGCGGCTCCCCCTCGGCCACCGAGCGCGCGGCCCCCTCACGCATCGCCGCGACCATCACCCCGTACACCCGTACCCAGGCGGCCTGGGTGGGATCGTCCCAGGTGAGCGGGGAGTGCCGGGCGAGCGCGGCGACCAGGCTCCCGCCGACGGCCGTGTAGTCCGCGTCGACAATGCCGAACTTGCGGTGGTCCCGGCCGAGTTGTTCGAGATACGCCGGGAGCCCGGGATGGTCGAGCTGCTCCACGGCATGGACCAGCGCGCCGAACAGCCGGTCGTACTGCTCCTCCATGACCTCGGGGAAGAGCCCGCGCAGATGCGGATGGCGCTGGAACAGATGGGCGTAGAAGTACCGCACCACATGACCGGCCCGGCGTCGGACGCGCTCCAGGCTCTCCCGGACGAGTAAGCCGTCCTGCGCGGTGCCGTCGTCCCTGTCGTCGTCCATCACGTCCCCTGGGCTGCTCGAAGGCGCGTCCCCGGGACGCGCGACCGATGGGATGGAACCTGGTGCGGGGTGCTGTGGGTGCTACGGGTGCCGCACGGGCCGTACGGGCTGTGCGTGTCCTGCATGTCCTACGTGCTCTGTGTGCTCTGTGCGCTCCGCGTGCTCTCTGTGCCGGGGTGCGGACCCGGCCGATGGCGCGCCGGCGCACCACCCCTCGGCGGGACGGTACACCGGAGCGCCCCGGCTACGGTCTCAGATGCCCTGCCAGTCCGGCTTGGCGGCGAAGGTCGCCCGGAAGTAGTCGGCGAGCTTCAGCCGGGAGGCGGCGGCCTCGTCCACGACGACGGTGGCGTGCGGGTGGAGCTGGAGCGCGGAGGCGGGCACCAGGGCCGAGAGCGGGCCCTCGACGGAGAGCGCCACGGCGTCGGCCTTGGCCTCACCGGTGGCCAGCAGCACCAGGTGGCGGGCCTCCAGGATGGTGCCGATCCCCTGCGTGATCACATGGTGCGGGACCTCGTCCAGGCTGTCGAAGAACCGGGCGTTGTCCTTGCGGGTCTGCTCGGTGAGGGTCTTGATCCGGGTGCGCGAGGCGAGCGAGGAGCACGGCTCGTTGAAGCCGATGTGCCCGTCGGTGCCGATACCGAGCAGCTGGAGGTCGACCCCGCCCGCGTCGGCGAGCGCGCTGTCGTACGCGACACAGGCGGCGGCCACATCGTCGGTGGAGCCGTCCGGGCCCATGAACGAGTCCTCGGTCAGCCCCAGCGGCTCGACCACCTCGCGCAGCACCACCGAGCGGTACGACTCGGGGTGCCCGGCGGGCAGGCCCACGTACTCGTCGAGCTGGCATATCCGGGCCCGGCCCGCGTCGACCTCGGCGGCGCGCACCTTGGCGGCGAGCGCCTCGTAGATCGGCAGCGGGGTGGAGCCGGTGGCCACACCCAGCAGCGCATCGGGCTTGCGGCGCAGCAGGTCGGCCATGGCCTCGGCGATCAGCTCGCCGCCGGCGGCGGCATCCGGAACGATGACAACTTCCACGAGGATCCCTGTCTCTGTGTGCGTCTCGGTCTGCGCAATGGTGTAGACCAATCTACCGGGTGAGCAGGTGATCTGTCGCGTACCCGACCAGTTGATGGACAGCGGGACCGAGCCGGGGACGGACGTCAGAAGAGCGGGAGCTGCCCCGGGAAGCCGGGCGGTGCGAAACCGTCCAGAGCGGGCCGGAGCGCGGGGTCGTACGGTGCCTGGCGGCGCGACCCGGGGCAGGAGACCAGCTCGGCCGCTGTGCGGCGGCCCGCCGGGTCGTGCCGGGCGTACCGCCCCCCGACCAGGGCGATCTCTCGGCGGCAGACCGGGCACAGACGGCGGGGCGAGGACATGGGGAACAGTCTGCCAGCCGCCTCGGACAGTCACCCGGTGTTCCGTCGCTTGGCTGCGCTTACCTGCGTGTGCCCGGCTTTCCGCCGTGCCCGGCCGGACCGGGGTCTGCGGACCGGCGCGGACCGGCGCGGATGGACTGTGGAGGGAGGGAGGGCCCGGGTCCGCTCAGGCGGAGCCGATCAGATGGGCCGAGACGACCACATTGCTGTCGTACCCCGTGCCCCGGGTGAACCGGCCGGCGCAGGTGATCAGCCGCAGCTCGGGCCGGGGACCGTCCCGGTAGACCTCCCGCGCGGGAAAGTCCCGCCGGGGGTGCACGGCGACCCGGTCCACCGCGAAGACCGCCGTGGTGCCGTCGGCGCGGGTGATCTCGATCCGGCTGCCCGGCTCCAGCGAGCCGAGCGGATAGAAGACGGCGGGGCCGTCGGGGCCGTCGACATGGCCCACCACCACGGAGGTGCCCCGCTCACCGGGGGCGGCCGCCCCGGCGTACCAGCCCGCGGGCCCGCCCCCGGCGGCGCGCGGCGGATCGATCAGCCCGTCCGTGCCGAGCCCCACCGGGACCAGCGGGGCGTCCAGCCGGAGCGCGTCGATCACCAGCCGCTTCGGCACCGAGCGGGCGAGCGGTGCCACGGGCGCCCGTACCGCCGTCGCGGTCCCCCCGCCGGGCCCGGCGGCCCGGTCGCGGACCCCGAGCGCGCCGGTGCGCGGCGCCGGGGGAGCGGTGTCGGCAGGCCACAGCAGGAACACCCCGAACAGCAGCGCGCAGAGCAGGGCGAAACCCGTACCGCGCCGGGCGAGCGGGTGGTCCATGGCGGGAGACCTTCCGATGGGAGAGACCCCCGGTGGGGGAGCGGGCACGGCGGTGGCCCCGGGCGTCCAGAAGGCCGGGGGAGGACGGGATCCCGGGGATCATGCGCGCGGGCCCGGCTCACCGGCCACCCGGCTCACCGGCTCATCGGCCGCCCGCCGCCCGGCGCCGGTGGAGAAGGAGGGCACCACCGCAGGCCACCCCCGCGAGCAGCGCGGCGCCGACGGCGGTGCGGGCCGGGCCGGGACCGTTCAGACTGCCGCCGTCGCCCGCGTGGACCCCGCCGCCCGGCTTCTGCGGCACGGCGGGCTCCCGCTGCCCCGCACCGCCGGGCTCCGTACCGTGCTCGTCCCCGCCCTGCTGCTCGCTGTGCCCCGCGTCGCCCGATCCGGCCTCGTCACCGGAGCCGGTGGCCTCGTCCAGCCCATCGAGCCCCTCCAGTCCCTCCAGCCCCTCCAGGCCTTCGAGTCCGCCGGTCTCCTCCAGACCGTCCAGCCCGCCCTGACTGTCCAGACCCTCCAAACCACCCGGAGGTGTCACCGGGACCACCGGCTCTTCGAGACCGCCGAGTCCACCCGCTCCGTCCGAGGTCCCGCCCGAGGTTCCGTCCGACGCCCCGGGTGTCTCCGCAGCCGGTTCCTCGGCCGGTGTCCGGGTGCGGGACGCGCTCCCGTTCACGGCCAGCGTGGCGGTGCCCTTCTCCCCGGCGCAGTCGAAGACGACCTCGTACGCCCTTCCGGGCCGCGCGTTCTGGAAGACGGTGGCGGTCGCGGGCAGCCCCAGATCCAGGGTGACCGTCTCGAAGGCGGCCGACGACGCGGTCACGGAGGGTGCCGAGCACTCGGCCGCCGTCAGGGTCACCGCGTCCCCCGGGGCGACGGAGCGCGGGGACACCGTGAACCCGAAGGAGGTGACGGCACCGACCTCCTGACGGGGCGGCGGCTGCACCCCCGGGACCCGGTCGTCCCCGGCGGCGAACGCGGGCGGCGCGCCCAGCGAGAGGGCGGCGGCTCCGGCGAGGGAGAGGGACGCGGCACATATGGCGACACGCATGGTCGAAGGCTCCCCTGTGTAGGAAAGGCACAGTGGCTTCGACGCTAGGAGGGGGCGGGGACCGCCGCCACCGTACGGGGTCCGAACGGTGGTACGCCGCCCCGCGCGCCTGGGGCGCGTCCTCGCTGTCCCCTCCGGAGGCGCATCCCCCGGGTCACAGGGGCCGGCGCGGGGACCCGCACGGGCCCGGCGCCCCTGGCCCCTGCCCTACGGGCTCCGCCGGCGCGGTCACCCCTTGCGGTACTCGTACGCCTCCTCCGCCGCGCCCGCGACCGCGTCCAGATCGGCCCCCGCCGACGCCGCGACCAGCGCCGCCACCGCGCCCTCCACCAGGGGGGCGTCCACCAGACGGGTGTCCCGGGGCAGCCCGTCACCCTCCGCGAGCAGCGCCTTCACCGTGAGCACCGCGCTGCCGAGGTCCACCAGGACGGCGACCCCCGCCCCCCGGTCGACCTCGGCGGCGGCCCGCAGCACCAGCTCCGCACTGGTCCCGAGACCACCGTCCTCCGTACCACCGGCGGCGGCCACGGGCGCGAGCGCGCCCCCGCCCGCCAGCCCCTTCGCCATCTCCACGACCGAGCGCGCCACCGCACCGCTGTGCGAGACCAGCACGATGCCCACCGGCGCCGGTGTCCTCACCGTCACCGGCCGGCCCCCGTACCCGTCCCCCGGAGCTCGCGCGCCGCCTCCGCGAGCGCGTCGAGCAGCAGCGCGGACGAGGTCGCCCCCGGGTCCTGGTGCCCCATGCTGCGCTCACCCAGATAGCTGGCCCTGCCCTTGCGGGCCCGCATCGGCACCGTCGCCACCGCGCCCCGCCCGGCGGCGTCGGCCGCCTCCGCGAACCCCTCCGGGGACTCCTCCAGCGCCGTGACCGAGGGTTCCAGCGCGTCCAGCATCGTCTTGTCACCCGGCCGCGCCCCGCCGAGCCGGGCCACCGCGTCGACACCCGCCCGCAACGCCCCGGCCAGCTGCTCCGGGGTCACCTCGGGGGCGTCCCCCAGCTCCTTGCCCGCGCTGCGCAGGAGGGTCCCGTAGAGAGGCCCCGAGGCGCCGCCCACGGAGGAGATCAGCTGCCGTCCGGCGAGGATCAGCACCGCCCCCGGGGTGCCCGGGGTGTCCCGGTCCAGCGCCGCGACGACCGCCGCGAACCCCCGGCGGAGATTGCTGCCGTGGTCGGCGTCGCCGATCGCCGAGTCCAGCTCGGTCAGCCGCGCCTCCTCGCGTTCGACCGAACCGGCGCTGACGGCCAGCCAGCGGCGGAAGAAGTCGGTGTCGAGCACATCTGCTCCCTGAGGTCGATGCATCCGGTTCAACGGCCCCAGCGGAGCGCGGCGGTCTGCACCGGCGCGTCCCACAGCCGCAGCGTCTCCTCGTCGGCCTGGCAGAGCGTCACCGAGCAGCCGGCCATGTCGAGGGAGGTCACATAATTGCCGACGAGGTTACGTGCGACGGCCACCCCGCGTTCGGAGAGCCGCCGCCGCACCTCGGCGTTGAAGCCGTACAGCTCCAGCAGGGGGGTGCCGCCCATGCCATTGACGAGGACGAGCACCGGGCCGGTCGGCCGGCGGTCCTCCAGCAGGGTGTCGACGGTGAAGTCGGCGATCTCCCGCGAGGTCATCATGGCCCGCCGCTCCCGGCCCGGCTCCCCATGGATCCCGATGCCCAGCTCCAGCTCCCCGGGGGGAAGGTCGAACGTGGGCGACCCCTTCGCCGGGGTCGTCACCGCGCTCAGTGCCACCCCGAAGCTCCGCGAGGACTCGTTGACCCGCCGGGCGATGGCCTCCACCCGCTCCAGCGGGGCGCCCTCCTCGGCGGCGGCTCCGGCGATCTTCTCCACGAAGAGGGTCGCCCCGGTGCCCCGCCGGCCCGCCGTGAACGTACTGTCGGTGACGGCGACATCGTCGTCCACGACGACCTTCGCCAGCCGTACGCCCTCGTCCTCCGCCAGCTCGGTGGCCATCTCGAAGTTGAGGATGTCGCCCGTGTAGTTCTTGACGACGAAGAGCA
The DNA here is from genome assembly GCF_040299965.1 of Streptomyces sp. NPDC000594. Lineage (NCBI taxonomy): Bacteria > Bacillati > Actinomycetota > Actinomycetes > Kitasatosporales > Streptomycetaceae > Streptomyces > Streptomyces sp. NPDC000594. The sequence goes on along the minus strand of NZ_JBEPCY010000016.1, from coordinate 90,660 downwards.
CCCCCTGACCGCTGTCCACGGCCGCCGCCGCCCGCACCATCTGGTCCGGAACGGGGCTGGTGAACACCTCCCCGGGACACGCGGCCGAGAGCATCCCCGGCCCCACGAACCCCCCGTGCAGCGGCTCGTGCCCGGACCCGCCCCCGGAGACCAGCCCCACCTTCCCCGCGACCGGCGCGTCCCGCCGGACGATGACCCGGTTCTCCACATCCACGGTCAGCTCGGGGTGGGCCGCCGCGATTCCCCGCAGCGCGTCGGCGACCACGGTCTCCGGGACGTTGATGAGCATCTTCAACTGTCTCTCCTCGGCAGGCTGGCGGACGGGCCCTGAGCTGTGCTTTCGCAGATCAGGATGGATACGGTCGGTTGGTGACCCTGGCGTTCCCTGGCGTTTCCGGCTTCCCGGCGCGAACACTCGGACCAGTATCAGGTGGGAGTGTCCCTCTACGGGATGGCGACGCGATCCGCGTCCGCACCTCGGCCCTGCTGTGCCCCGACGGTCCGCCGCCCGTGTGCCGGGGCGGCCGGGCAGGGGTGCGGGCCGTTGGCCTTCCCCTGGATGGCGGAGCGGATGAGGTCGCCCGGACGGGTGATGCCCTCACCCGCCGGTGATCATGTGACTGTGCTGTTCGTGTGACGAGTCCGAGCGCGCGGCCGCCGTCCCGCTCGGGCCGGGACGGCGGCCGCGCGGGGGGGCGGGTACCGTGGTGCCCCGGGGT
>NZ_JBEPCY010000016.1:0-89931 GCF_040299965.1 Streptomyces sp. NPDC000594 | reverse complement strand
CCTCACCCCGTCTGGTTTCTCTTGGTGTGGGCTGTCGGGCTGCTCCGCGCCCGCCCCGGCCCCGGGCGCGTCGGGGCCGGCGCCCGCGCCCCCGCGGGTCGGCGGGTCCGGTGGTGCCCCGGGAGGGACACCACCGGGTGCGGGTCTGGGGTCACCAGGGGAGGGTGAGGCCCTTTCCGGTGTCGTCGGAGCAGGTGTAGGTGCCGGTGGGTCCGCCGTCGGGGAGGGTGGCCATCCGGACGGGCAGGACGACGCCCTGTTCGAGGGTGAGGAGGCCGGTGTGGTGGGTGGCGTCGGTCGGGACCCAGTTGGGCGAGACGGCGTTCACGAGGATGCCCTCGGCGCGCAGTTCATTGGCGTACATGATGGTGACCGCGTTGAGCGCGGCCTTGGAGACGGGGTAGCCGAGGGTGTTGGGGAACTCGCCGTCGGAGAAGACGCCGGTGGGGTCGTGGTTCTCGGCGGCGGCGGTCAGTGAGCCGATCACGCTGCTGATGTTGACGATGCGGGCGGCCTGCGAGCGGCGCAGCAGCGGCAGCATGGCGTTGGTGACGGTGATGACGCCGAGGACATTGGTCTCGAAGCTCTGGCGTACGTCGTCGGTGGGGGTCTGGCTGGGGGTGTGCCAGGGGGTGCTCATGCCCGCGTTGTTGACCAGGATGTCGAGCCGGCCGGATTCCTCCTCGATCCGCTGGGCGGCGAGGCCGGCGGTGGTGCCGTCGGTGACATCGAGATGCACGAAGCGCACGTCATGGCCTTCGGCGCTCAGCTCGGCGGCGGCCTTCCGGCCGCGTTCCTCGTTGCGGGCGCCGAGGAAGACGGTGATCCCCTGGGCGGCGAGCTGCCGGGCTATGGCATTTCCGACGCCTTTGTTGGCACCCGTGACGAGGGCGACATGCGGGGTGGTGGTCGCGGGGGAGGTCATGAACAGCCTTTCGTGATGCCGGGAGAGGTGCTGGCCTCCGGCCCCGGTGTCGTCCGGGGCCGGTGTGGTGCGGTCGGCGTGGTGCGGGCCGGTGTGGTGCGGCGCATCGCGTACCCGGTGAAAGGGGCCGGGGACGAGCGGAGAGATCAGGGGCTGAGCCTGGAGCCGGCGGCGGAAGGCATGGCTCCGTGGGAAGCCCGGCCGCTGGGCACCCCCTTGCGCCCATGTCGCCGTGATCGACGGACGCGGCCGGTGATACGACCCGGCCGGGCGCGCCGATACCGTAACTATACCTTCTGGATGGTACAGTTTCTATTGTGCGACCGAGCTCGAAGAATCTGATCCTGGACGCCGCGGTCCGTGTGACCGAGCGGGCGGGCATCACCGGCCTGACCCTGGAATCGGCGGCCACCGAGGCCGGTGTCACCAAGGGCGGCCTGATGTACCACTTCCGTACGCGGGACGAACTGCTGCTGGCGGTCCAGCGCCATGTGACGGCGGCGTGGGAGGCGCGGCTGGTGGCCGCCGCCGGAAAGCCGCTCGCGGAGGCGTCGCCGCGCGAGCTGACCGCCGCCTACGCCCGGGTCGGCACCGAGGGGGGAGCCGGCAGGGCGGCGCTCTCCTTCATGGTCGAGTCCGTGACCCAGCCGGCGCCGGCCGAGGTCTGGGCCGGTCTGATGGGGCATCTGGACGGCCCGGCGCGGTCGACCGACCCCGGGGACATCGACCTGTTCCTCGCCCGGCTGGCCGTCGACGGCCTCTGGATCTACGAGGCCACCAGCGGCACCCCCCTGCCGGAACCGGTCCGGGAAGCCGTCCGGCAGCGGCTGCTCGCCCTGACCGACGACGCGGCCACGGACTGAAGCCGGGCGGGCAGGCGGGGCGGGGTGGTCAAGATCATGAACCCGTTGGTGATCTTGGTCGGTAACGTGAGGGTGACACGGCGCGGTCCGCGCCGGTGCGCATCGCATGACGACCAGGAGGGGTTCCGCATGGCTATCGAATCGGGCACGTGGGAGATGACCAGCAGTGACAACTACGGCGAGTATCTGAAGGCCGTGGGTGTCGGCATGATCCAGCGCAACCTGGCCGAGAAGGCCGTGCCCACCGAGGAGCTCACGACCGGCGACGGACCCTGGGAGCTGTCCCACACGACTCAGCTCAAGGCCTGGAAGGTGTCGTTCACTCTCGGCGAGCCCTTCGACCAGGTGACGGAGGACGGACGCACCGCGAAGTCGGTGTTCGTCCGGGACGGGGACAAGCTGATCCAGATCCAGAAGATCGGGGGCGACCAGAGCCAGGTGATCAGGGACTACAGCCCGACCGGGATGACCGTCACCTATGCCGCCAAAGGCATAACGGCCACCCGCGTGTTCAAGCGCCTCTGAGAAACCCTTCGCGCACCGCAGAAACGCCGACGCCCCCGGACCGGGGGCGTCGGCGTTTCTGCGGTCGTTGTCCAAGCGGTGACCGGGGAAGGGGAGCCCATCGCTTCGACGGCTGACGAAGACGCGGGGATCGCTGGTGCCCCAGCGGGGGCGATAGGCCCCTTCGGCTCAGTGGCGGCCGAGGACTTCGGCGATCCGGATGAACCCGTCCCCGCCGTGCCCCAGGCCGATGGCGCGGCGGGCCCAGCCCTCGGCCGCGCGCATCACGCCCGCGTCGATTCCATGGGCCTCGGAGGTGTGGACGATATGGGCCATGGACGACGCGGACGAGGTGATCGGGTTCTCCTCGCCCGAGTAGGTGCCGCTGTCCACGTCCTCCGCGAGTTCCTGGAAGGTCGGCGACAGGATCGCGCCGATGCCCTGGGTGAAGGGCGCCAGTTCCCGGGCGGTGATGCCCTCGGCCTTCGCCACCGCCAGGGCGTGCGCGTACCCCGCCATCGCGGTCCAGAAGATGTCGAGCAGGGCGATGTCGTACGCCGCCGCCCGGCCGATGTCCTCGCCGAGGTGGGTGTGGGTGCCGCCGAGGGTGTCCAGTACGGGCCGGTGCTCGCGGCGCAGCTCCTCGGGGCCGGAGTAGAGGAAGACCGCGTCGGGGGTGCCGATCGTGGTGGTCGGCGTCATGATCGCGCCGTCCAGATAGCGGATGCCGTGCTCGCCGGCCCATGCGGCCAGAGCGCGGGCCCGGTCCGGGGTGTCGGCGGTCAGATTCACGACCGTACGCCCGTGGAGCGCGCCGGCGACCCGCTCGGGCCGCAGGATGGCGTCCACCGCGTCGTAGTTCACCACGCAGACGACGATCAGCCCGCTCGCGGCGACGGCCTCCGCCGCCGTGGGCGCGCTGAGCGCGCCGCGTTCGACCAGTTCCCGGTCGCGGCCCGGTGTCCGGTTCCAGACGGTGGTCCGCAGGCCGGCGTCCAGGAAGGCGCCAGCCAGGGCACGGCCCATCGGCCCCAGGCCGAGCACGGTAACGTCGGAGGGTACGGGGTGCGCAGACATGATTCTCGTTTCCTCGGGAAGGCCGACGGCTGCTGGGAGCCGGTGAATTGGGGTGGGTTATGACACGCGGTCGGGCACAGGACACCGAGGTCTGCGGGGTGACCGCGGCCATCGCGGTGATCGACGGCAAGTGGAAGACCGGGCTTCTGTGGGCGCTGGAGGCCGGCCCGCACCGCCCGGCGGAGTTGCGGCGGCGGATGCCGGGTATCAGCGAGAAGGTGCTGACCCAGCAGCTCAGGGAGATGGAGACGGATGGTCTGGTGCACCGGGAGGTGCACGATGTGCTGCCCCCGAAGACGGTCTACTCCCTCACCGGCCACGGGCGGGAACTCGCCGAGGCACTGGCCCCTCTCGCCGACTGGGGCTACCTCCGGCTGGAGCGGCTCACGGAGGCCCGTGCGGCCTCCTGACCCGTATACACCTCCGTATCGCTGATCGGTGCCGACCGCTCCGGTCCGCTCCGGCGGCTCCTTGCCGCGCACCTCAAGTCTCGCCCCGTGCGGTGCCCTTGCCCAGTACCCACAAAAAAGTGGGTACGGTCCGCGCCCGCCGGGCGAAGGGTGTCGCCGGGCCGTCCGGTGAGTCCCGACGCAGGCTTATGGCGTGGTTGGTTTTCTGCCATGCTGTCCTGCGGAAAGGCGACGGCGGAACGAGGAAGCCGGTGTGAATCCGGTGCGGTCCCGCCACTGTGATCGGCGAGCGGATCCCGAACAGACCACTGCCCCCCGCGGGTGGGAAGGCCGGGACGAGCACTGACCCGAGAGCCAGGAGACTCACGCGGTCGCCTCCTCGAAGGAACTGGGGCGGATTTCCCCGGAGAGGAGGGCTTGTCGTGGTGCCCGGAAGGACGCTGTCCGCCGATTCGACGCCGTGCCGGTCCGTGCCGTGCCGGTCCGTGGTGTGCCGCAGCGAGGCGTGCCGGTCCGTGGTGTGCCGCAGCGAGGTGTGCCGGTCCGTGCTGTGCCGTGCCGTGACCCCGCCAGGGTGGGTGGCGCACCGGCCGTTCCCCGGCGGCGGGCCCGCCCACGGCTGTCCACCCTCTCCCCGGCAGCTGACGCACTCCTTCTGACGAGCCTCCGGTTTCCGGCGGGTCCCCGGACCCGTTTCCGGACCTGTTTCCGGACTGTTCAGGACCATCCTGTGGCGAGAGGATCCGCGCACATGAGGGACAAGCGCCCGATATCCCTGCTGTCGGCCCTGGCCGCGGCCCTCTTCTTCTTATCCGGCTGCGGCGGTACGGCCCCGGCCGCCCGGGACGGCGCCCCGCCGGCGGACTCCGCCGCCGAGGGGTTCCCGGTCACCCTGACCAACTGCGGGGTGAAGACGACCTATCAGCGTCCCCCGCGGCGCTCGGTGACGCTGAACCAGCATGCGACCGAGGTCATGCTGGCCCTGGGGCTGGAGAAGTCGATGGTGGGCACCGCCTATCTCGATGACAGGATCCTCCCCGAGTACCGGGAGGCTTACGACGGGATCGAGGTCCTGGCGAAGGAGTACCCCTCGTTCGAGGGGCTGCTGGCCGCCGAACCGGACTTCGCCTACGGCGGTTTCGCGGACACCTTCGACGGACAGTCGGGGCGTGGCCGCGCCGCTCTCGCCAAGGCGGGCATCGACTCCTATCTGAACATCGAGGAGTGCCCGTCCGGACCGGTGACGATGGCCACGATGGATCGGGAGATCCGGAATGTGGCGAAGATCTTCGGCGTGCCGGAGCGCGCGGAGCGGCAGCTCAAGAAGCTCCGCACCACCCTGGACCGGGTCGGGGAACGGCTCGCCGGTACCACCCCGGTGAAGGTCTTCGTCTACGACAGCGGCGACAAGACCGCCTTCACCGCGGGCGGCGCGGGCGTCGGCAACGAGATGATCGAGCGGGCCGGCGGGGTGAACCTCTTCGCCGACCTCGACAAGGCCTTCGGCGATGTGTCGTTCGAGCAGGTCGCCGAGCGCGCGCCCGAGGTGATCGTCATCTATGACTACGGTGACCAGCCGGTCGAGGACAAGAAGAGAGCACTCCTCGCGAACCCGGCGCTGAAGGACGTTCCCGCCATCGAGGACGAGCGCTTCGCCGTGCTGCCGCTGTCGTCCACGGTGCTCGGGGTGCGGGTGCCGTCCGGTGTGGAGGCCCTGGCCCGGCAGCTCCACCCGGACCGCTTCCGGTGACCGCCGCCGACGCGACGGGCGCGACCGACGCGGCTGACGCGACCGACGCCACCGGCGCGCCCCGGGCGAAGGAGACAGCCCGCCCCGGAAACCCGGGGAGCCCTCGGCCGCCGCTGCCCGCCACCGTCCGCCGCCCCGGGATCCCCTACCCGCTCGTACTCGCCCTGCTGGCCGCCCTGCTCGCCGCCGCCGTCACCGCCGGGATCGCGGCCGGATCCATCGCCGTCCCCGCCGACCAGGTCTGGGGCATCCTGCTGCACCAGGTGCATCCCGCACTCGCCGAGCCGACCTGGACACCGGTCCGCGAGACGATCGTCATCGACGTCCGGCTCCCCCGGGTCCTGCTCTCCGGGGTCGTGGGCGCGGGCCTGGCCGTCTCCGGCATGGCGCTCCAGGCCCTGGTGCGCAACCCCCTCGCCGACCCCATGCTGCTCGGGGTGTCGTCCGGTGCCTCCGTCGGCGCGGTACTGGTCGTCGTCTTCAACGTCACCGTGTTCGGGATCTTCTCGCTGCCGGTCGCCGCCTTCCTCGGCGCGCTCGCCGCCCTGGTCGCCGTCTGGTTCCTGGCCCGGTCGGGCGGGCGGATGACCACCGTACGGCTGGTGCTCGCGGGCGTCGCCACGGCCGAGGTGCTCTCCGCCCTCGCCGGCTTCCTCGTCGTCACCTCCAGCGACCCGCACAAGACCCAGTCGGCACTGCGCTGGATGCTCGGCGGACTGGCCGGCACCACCTGGACGGTGGTGTGGATCCCCGTCGGCGCCGTCCTCCTCGGCACGGTGGTCCTCCTCGGCGTCTGCCGCCCGCTCAACCTCCTGCTCGCGGGCGAGGAGGCGGCCATGGCACTCGGCCTCGATGTGCACCGCTTCCGGGCCGCACTCTTCGCCCTGGTCGCCGTCATGATCGGCACGATGGTCGCGGTCAGCGGCCAGATCGGCTTCGTCGGCCTGATCATGCCGCATGTGGTGCGGCTGCTGGTCGGCTCCGACCACCGCCGTGCGCTGCCCGCCGCGGCGCTGCTCGGCGCGGCGTTCCTCATCGCCGCCGATCTGGCGGCCCGTACCGTCATGAGCCCGGAGGAGATTCCCGTGGGCATCCTCACCGCCCTGGTCGGCGGCCCCTTCTTCCTGTGGCTGATGCGCCGGAGGACCGCATGACCGCCAGGGCCACGCCGGTACCCAGGGCCGCGGCGGCGCCCGCCGAGCTGACCGCGGAGCAGGTGTCGGTGGTCGTCGACGGACGGGCGCTGGTCGACCGGGTGTCCCTGCGGGTCGCCCCCCGCGAGGTGGTGGCGCTCGTCGGCCCCAACGGCGCGGGCAAGTCGACCCTGCTGCGCACGGTCTACCGCGCGCTGCGCCCGACCTCGGGACGGGTCCTGCTGGACGGCGAGGACATCCGGCGCATGTCCGGGAAGAGCCTGGCCCGCCGGCTCGCCGCCGTCCAGCAGGAGTCCGCCGGGGACTTCGACCTCTCGGTGTACGAGGTGGTGGCCATGGGCCGCACCCCCCACAAGCGTGCCTTCGAGGGAGACGACGGCGACGATCGGGGCGTCATCATGGGCGCCCTCGCCGAACTCGGCGTCACCGACCTGGTGCACGCCCCCTTCGCCCGGCTGTCCGGCGGTGAGAAGCAGCGGGTGCTGATCGCGCGTGCCCTCGCCCAGTGCGCCGGGACGATGGTGCTGGACGAGCCGACCAACCATCTGGACCTGCGCCATCAGCTCGACACCCTGCGCCTGGTCCGGGGGCTGGGGGTGACCGCCGTCGTCGCACTCCACGACCTCAATCTGGCCGCGGCGTTCTGCGACCGGATCTGTGTCATGGCGGACGGCCGTCTGGTGGCCGGCGGGCCGCCCGCGGAGGTCCTCACCACCGAGCTGCTCGCCGAGGTCTACCGCGTCGACGCCGATGTCGTACCGCACCCCCGGACCGGGATTCCGCATATCACCCTGGCTGCCCGCGACCCCTTCGGAAAGGGGTGATCCGGAGACCTTTCGCATTCCTGCGGAACCCCGCTTCCCGCCCCGAGGAAAAGGCCGGGCGGTTCCTTCGGCATGCCCGCATCCCTGAATTCCGTGAGCCTGCGGAGCGAATCCATACGAACCGCCATCCGGCCCACCCCACCGAACCGGGAAACCGACACCACCGAACCGAGAAAAGGGAGTCGATGTGAAATCCCCCCGCCAGGCCCCGGCCCCACGCGTCGCCGAGGCCCTGGAGGAGGCCGCGGCCTTCGGTACGTTCTTCACGATCGAGAGGGGCGGCCCGGACAAGGGCTGGCACCCGGTCGAGGAGGCGTACACCGCCGGATGCGCGGATCTGATCGCCGCGACCTGCGACCGCTACGGCACCCGCGAACAGCGCGTCGGCGCCTCCGTCATGCAGCTCGGCCATGCCGCCCGCCTGTGGTCCCCGGTGCTGGCCTGCGCCGTCGTCCAGGGGATCGTCCCCGATCTGGAGGGGCTGCACCGGGCCGACGACGGCCCCGCGCTGCGCCTGCCCGCCTCTCCCACCGGCTGGTACGTGGAGGGTGTCCCCGCGATGACGGAGGCGCTGTACACGGTCGTGGTCACCCGGCGGCTCGACGCTCTCGCCGCCGGGCTGCGGGTCCGGGTCGCGCCCCGGCTGCTGGCCGGGAACGCGGCATCCGCGCTGGTCGAGGCGGCACGGGCGGTCCTGGCGGCCAGGCCCGACCGCCGCGGGATCCTCACCGCCGTGGTCGAAGGACTGCTGAGCACCGGCCGGCTCTCCGGCGCCGGGAAGGTGACCGGCCCCGATCTGACCTTTCGCCGCCGGAGTTGCTGCCTCTATTATCGCGTTCCCTCGGGGGAGAAGTGCGAGGACTGCTCACTGGCCGGATGAATTCCCGTCGTTCCTGTCCGGAAACGCATTGAGGAATCCGCCATCCCCGTCCTAATCTGATTCCGCAAGTCACTCGCAAGTGCACGGGATGTGCGGGTGGGTTACGCGGGTCCTGTGCCGAACTGAGGAGGACGCATATGGCGCACCACGGCTGGGCCGAACCCCAGGAACCCCAGAAGGGTCTGAAGTCCCACACCCCGGCGGTCGACGCACCGTTCGAGTGGCGTGAGGACCACGAGGACGAGCAGAGCGAGAGCTGATCGGACGGCGGGGGTGCCCTCGCGTCGCCCCCGCCGCGCCCCTGCCGGCCGACCCGGACCCCTGCACCCGGCCCGGATCCCTGCCCCCCATCCGGATCCCTGTCACCCCGCCCGGAGAGGACCGCGAAGCGCAGTGCTGCCAGACCTGGTCGAACGGGTCATCCGCGACCGGCCCCGCGTGGAGACCGTGCCGAGCTGTGTCTCGTACAGCGCCCATCTGTCGCCCCGGCCCGAGTTCGCCCCCTGGGTGATCGACACCGTCACGGGCGGTGCCGCGCTCGGTGACCACGACCGGGCCCGCGCCGCGGCCGTGGGCGAGGCCGTCGAGCGGTACTGCGGCAATGTCGTCCCCGACACCCTGACCACCGCTCCGTACCGGCGGCTGAGGCGTACCGGCCGGCCCGCGGTCGACCCCCGCGACTTCGCCCTCTACTCACCCGCCCAGTACGCCCACCGGGGCTTCCCCTTCGTCGCGCCGGACCCCGATCTGGAGATCGCCTGGGTGCCGGCCACCGACCTCTCCGACGGGGAGCGGCTGCTCGTACCGGCGTCATTGGTCTATGTGAACTACTTCCGGGGTGCGCACTCCGGCGAGCCGCCCACCAACTATCCGATCCTGGCGGGCACCGCCGCCGCGACCGGCCTTGAGCAGGCGTACCGCGCCGCCCTGGAGGAGGTCTTCGAGCGGGACGCGGTCACCCTGTGGTGGCTGAGCGGCGCGCGGGCGGCCGAGCTTCTCCCCGGAGCGGGCGGAGCCGTGGCACGGGCCGTCGGCGAGGCCGGGGCCGCAGGGCTCCGGGTGACCTTCCTGCGGATCCCCTCGACCTTCGCGGTGACCGTCGTCGGCGCGTTCATCGAGGACCCGGAGCGGCGGCTGGTCGCCTTCGGCAGCGCCTGCCGCGCCACGGCGGAGGAGGCGGCGGCCAAGGCGCTCACCGAGGCGGTCGGCATGCATGAGACCGGGCTCGAACTCCTCGACCACGACGGCGACTTCTGGAGCGCCGTGCGCGCCGGACACATCGGCCACCGCCCGTACCGCCCCCACCGGGACGACCGGGCCTACCGGCAGGACTTCCGCCCGGACCTGCGCGATGTCAACGATGTGCGGCTGCATGTCCAGTTCCATCTCGACCCACGCACCCAGGGCGCCCGGCTCGACCGGCTGCGCGCCCCCGCCCCCGCCCGGCCCCCGGGACCGGCCACCGCCACCGCTCCCGTCCCCGGGCTCGCGGGCGGTCTGCGGGAACTCGGCGCACAGGGCCTGCGGGCCCTCACCGTCGATCTCACGACACCGGAGGTGCGGGACGCCGGCCTGTATGTCGTCCGGGTCCTGGTCCCCGGCCTCAGCTGCAACGCCCCGGCGGCCTTCCCCTTCCTCGGCGGGCGCCGGCTGTACGAGGAGCCGGTCGCCCGCGGCTGGGTGCCGGGCCCGCTCCGGGAGGACGGTCTGGAGCTGGCACCCCTGCCCTTCTCCTGACAGTGCTTTCCCCTCCCGACGCCACCTTCCCCTCCTGACACGTCCCCTCCCCGAGGGCTGCTCGCCCCTCGTCGAGCCCCTCGTCGACCATCCATCACCACGCGAGAAAGGAGCCACCGCGATGCGTCTCGGGCTGGCCCTGGGTTACGGCGGAGAACCCATCGAGCAGGTCCTGCCGATCGTCGAGCGTGCCGAACAGATCGGTGTCGACTCGGTGTGGAGCGTGGAGGAGTACGGCCCCGACGCCGTCAGCGTGCTCGGCTATCTGGCCGCCAGAACCCGGCGGATCGAACTCGGCACCGCCATCATGCAGATCCCGGCGCGCACCCCCGCCGCCACCGCGATGACCGCGATGACCCTGGACATGCTCTCCGGGGGCCGCTTCCGGCTCGGGCTGGGCCTCTCCGTCCCCTGGATCGTGGAGGGCTGGCACGGCAGGCCGTACGACAAGCCCATGCGCCGGACCCGTGAGTACGTCGACATCGTGCGCAAGGCCATCGCCCGCGAGGAGCGCGTCGCGTACGACGGTGAGCTGTACCAACTCCCGTACCGGGGGCCGGGATCCAGCGGACAGGCCCGGCCGGTGCGGTCGGAGATGACCCCGCTGCGCACCGACATCCCCGTCTATCTGGGTGCGATCGGCCCCCGCAGTGTGGCGCTGACCGGCGAGATCGCGGACGGCTGGCTCGCGGGACTGTACGCGCCCGAGCACGAGGCCGCCCTCACCCGGCCGCTGGACGAAGGGCTCGCCCGGGCCGGGCGCGCACCCGGCGACCTCAGGATCTGCCCGATCCTGTACGTCGCCCGTACCGACACCGTCGAGGAGGGCCGCGACGCGCTGCGCCCGCTCTTCGGCCATCTCATCGGAGCGGTCGGCCCCGGGGCCCGCAACACCTACTTCGATGTCGCCTGCCAGATGGGGTACGAGGGCCAGGCCCAGACGATCCGGGCGCTCTTCGCCGACGGCCACCGGAAGGACGCCGTCGCGGCCGTCCCCGACTCGCTGCTGGACGAGGCGGCGCTCGTCGGGCCCCTTCCCGCGATCGTCGACAGGATCCTCGCGTGGAAGGACTCCCGCGTGGACACCCTGATCCTGCTCGACCGCGACATCGAACTCCTGGAAGCCGCCCAGGCCGCGCTGTGAACGACCGCTCCGACCCCGGCCGCCCCGCCCCCGACCCGGCCGACCCGGCCGGCGCCGGACCCGTCCGCTCCCCGGACACCGGCTCCGGGAAGCACCCCGGGGGCGGCGGCCGGGGAGGTGCCCGGGGCGGTGGCCGGGGAGGAGCCCCCGCACCCCCCGTACCGCCGTCCGCGCGCGGGGTGTGGACCCTGGCGTACCCGCTGCTGATCGCCGGCCTGACCCAGATCACCGTGAACCTCGTGGACACGGTGATGCTCTCCCGGCTGTCCACCCAAGCGCTGAGCGCGTTCGCGCTCGCCGCCCCCGTATATCTGGTGGCCCTCATCGTCGTACGCGGCTGGGCGACCGCCGTGCAGGTGCAGGTCGCCCAGCGCCACGGTGCGGGACGGCCCGACGAGGTCGCCCGGGTGGTCCGGGTCGGCACGGTCATCGCGGTCGCCGCCGGACTCCTCGTCGGGGCGCTGCTGTATGTCACGGCCACCCCCGTCCTGACCCTGCTCGGGGCCCCGGCGGACGTGATCGGGCCCGGTACCGACTATCTGCGGGTGCTCGCCTTCGCCGTGCCCGTCGCGGCGGTCTCCTTCACCCTCCAGGGCGCCTGCGCCGGAATCGGCGCCACCCGGGTCTCGATGTACAACGCCCTGCTGGTCAACGCGGTCAATCTGCCCCTCGGCCTGCTGCTGATCTTCCGGACCGGACTCGGTGTCACCGGCGCCGCCGTCGCGACCCTCGCCGCCACCGCCGCCGGGACCGGCTATCTGCTGCTGTACAGCCGTACCCGCCTGCTCCGGCGTCCGGAGGGAGCGGCCGACGGCTCACGTGAGGTCACCCGCGGTCTGTGGCGCGTGGGCTGGCCGGAGATGAGCACCCTGGGTCTCGGCTACCTCAACGAGGCCGTGCTGGCCGGTTTCGCCGCGCGGATGGGCACCCATGACCTGGCGGCCTACCGGATCGTGGACAACCTGCTGCTGGTGGTCTTCACCGTCCTCGTCTCCGGGGCCTCCGCCGTGACGGTCCTGGCCGGACAGGAACTCGGCGGCGGCCGCCCCGCCCGTGCCCGCGCCTGGGGGCAGGCGGGCACCAGGCTGATGCTGCTGATGTTCGCCCTGCCCGCGGTGGCCGCCCTGGCCCTCGGCCGGCCGCTGATCGCCCTGGTCACCGATGATCCGGCGGTCGCCGAACGGGCCTGGGAGACCCTGCCCCTGGCCCTGCTGAGCATGGCGCCCATGGTGCTCGCGATGTCCCGGGGCTCGCTCCTGCGGGCCGCGGGGGACACCCGGTCGGTGATGGTCGCGTCCATCACCTCCGACTATGTGCTCCTCCTCCCGTGCGGCTGGCTGCTCGGGGTGCACGCGGGCCTCGGCCTCCCCGGCCTGTACACGGCCTGGATCGCGTTCGCCGTGCTGTACGCCGTCCTTCTCCAGGTGCGCTACCGCCGCCGGTTCCCGGCGGAGGACCCCGGGGGTGCTCCGCCGCCGAGGTAGCCGTGTGCCCGGCCGGAAGCGGCCCGGGGCGCGGGGCGCGGGCTCAGATCCAGCCGTGCCGGCGGGCGACATGGGCGGCCTCATGGCGGTTGGCCACCTTGAGCTTGGTGGTGATGCTCGACAGATAGTTGCGGGCGGTCCCCGGTTTCAGGACCGCGCGCTGGGCCACCTCATGGATCGGGGCACCGTCCGCCGCCAGGGAGAGGATGTCCGCCTCCCGGCGGGTCAGGGGGGACTCCGCCGCCGAGAGGGCCTCCGCCGCCAGGACCGGGTCGATGTACCGGGTGCCTCGGTGGACCATCCTGATGCCGGTGGCCAGCTCCCGCGCGGACGAGGTCTTCGAGACACATCCATGGGCCCCCGCGAGCAGGGCCGCCCGCAGTGGCCCGGGGGCGGTGAGGGAGGCGATCACCACGTACCGCACGGAGGGCCGGGCCCGCTGGAGTTCACGGATGACGCCGATGGCGCCGTCCTTGCCCGGCAGATTCAGATCCAGGGCGCACACATCGGGGACGAGCCTCCGCGCCAGCCGTGCCGCCGTGCCGCCGGTGGTGGCCTCGGCCACGATGTCGAGATCCTCGTCGGTCGCCAGCAGCGCCGACAGCGCTTCGAGGACCAGTCTCTCGTCATCGGCCAGCAGGACTCTGATGGTCATGGATCGGCCTCTCTCGCCGGAGGGGGTGTGCCATGGCACGCGGTTGTCCGTCCGCGCCTGCCCCACCGCGTCGTAAGGGCGGCACGGACCGGGCCCGCACCGCGTTCACGCCAACCGTCATCCGTGTCACCCGTACCGGTGGGCCGCCCCGGCACCACCCGGCCCGGTGACCGCCCGCCGCCCATGCCGCCCCTTGGCCGGGCCCGTCGATGGCGCATTCACGCCCGAGGTGAGTGACGTCCATCACATATGTCGATCCCGGACGGGGTCCCACGGCCCCGCTCCCGCGCCGATCCATGGCCCCGCCGCGCCGGACCCGGCGTCGGTCGCCCTGACGCCTGTCATACCCGGGATGTGGCGCCTGTCAGGCAATCGGAGCGCGAACCCCCGCTGGAGCGGTGTGACACGTGCTCTGGAGACAGCCGTCCGGAGCTGCTTCCATCCATCGTGTGACCGGCGCCGTTCGTCGGCGGCGCGGCCCGTGCCCCCCGAGGTACGGACCCCATGTGCCACCCGTACCGCCCGTAACACCCGTACTGCCCTCACCGGGTCGGCGGCCCTCCGGTCACCGCCGCCGACCGCTCCCCGACTCGACCAAGGAGACGCCATCATGCGCGAAATCGCCGAACAGGCCGAAGCGAGACTCTCCGAGACGGACACCGGCCGGATCAACGCGGACCAGGCACCGGTCCTCGCCCTGACCACCCCGGTCATCCTCCTCACGATCGTCGTCGCCCACGCCGCCAGATAACCGGGCCGGTCGGTCCCGCCGATGTGACGGACCGGCCAGGCGATGACATCCCGGGCGCGCGCCGCGCGGCGCGCGCCCGGGATCCCGTACCGCCCCGCCCGTACCGCCCCGCACACGTGGCCCGTATCCACCGCCGTCCCACCACCCGTCAGGGGGCAATCGCACCATGCGACGACCCGCGCACGCCCTGCGCCGGCTCTCCCGGGCCGTGCTGAGCCCCACCGGCCCGACCCGCGACCGCGCCCTCGGCCTCTCCGAGCGGATGGGCGCGCTGACCACCCTCAACTCCTCGCTCGAATATCTGGCCCAGCGCCGCCAGACCGAGAGCGGCGGACTCAACGACTGGACCGTGCTGCGCGATGTA
The DNA here is from genome assembly GCF_040299965.1 of Streptomyces sp. NPDC000594. Taxonomy (NCBI): domain Bacteria; kingdom Bacillati; phylum Actinomycetota; class Actinomycetes; order Kitasatosporales; family Streptomycetaceae; genus Streptomyces; species Streptomyces sp. NPDC000594. The sequence goes on along the minus strand of NZ_JBEPCY010000016.1, from coordinate 75,409 downwards.
CGGCGCGGTACCCACCCCCTCCTCGCCCGGGTCCTGGAAGCCGTCTCCGGGCCCCGCACCACCACCGTCGTGCACACCGGCCGCGCCGCCGTCGCGGTCGCGCTCCTCGCCCCCGGCCGGGGCCGCTGGCGCGGTGCCGCCCAGCTCGCCCTCGCCGTCAGCGGCACCCTTCTCCAGCCCCGCCATATCTTCGGCGGCGACGGCTCCGACCAGGTGTCGGCCGTCGTCCAGGGCGCCACCGGCGCCGCCCGGCTCGTCCGCACGGACGCCGCCAAGGACGCCCTCATCTGGTACGTCGCCACCCAGGCCAACCTCTCGTACGCCGTCTCCGGCTGGGTCAAACTCCTCGGCCCGCGGTGGCGCGACGGCTCCGCCCTGCCCGGTGTGATGCGGACCCGCACCTACGGCCACCCCGGTATGTGGGCCTGGACCCAGCGCCACCCCCAGGCATCCCGGCTGCTGACCCATGCCGTCCTGGCGCTGGAGTGCGGCTTCCCCCTGCTCTACGCCTTCGGTGGCCGCCTCGCCCGCCCCGCCATCGCCGCCGCCGTCCTCTTCCACGGGGCCAACGCCCATCTGATGGGACTGGGCCGGTTCTTCACCGCCTTCACCTCCATGCACCCCCTCGTCGCCTACACCGCCGCCCCCCGGAGCCACCCCGTCGGAGCCCACCGCGACGACCGCGTCCTGCCGCTCACCGCCGCCGCCCTGACCGCCGCCGCGGCCATCGCGTCCGTCGCCGTCCTGCGGACCCGGCTCACCACCGCCGACGGCGCCCCGGGCGTCCGTACGACCATCGCGGGCTCCGGCAACCTCCTCCAGTACGAGCGGCACGCCGAGGGCGCCCCCGGCCGGCCGGTGGTGGTCTTCGAGACCGGGATGTGCGCCACCCCCGAACACTTCGCCTGGATCACCGACCGACTGGCGGACACCACCGACCTGGGCGTCCTCAGCTACGCCCGCGCCGGATACAACGGCTCGCACCGCCGGGCCGGCGGCGCCTACACCCTCCAGGAGTCCGTCGCCGACCTGGCCGACCTGATCCGCGCACAGGTGCCGGACGGCCGTCCGGTGGTCCTGGCCGGCCACTCCCTGGGCGGGGAGATCGCCCGCCGGGCCGCCCCCCTGCTGGCCGACCGGCTGCTGGGCGTGGTCTATCTCGACTCCTCCCACCCGGCCGAACTGCTGCGCTCGGCGCAGCAGTCCCGGACCGCCGCGGCCATGGGCGAGTCCCTCTCCCAGATGGCCTGGTTCCTCCGGCTGGGCGGCGGGATCCTGATGGCCCGCCCCGAATGGCTCGGGGACCTGCCCCGCCGGACCCGCCGCCGGGCCCGCGCCCAGTACGCGGACGGCCGACTGTGGTGGGCGGCCCGCCGTGAGTGGGCCGCCACCGAGCGGGAGTTCCGCGACCACAGCGGGGAGTTGCCACCCGTACCCGGCCGGGCGCTGGTGATCTCCGCCCAGCGCACCGTGGACAACGACCCCGCGCAACTGCTCCTCCACCGGGAGCTGGCCCGTGCCCACACCGGGGGCGGCGACACCGTCGTCCTGGAAGGGGCCGACCACAGCGACATGCTCACCCACGCGGGCCACGCCCTGGAGATCGCCCGCCGGATCGCCGCCTTCGCGGCGGCCGAAGTGCCCGCGCCACGGGAGGAGATCCGCCGATGACCGCCGTCCCTGTCCCCGTACGCTCCCCGATGGCCGTCCTCCGGGATGCCGTCCGGGGCCCCGGCGCGGGCTGGCGCATCGCCGCGGCCGCCGCGCTCACCGTGACCGTCGCCGCCCAGCACCCCGGTGACCTGTTCGGCCGGATCCGGGAGAAGGATCCCCTGGCCCTCATCCCCAACTGGCGCTTCTTCGCCCCCAACCCGTCCGTGCACGACTCCGAGTTCTGCTACCGGACCCTCTCCGAGCAGGGCGAGACATCACCGTGGACGGCCCTGTCCCTGGTCCCGGAACGAACCCTGCGGCACATGGTCTGGTTCCCCGACCGCCGGGTCGGCAAAGCCGTCTTCGATGTGGGGTCCGACATCGTCCGGGTCATCGCCCAGGGGTTCCCCGCCGCCGAGCGGCTGCCCTCCTACCGCCTGCTGGTCGGCTTTCTGCGCCGCCGGATCCACGAGGCCGGGGGCGGCACCACCGGCGACCGGGTCAAGGGCTTCCAGTTCGCCTATGCCCGTACCGCCGGATACGACACCAGTGAGGAAGCCGAGTGGCTGTTCATCTCGCCCTACATCCCGATGGACCCCACGGGGGCCGCCGCCCGGGCCACCGGCCCCGTACATCGACCCGGTCGACCCAGCCGCCCCAGCAGGCCCAGCCGATCCAGCCGCCCCGGAGGCTCCCATGACCGTCACTGACATCGGGTACGGAGCCCAGTTCGAGAGCTGGTACGACCGGATCTTCCCCAAGGACGGCTCGGCGGCGCGTACCGCCGAACGGCTCGCCTCCTGGCATCCCGACCCCTCCGCCGGCACCTGTGAACTCGGTGTCGGCAGCGGCCGGATCGCCATCCCGCTCACCACCCGCGTCGGCCCGGTGACCGGCGTCGACTCCTCCCCCCAGATGCTCGACGCACTGCGCGCCGACCCGGAATCCGCCCTGGTCACCCCCGTCCACGCGGACATCCGTCGATGGCGGGGCGAGGAGGGCTTCGGGCTGGTCTACATCGTCTGTGCCACCCTCTGCATGATCACCGACCCGGGGGAGCAGCGGGCTGTGGTGGCGGGGGCCGCGGCCTCCCTCGTCCCGGGCGGTGAGCTGGTGATCGAGGTGCCCAACAAGCCCGCCGTCCTCGCTCTGCACGAAGGCCGCAGCCGTGCCACGTACTTCGTCCCCTACCCGGAGCCCGACACCGGCCTCCAGACCCACTCCACCCTGCTGGACAACGATCTGTGGCACTGCTCCCATCTCTGGTTCGAGAACGGGCGGGTCCGCATCGGCTCCGAGCTGGGACGGCTGACGGCACAGGACGAGCTGGACGCGTACGCCACGGCGGCGGGGCTGCGGCCGGCGGGCCGGTACGGCGACTGGGAGCTGGGCGACCTCACCGAGGGGTCCGCCATGGTCGTCGCCCGCTACCGCAAGCCGGCAGGCCCGTGAGCCCGTAAGGCAGCGGGCCTGCGGGCCCGCAGGCCGCGCCCGCCGGCTCACACGGTGTGCCGGACCCAGACATTGGGCTCGACATACACCGCGTACCCCCGCTCCGGCTCGCAGTGCACCGGTGTCAGCGCGCCCTCCACCACGACCTGGCCCGCCGTGTCGAAGGGCAGCCCGGTCCACGCCCGCCACTGGGCCGTGGTGCCGGTGATCGTCATGGCGGCGGGGGCGACCTTGACGATGACCCCGCCCATCCGGGCATGGACCCGCAGCCAGGGGTCGCTGGGCAGTCCGTCGGGACGGGTACGGAAGGCGTACTCCTCCATGGAACCCGTCGGGTCCAGATGCCGGGCCGTGGGGCGCACCGGGGCGACCAGGCCGCCTATGCCGAGCCGGCGGGTGTTCTCCCGCAGCGCGGAGAGCATCACCCCGGAGAGCCCCTCACCCTGCCGGTCCCGGGAGACCGCGATCTCCAGCGCGCTGACCGTGTCCGGCTCCGCTCCGGAGCGCTGGTCCTCGAAGGCCCACAGCAGGACCTGGTCCCAGCCCAGGTCGGGGAGTTCCCCGCGGCCCTCCGCCGCCAGCCGGAACGGCGCGCTGATCGCGTAGGCGATCACGGTGTCCGGATCCCTGTCGTCCGTGGCGACCAGGACATGCTCGGGCAGCTCCGTCGGGATCCGCGCGAAGCAGGCCCAGCCGACGAGGTCCTCGGCCATGAAGGCGGGCCAGGTGTCCGGCATCGCCCGCTTCGACGCGAGGAGTCCGGGCCGCTCGGCCAGTGTGGTGATGGTGAAAGGCATGGCCGGACCCTAGAGGGAATCCGCCCGGGAGGCACCGGATTTTCCCGGGGGGTCAGGTGATACGAGGTCAGGTGATACGGGGGCGGGTGATACGGCGGCGGGCGGAACGGACACCGTCGGGGAAGGCGCCGGGGCGAAGACCCTAGCAGCGGCCCCTTCGCGGCACCGTGAGAACCGGCCGGAGATGGTTCGGCACACCCGACACTCCGGAACCGCCCGGACCACCGGCCGTCCGAAAGGGGCGGCGGGCACTTGCCGCCAGCATGGGAATCGCGAAGCGGACGGTCTCTCTCCGCACTTGTCCCGTCACTGGCCGGAATCATATTGACTGCCCGGAGGCCCGATTGACGGGTGATCATGCGTCGGTTTGACTTTGCCACCGCCGCGCCTTCCCCCACTTCGCCCGACCTGATGAGCCCGGCCGTGCCCGTGTCCCCCACGGACCGGCCGGAGCGCGATTTCTGCACGTCAGCTCAGTGCCCGACGTAATCAGCGAGAAGCGGAGACATCACGCATGAGCACTGCTGCAGCGCCCGGGGAGAGCCCGGTACCCGATCCGGAGGGGACCGGCATCCGGACCCTGGGGTACGCCAACCGCATCGCCACCTGGGACAGCGAGTTCCGCTACGACGGGCGGATCCGGGTCCCTATGGGGGTGAAGATCAAGCGCGTCGGATACTCCTATACGGGCAACGGCACCGTGGATGTGACCGCCATCGAGTTCCGGCGCGGACAGGGCGGCATCAGCCAGGAGTACGAGGTCATCGATCTGACCTTCCTCGACGACGCGGACCTGATCACCTTCACCCTGCGCGGCGATCTGAATGTCGACGCCGACGCCCGGCCCGCCTATGGCAGGAAGTACCGGATCAAGGTCGAGGTCACCCTGGACAACGGGGACGTACGGACCGCCGAGCCCGAGATCGAGGTCCTCAACGGCGCCTGGCAGCGGACCGACCCCGAGCTGACCGGCCGTCCCTTCTCCCGGCTGCCCTGGGACAACGCCTGGGCGGTGGCCGGCGGCAACAGCCAGGCGGGCTTCGGCCATGTGGCCGACAACGGCCGGATCCCCGGCGACAAGTTCATCATCGACCTGGTCAATCTGCGGCAGGACACGGCAAGTGTCCCCAGCAACAACAGTGACCATGTCTACTACCAGCTCGTCCACGAGGACGGCACCCCCTCGCACTACACCCCCAAGCCCCAGGTGCAGAAGGTGACCGGGCACAGCGGCAGCGGTATCGCGAACAAGCTGCTCCTGCCCCCCATCGACCTGCGGCAGCTCGGCGACAGGCCGGGCTACTACCGCTTCCTCGTCTGGCCGCAGTCCGCCGACCCGGACGGCTCCCCGAGCCGGCTGCGCTGGGACCCCGACAAGCTGGAGGACGCCTTCCAGCTCGGCAGCGTCTACTATCGCTACCAGGCGCCCAGGACCGTCGACACCGGACTGCACGCCACCGTCAAGACCACCACGCTCACCGCCACCGCGGGGCAGGAACGCTGGCTGTACCCGCCGTTCGTCGTCCGCAACACCGGACAGCGCACCATCGGTACGGTACGGGTGGTCTTCACCGCGCCGGCGGGGCTGAGCTTCCTGGAGGACCGGGTGGCGTTCACCCGGTGGGCGGACGAGACCAGGGAGATCGTCGCCACCGGGGTGCTGTCGGCCGACCGCCGCACCCTGACCTGCCCCGCCGTACCCCTCGACCTCGAACCGAGCGGGCCGGGCAAGGACGCCTGGGTCGCCCTGTACCCCGCGCTGGAGGTCGCGGCATCGGCCGAGGGCCAGGTGCAGGTGGGCATCCAGCTCGGCGAGCCGGTCTTCGCCACCGGCCAGGACACCGTCGTCGTCCAGCCCCGGGCCTGACCCCGGCGGGGGCGGGGCGGGGGCGCCGCGGCACCCCCGCCCCGCCCCTCCCGCACTCCGGCCGGCACACCCTCTCGTCGGCCACACCCCCGTACGGTCATCAGCGAACAGCCCCCAGGAGCAACCGGTATGGACAAGTCGGCCTTCAAGGCCGTGCTACGGCGCGCGCGGCGGCTCCGTGAGGCCGGGCCGCCGCCGCAGATCGTGGCGCTGATACCCGCCCACAACGAGGCGGAGCGCATCGCCGCGGCCGTCGCCGCGCTGCACCGTCAGGAGCGCCCGCCTCACCGCATCGTCGTGATGGCCGACAACTGCTCCGACGCGACCGGGCGGGTCGCCGAAGCGAACGGCGCGACCGTGCTGGAGTCACGGGACAACACCCACAAGAAGGCGGGCGCCCTCAACCAGGCCCTGGAGCGGATCCTCCCCGCACTCGGCGCCACCGATCTGATCCTGGTGCAGGACGCCGACACCGTTCTCTCCCCCTCCTTCCTCTCCAGCGCCATCGAGGCGATGGACCGCACCGTCGGCGCCGTCGGCGGCATCTTCTACGGGGAACGCGGCGGCGGTCTCCTCGGGGCCCTCCAGCGCATCGAGTTCCACCGCTACGCACGGGAGATCGCCCGCCGGGGCTACCGCGCCGACGTCCTCACCGGCACCGCCACCCTGTTCCGTGTCGCCACCCTCCGGGAGATCAGGAACGCCCGGCGCGCCGGCCGGATCGGCGGCGGCTCCTCGTACTACTCCCTCGCCTCCCTCACCGAGGACGACGAGATCACCAAGGCCGTGCGGACCCTCGGCTACCGCACCGTGTCCCCGCCCGGCTGCGCCGTGGTCACCGAGGTCATGACCTCGCTGCCCGCCCTCTGGCACCAGCGGCTGCGCTGGCAGCGCGGCGCGCTGGAGAATCTGCGCGACTACGGCTGGACCAGGGTCACGGCCCCCTACATCGTCCGGCAGGGCCTGATGGGCCTGTCCGTCGTCTGTCTCGCCCTCTATCTGGTCTTCACCGTCTGGATGTTCGCCCGGGGGCGGCCCGAATTCACCCCGTTCTGGATCGCGGTCGGGCTGGTCTTCGTCGCCGAGAAGGTGGTCACCGCGCGCGGCGCCGGGTGGCGGTCCCAGCTCCTCGCGGGGACCCTCGGCGTCGAGCTGGCCTACGACATGTTCCAGCACGCCGTCTACCTCCGTTCGCTCTGGGACATGCTCGGGCGCCGGGAGGAGCAGTGGCGCGCCACCTGAACCCCGGGCCCGCCCAGGACCCGGCACGGACCGGACCGGCACGAACCGGCATGGCACGAACCGGCACGGATCAGACCGGACTCGACTCGACCCGACCCGCCGGACATCGGTGAACAGAGGGGGAACGTGTACGCAGGGGTACCGCCGCTCGGCGCGCTGGGCGCGGGCGGGGCGTCGGCACTGTCGGTGAGGTCGTCCGGGCCGGGCGCGCGGACGGGCTTCCAGCGACTCGCCACCGTGGTCGCGGCGACCACGCTGATCATGGCAGGGGCCTCCGTCTGCAAGCTCCTGCCCCGGCGGCGCGGTGGGTATGTGTCCGGCGGGCCGCCCGCACCGCCCGCGCCCGCCCGTATCCGTCACCGGCCCATGGGCCCTGCTCCCTGGGCACAAGCCATCGGCACAGCTCCATCGGCAGAGGTTCCCGCGCACATCCGCATCGATCCCAGGAAACGGAAGGTGTCATGAGCGACGATCCGAGCACGCCGGAACAGCCGGTGGAGGACCCCGGAGCCGAAGCCGGGGAAGGCCCCGGACTCGAAGTGGTGGAGGGTCCCGGACTCGAAGTGGTGGAGGGTCCCGGACTCGAAGTGGTGGAGGGCCCCGGGCTCGAAGGGGCGGACGGCGGCGGAATCGTGCCGGTGGAGGACGCCGGAGCAGAGCCGGTGGGGGAGGCCGGGACGGGACCGGTGGGGGAGCCCGGGGCCGAAGCGGGGGAGGTGGTCGCGCAGACCAGGGGCATCTGGATCCCGCTGCCGTGGATTCCGGTGCCCACGCCCGCGCCGACACCCCGGCCGACCCCTCCGCCGACTCCTCCCCCGACGCCCGCTCCCACGCCCGCGCCGACCCCCGCGCCCACTCCTGCCCCCACCCCCGCGCCGACCCCGCCGCCGCCTCCGCCGCTGAAGGCCTCCGTGGCGGAGCGGCCCCCCACACCGGCGAAGAACCCGGGTGAGGCATGGGTGTACTCGTCGGTGCTGATCCGGAACACCGGGGCGCACCCGATCGGTTCGGTGCCGCTGACGGTCACGGCCCCGGCGGGTACGCGGTTCTCCAGCGCCGTCGTCGGGATGTACCGGTCGGACGCGAGCGGGGAGACCCAGCACACCGGCACCCTCTCCGCCGACGGCCGGGTGCTGACGATCCCGGCCCTCGCGGTGAACCTGCCGCCCGACCCGGCGCGGTGGATCGTCCTGGTCGCGGAGGTTCAGATCGACTCCGGCGCGGCCCCCGGCGATGTGACCGTCACCTTCGCGCTGGGCGCACCCGCCTTCGCCACCGGCCCCACCCGGATCACCGTCCTCGGACTGCGGGCGTCGGTGCAGGAACGCACCCCGTTCCATGAGGCGCCCGCCGGGGCGTCGTGGGCGCTGTATCCCTCGGTGCTGGTCCGGAACAGCGGGACGCACCGGATCGGCGCCGAGCCGCTGACGGTCACGGCCCCGGCGGGTACGCGGTTCGCCGCCGCCACCGTCGGGATGTACCGGTCGGACGCGAGCGGGGAGACCCGGCACACCGGTACGGTCTCCGCCGACGGCCGGGTGCTGACGATCCCGGCCCTCGCGGTGAATCTGCCGCCCGACCCGGCGCAGTGGATCGTCCTCGTACCGGAACTGCTGATCGATTCCGGTACGGCGGCGGGCGAACAGCCGGTCGCCTTTGTCCTCGGCACCCATGCCTTCGCCTCCGGAGCCACCAGGATCAGGATCCTTCCCGTCTAGCGCTTGGCACGCTCGATCGTGACCGGCCGGTGTGCCGACGCGCCATGGCCGTCGGCACACCGGCCGGCCTCCCCTCTGGAGACCGGCCCTTGCCCCCCGAAGACCCGACCGGCCCGACCGACCTCTACGACCCGACTGACCCATCCGGTCCATCCGGTTCGACCGACCCATCCGGTCCGGCCGGTCCGGTGCCGCGGCTGCTGGCGTACCGGCTGCCCGACACTCCCGACCTGCCCATCGTCCCCGCGCCCGGCCGGCGGGAGTGGTGGGACGACACCCTGCGCTACGCCTATCGCTGTCTGCCGCTGCTCATGGCCAACCAGAACGGCTGGTGGATCCTCAACGACCGTGCCTTCACAGTGCGCTGGAACGGTGGTACGTCCACGGCCGATCTGAGGGTGCGGTACGGGGAGGGGGACGGGGACGGGGACACCGGTCCCCGTATCGCCATGAGCCACTTCGGCCACGGGATCCTGACCTTCCACATCCCCTATTTGCTCCGCACCCCGCCCGGCTGGAATCTGCTGGTCCGTGGCCCCGCCAATCTGCCCAAGGACGGCGCGCACCCGCTGGAGGGACTGATCGAGACCGACTGGGCGGTGGCCACCTTCACCATGAACTGGAAGATCACCAGAGCCGATGCCGACATCGGCTTCGCGGCGGGGGAGCCCGTACTGATGCTGGTTCCGCAACGCCGCGGCGAGCTGGAGCGGTTCGGGCCCGCGTACGCCCCCCTCGCCGAGATGCCCGACGCCGACGACCACCGGGCCTGGCACGACAGCAGGATGGCCTTCGCACACGAGATGGTGGCGGCGGACCCCGCCGTGGCGGCCGATATGTGGCAGCGGCACTATATGCGCGGGACGCATCCGGCCGGTGAACGGCCCTTCCCGGAGCATCAACGGCGGCTGTCATTACGGGAGTTCACCGAGACGGCCGGTCTGCCGGAAGCCGGGCGGCGATGACCCGGATCACCGTGGGCATGGCGACCTACGACGACTACGACGGCGTCTACTTCACCCTCCAGGCGCTGCGCCTCTTCCATGCCAGGGAGCTGGCCGACGCGGAGTTCGTCGTGGTGGACAACCATCCATCGGGCCCGGTCTCGCCGTCGCTGCGGGCCCTCGCGGATCTGGTGCCGGGCTACCGCCACATCCCCTTCGGCCCGTACGCGAGCACCGCCGTCCGGGATCTGGTCCTCCGGGTCGCCTCCTCGCCCGTCACCCTCTGCCTGGACTCCCATGTCCTTCTCGCCCCGGGGTCGGTCCGTGCGGTGCTGGAGTACTTCGAGGACCGGCCGGACTGCCGCGATCTGCTCCAGGGCCCCATGCTCGCGGATCCCCTGGACGACGAGCGGCAGCCGCCCTCGACCCATATGGACCCGGAGTGGAACGACGGCATGCTCGGTGTCTGGCGTACCGATCCCCGGGGGGAGGAGCCCGGCGGCCGGCCCTTCGAGGTGGGGCTCCAGGGGCTGGGGCTCTTCGCCTGCCGTACCGGGGCCTGGCCCGGTCTCAATCCGAGGCTGCGCGCGCACGGCGGCGAAGAGGGCTATCTGCACGAGAAGTTCCGCCGTGCGGGCGGGCGGGTGATGTGCCATCCGGGGGTCCGCTGGCTGCACCGCTTCACCCGGCCGCACGGGCCCACCTTTCCGATCGGGATGGTCGAACGGGTCCGCAACTACCTCATCGGCCACCGTGAACTCGGCCTCGGCACCGAGGGGCTGACGGCCCATCTGTCCGAGCTGCTCGGCGAGCGGCCGAGCCGCGATCTCCTCGCCCTCGCCCGGCGCCAGCTCGACGGTCCGCTGGCCCACTTCGACGCGGTCGTCTGTCTGGTGGGCGATGGCTCACCGGCCACGGCGGACCATGCCCGGGGCGCCCTCGACGCGCTGGACATCGGCTGGCTCACCGAATGGCTCATGCCCCCGCCGTCGGCCCGGCCGCCCACCGTCCTGGACCGTGCCGCCGTCCTCCGGCAGATCGCCGGGGACGCCGCCGTGCGGGGGCTGGACCGTGTCCTTGTCCTCGACGCCGACGCGATCCCGCCACCGGCCGCCCTCCCGGCCCTCACCCGGGATGTCGCAACGCTGTCCACCGTCCGCTGGACCGTGCGCCCCCTGTCCTCGCCGTCCACCCCGGCCCCGGCCCTCGCCGTCCACCGCCGTGCCTTCGCCCCCCTCCGCGACGGCGACCCCACCACCCTGTCGGCGGCCGGCCCCTGGCTGCACCGCCGGGTCCCCTGAGGAAAAGGAATTGCCCCGGGACCCCGGGTCACGTTGGCTGGGCACCATGGCAGAACTGCGTACCGACCGCCTCACCCTGCGCCGATGGCGTGACTCCGACCGTGCCCCCTGGGCGGCGATGAACGCCGATCCCGAGGTCCGGGAGCACCTGGGCGATCCGCTGACCCGGGAGCAGAGCGACGCCTCCGTGGATCTGTTCCGGGCGGAGTTCGACCAGCGGGGCCATGGCTGGTGGGCGGTCGAGGTACGGGCCACCGGCGAGTTCATCGGCTTCGCCGGCCTGGACCGGGTGGACGACGGCATGCCGTTCACCGGCGTCGAGATCGGCTGGCGCCTCGCCCGCCCGGCCTGGGGCCACGGCTACGCCACCGAGGCCGCGCGGACCGTCCTGGCCCATGGCTTCGACACCCTCGGACTCCCCGAGATCCTCGCGGTGACCACGGCCGGAAACCTCCGCTCCCGCGCCGTGATGCACCGGATCGGCATGACCCACGACCCGTCCGCCGACTTCGACGACCCCACCGCCCCCGAGGGCCCCCTCCGCCCGAACGTCCTCTACCGCCTGGCCCGCCCGACGCCCTGAGGTTGCCGCCTACTCCGCCCCGAGCCGTTCACCGCGGGGACGTCGCCGCGTCGACCGGCCATTCGGGCATGGGGCCGTGGATCGGACGGCGGGTCCGGGTACGGGTACGGGCGGTACCGCTGAGCGTGCCGGGGTGTCGGCGGGGGGCGGGAGGAAAACCGGATGACGGGGACGGGGGCGGCCGGGTACGGTCCTTCGCCGTGGAACCGCTCAGTGAGAAACAGATCCGTCGATCCCTGGTGAACTGCTCCAAGGGGGAGGCGAGCCGCCTTCGGATGCCCGCCGGCCTCGCCGGGCTGGACTGGGAGAACTACGACTACCTCGGCTGGATCGACCCCGGGGCCCCCTTGCGCGCGGCGCTGGTGGCGCCGGGACCCCGGCACGGTTCGGACGGGCCCGTCGGGATCGTGCTGCGGGCCCCCGCCGTCTCCGCGTCCAGTGCGACGCGGTCGAGCCTCTGCTCGATCTGTTTCACCGGGCACGCCTCGTCCGGGGTGTCGCTCTTCGTCGCCCCGCTCGCCGGGGCCCGGGGGCGTGAGGGCGACTCGGCCGGGATCTATCTCTGCGCCGATCTCGCCTGCTCGCTCTATCTGCGCGGCCTGCGGCGGCCCGCGCTGCGCACCCGGCAGCACGAGGAGACCCTGACCGTGGCGGAGCGCAGCGCCAGGGCCATGGCCCATCTGGACGCCTTCCTGGCCAAGGTGGTCTCCGCCGCCTGACCGGGCCACCGGCGTACGGGGGTGACCGGCCCGGTCACCCCCGTACGCCGGTCAGCGCGGTGCGGTCACGCGGGGGCGATGTGGAACAGGCCGCACTGGGCCGACGGCGAGAGCGAGACCGTCCCGGCGTTGCAGCCGCCGACCCCCGCCGGGTTGTCCTCGGAGGACACGAAGATGTCGCCGAACTCGATACCGGTGGGCGCGGTGGAGGCGGCGGCGGGGGCGGAGCCGCCGAGCAGTCCGGCGGTGGCCAGGGCGAGGGCGGCGAGAGCCGTACGGACGCGCATGGGCGCTCCTAGGGGTGCGGGATCCTGCGGGCGAGGATCGGGCGATCGGGGCCATCTCGGCGATCGGGCGGCCCGCCGGGAAGGGGAGGGTGACCGGAGGGCGCACGGCCCGGGGGTGTCCGGGGCGTCCGACCGGGGAGGTGTCGAGCGGACCGTACCCGCCGCACCGGCGGGGACGGCCCCCTGCCGTCCGCTCCGACCCGAACGGAGCATCCGCTTTCACCACGGTGGCGGCGGCCCGGCACCTTCCGGCCCGCCGGAAAACCGGAGGAGATCCACCCGGGCGGCTGCGACCATGCCCGTATGACCTCGACCGACCCCGCACCCGCACCCGCCGCACCCGCCATACCCGCCGCACCCGTCCCCGACTTCCGCGCCAAGCCCACCCTCCCGGGCGACCTGGTCGTCCTGCGGCCCGTCACCGCCGAGGACACCGCCGCGCTGATGCCGATGCTCAACGACCCGGAGACCTCCCGGCTGACCGGCAGCGCCACCGTCTTCGAGCCGGCGAAGGTCCGGGCCTGGTACGCGAGCCGGGGCGAGCAGGACGACCGGCTGGATCTCGCCGTCGTGGAGCGGGCGACGGGCGCGGTCGTCGGCGAGGTCGTCCTGAACGAGTGGGACGAGCCCAACGGCGCCTGTAGCTTCCGTATCTGCTTCGTCCCCGGCACCTTCGGCCGGGGCCTGGGCACCGAGGCCACCCGGTTGGTCCTGGCCCATGCCTTCGAGACGCTGGGACTCCACCGGGTCTCCCTGGAGGTGTACGCCTTCAACCCCCGGGCCCGGCGGGTCTACGAGAAGGCGGGCTTCGTCGCCGAGGGCGTCCTGCGGGGCGCGCTGCTCTGGGAGGGCGAACGGATCGACGCCACGGTGATGTCCGTCCTCGCCCCGGAGTGGCGCCACCACCGGGGCCGGCCGGAGGAGACCGTACCGGCCACGGCGTCGTAGGAACGGCTCCCCGCGCGATCGGCTCCCCGCGCGAGCTGGCCGTGGGCCGCGATCGGCCGGTGCGTCAGCCGGTGCGGCGGTCCAGGGCGATCAGCAGTCCGACGGCGGCCAGCACCGCCGACGGTCCGGCCGCGTGGAAGGGCACGGTGAGGGCGAGGGCCCCCGCCGCCCAGCCGCCCAGGAGCGCGCCCGCCGTACCGCTGCCGTAGAGGGCGATCCGGTGCACGGCCGTGACCCGGCCCAGGAGGTGACGGGGGGTCTCGCGCTGCCGTGCGGAGAGGGCGACCACATTCCAGAGCGCGAAGCCCGCGCTGCTGACGGCGAGCATCGCCCCGGCCGTCCACGGGCTGTCGTCGAGGGCGATGACCACGGCGGGCAGACCGGTCGCCCCGGCCGCCGTGCTCAGCAGGGCGCGAGGGGTGAAGCGGCCGGCCAGCCGCCCGGCCGTCAGCGCCCCGACGGTGCCGCCCACCGCGCCCGCCGCCAGCAACAGGCCGAAGGCGGCGACCGGGACGCCGAGCGCACGGTCGCTGTAGAGCACCAGCACCGACCACCAGGCGGCATCGGCGCAGCAGATCACCGCTCCGGCGCAGGTGATCGCCCGCTGGCGCGGATGGCGGAGCAGCCAGCGGGCCCCGCGCAGCAACTCGGCGGTGAGTGCCGGACTTTCCCCCGCCCGGTCCCGGCCACCCCCGTCCCGGCCGGTTCCTCCAGTGCCCTTGGCAGCCCCCTTGGCCCCATCGGTCTCATCAGCCCCGGTGAACCCTTCGGTCCCCTGGACCCCGTCGGCCGGGGCCCGCGTCGCGGGGGTACGGGGGAGCGCCGACACCAGCAGCAGCGCGACCAGCAGCACCGCCGCGTCGACCGCGACGGGCACGGTGAGCGCGACCCCGATCAGAGCGGCCCCGAGCAACGGGCCGAGGAACTCATTGCCGACGATCTCCGTGCCGAAGAGCCTTCCATTGGCCCGCTCCAGCTGACCCTCGGTGACCAGCCGGGGAAGGACGCTCTGCGCGGAGGTGTCCCGGAAGGTCTCGGCGGCGCCCAGCGCGAACGCCGCGCCCGCGAGCACCGGGATCGTCGCGGCCTCCAGCAGCAGCACGGTGAGGAGTCCGGCGAGGGTCGTCACCCGTACGGCGTCGGCGACCGCGACCACCCGGGCGGGGGAGCGGCGGTCGGCCAGCAGCCCGGCGGCGAGCCCGAAGAACAGCCAGGCGCCCTGCTGGCAGGCGGCGACCAGGGCCACACCGAAGGGGTCCCGGGTGAGCGCCGCCGCGATCAGGGGGAAGGCTCCGGCGCGGATGCCGTCGGCGAGGTTCGCGGCGCTGGTGGAGGTCCAGAAGATCCAGAAAGGGCGGCCCAGCGCGCCCGCCGACGCGGTCATCGCCTCCTCCGTGCGAAGGACCGCCCCCACCCCGCGTGCCCGGCGCGCCGCTGTCCGTCCGGTGAACCAGCCATGGTTTCACGGTACTTGGGCTTCCTCCCGTCCCGGGAGTCCAGGGCCGGGCCCCGATGCGGAGGGGGCCTCCGGTGGGCCGCCGGGCACGGGCCGCCGACCGGGGTGGAGCAAGCGGTGTACGGGACGGCCGGGCCGGTCGGCCCCCGGGGGAGGGGACCGGCGCCCCGGCCGCCCGGGACCTGCGGCCCCTCGCGCCCGCGCGGGAGGGAGCCCATGCTGGAGCGGGGGACCTTCCCGGTCCCCCGCACGGTTCCAGGAGGTGTGCACCATGACCCGCACCGTCACCGTCGGTGTCGACGGTTCCCCGGAAAGCCTGGCCGCCGCGGCCTGGGCCGCCCAGGAAGCGCTGTCGCGGGGGCTGCCACTGAGACTGGTCGGCGTCTGGGAGCCGGTGCCACTGCTCCAGGTCCCGTTCATGGGCGCGGAGACCCGGCGGACGGAGTCCGAACGGCTGCCCAGGGAGGCCGCCGATGAACTCCGTGCCCGCCACCCCGGTCTTGAGGTGGTCTGGGAGCAGCTCACGGGCCGCCCCGGGGAGCTGCTCCCCGAGGCGGCGGAGGAGGCCGAGCTGCTGGTGCTCGGCTCCCGGGGGCTGAGCGGGGCCGTCGGCTTCCTGCTCGGCTCGGTGGGCCAGCAGGTGGTCGCCCGTACCGAACGGCCGGTGGTCCTGGTACGCGTCCCCGGGGACGGGAGCGGGAGCGAAGCCGAGTCCGGGGCCGACGGCTGGCCCGGTGCCGTCGTCGGATGGGACGGCCCGGTGGTGCTGGGGCTGGACGCCAACGCCCCCGACGACGCGCTGATCGCCTTCGCGTTCGACACGGCCGCGCGTCACCGTACGGCCCTGCGGGTGGTCCACGGCTGGAGTCTCCCGCCGTACTTCGCCTACGGTCTGCCGCCCGACCCGGAGCTGGACCGGCAGTTGGGCGAGGCCGAGGCGGAGGTGGTGCGTGAGGTGCTGGCCCCCTGGCGGCGGAAGTACCCCACCGTGGCGGTCACCGCCGACGCGGTCCCCGGCAAGGCGGCCGAACTCCTGGTGACGGCCGCCCGGGAGGCGGCCCTGCTCGTCGTCGGCCGCCGGATCCGGCGGGCCACCCCCTTCGGCGGCCGGATCGGCTCCGTCACCCATGCCGTTCTGCACCACGCCACCGTCCCGGTGGCGGTCGTCCCGCACCCCTGACCCCGCACCCCTGACCCCGCACCCCTGACCCCGCACCCGTGATTCCGCACCCCTGACCCCGTACCCCTCATCCCGCACTGACGCTTCCCCGGCCCTGGCCCCGTCTCCGTCACCGGAGGCGGGGCCTTCGCGCGCCACCCGTACCGGAGTGGTGTCGCGCGGGAGGGCGACAGGACCCCTCAAGGGGTGATGGCCGGATTGAACCGCCTGTGCGGTTGTCGCGTTGCACTCTCTGAACTGCACGGTCGTCGACGGCAGTTGGGGAGCGAATAAAAGGTGATTCAGTTTAAGTCAAAGTGGACTGTAGGTGAACCTTTGGTGAACACATTGCCGTACTACTAGACACACAGTGAGGTGACACAGGGCCTCAGCCCTCCTCAGCATCGGGAGGTCGGCAATGTCCGACATCGACGACGGAGCATTCGTATCGCGCAAGTCCATCCGGGACGCGGTCCCGAACCACTCGTTCACGTATCGGAAGCCCCTGGTCGCACAGTGGGAGAAGGTGCCGGTCCAGGGAGGGAAGCCACAGCTCAGGGCGCGCTGGGAGAGCGCGGGCACCCGCAGGCAGCTGGGGCGCGCGACGCTGATCCCCCCTCAGCGGAGCCAGGCGCCGGGTGAGGACCGGCTCAGAGTGCGGGGTCTGGTACGGGTACCGGAGCGGTCGGCCGAGCCGGTCGCCCTCCCCGGTGCCCGGGACGCGGCGGCACCCGCGCCGGCCCCGCTGCCACCCGGGGTCGCCCCGACCGAGACCTGCACCCAGGCGTACGCGGAGATCCTCCAGGAGGTGCGGGTCGCCCAGACCGCCCTCCAGTTCCTGCTGGGCTTTCTCATGGCGGTCTCGGTGACCCCGCGCTTCGCCGGGTTCGACACCTCCGACCGGGTCATCTATGTCGCCTCGCTGGTCCTGGCGCTGGCGTCGTTCGGGCTGCTCACCGCGCCCGCCCCCTTCCACCGGCTGGTCTCCGACCCCCGGCGCAAGGACCGGCTGGTCGCCGTCTCGGGCCGGCTCGCGCTCTGGGGTCTGGTCCTGCTGATGCTCGCGCTGACCTGCGCGGTCCTGCTGGTGCTCAGTGTGGTGATGCACACCGCGCTCGCCGCCGCCCTCTCGGCCGCGATCCTCTGCTGGCTTTTCGGCTTCTGGTTCTGCATGCCGCTGCGGGACCGGGTGCGCAGCAGGCGACTCCCATGACCCCCGGGGACCGGACCGTGGCGCCGGGTGCCGCCGGGCACCCCGGGAGGCGACCGCCATGACCCCGCGGACCACGGCCGTACCGCCCCCGGGGCCGGATCGGCGGCGGGACCCTCAGTCCAGTCCCGCGCCCGCGCGGAGCCGGGCGAGCCTGTCCAGTCCGCCCTCGTCCCGCAGGCGCCGGGTGGTGAGCCGCTCCGGATAACAGCGCATGAACATGCTGGTGACATGAGTTCCGTAATGGACCCGCCGCTCCATGTCGGGCGGGAGCGGGTCGCCACCGCCGCGGGTGTGCCGCAGCGGCTGTACGAGGGCCTGGAAGTTGGGCTCGTGGAAGTAGGCGATGACATGCCGTTCGCGGTCGGTGGGCCGGACCCGGTGCGGGGTCGACCGCACCTGGCCGCCGCTGAGGATCTGGAGGACGGGCCCCGGGAGCACGGTCAGCACATCGGGAAGAGGAGGTGTCAGGGACCAGGCGGAGTCCGGGCCGGCCGCCGGAGGCCGTACCCACAGTCCGCCGGTGTCGTCCTGGACGGCGATCAGGAGCAGTCCGTAGTCGAAGGGGGTGCCGATACCGCGCCCCGCGTCCGAGCCCATCGTGGAGGGGAAGCGCAGCAGCCGCATATGGTGCCAGCCGTCATCGGTGAGGGTGGTGAGGGCGAGGGGGTCCTCCAGGCCCAGCCCGAGCGCGGTGAGTGCCAGGATCCGTCCGCCCAGTGACTCCAGCTCCGCCAGCAGCGCCCGGACACAGGTCCGGTAGGCGGGGTCCGGCCAGGGAACCGGCCCGTGGCAGGGCCAGCGGGAGAGGGTGCGCTGATCGTCGGCGGGAACGTCCTTGCAGACGGCGAAGGCCTCGGGCAGCGCGCGCCCGTGCGCCGGGCCCGTCTCGCCGGAGCCGGTGTATCCGCTGTAGGTGAGGTCGTTGCGGTGCCGCTGCTTGTGGGCGAGGGGCTGATGGAAGAACCGCCTGCTCTCCCGCAGGGCCGCCGCCATGAGATCCCGCTGTGCCCTGCGGGTGGCCAGCTGGATGATCCCCCGGGTGCGCCAGATGTCGATCAGGGTGGCACCGAGCGCCCGATCGGCGGCCGAACCGGTGACGGTCTCCGGAAGTTCTAGGACGGATAATACGGACATTCGGCTCTCTCCTCGGCGGCGTGCGGGCCGCTCGGTGACCGGGTGTGGGCCCGGGGCGGCCCCGGGTAACCGTTTCCACGGGCGCCGGAGGCGTTCGGGTCAACGCGGGGCGGCCGACTGCCCGTGAGGCGCGGCCGGCTCCCCGCGAGGCGTGGCCGGTCGGGCCGGAGTGCTCCGGGCGTGCGCCCGCGCGCCCGCGTCGACCGGTTCGGGGTGCGGGGAGTTGCCCCGTACACCTTAATTGGTATTTCAGATTCGCATTAAGCTACGGTGGGACCGTGCGACTGACCAAAGGCACCGATCTGGCGCTGCGCATCGCGATGCGACTCGCGGTGCTCGGCGACGAACCCGCCCCGACCACCCGCGAGGTGGCCGACGCCGTCGGCGTTCCCTACACCCACGCGGCGAAGGTCGTCACCCGCCTCCAGCACCTCGGTGCGGTCGAGGCGCGGCGCGGACGCGGCGGCGGGCTGGCGCTCACCACCGCCGGGCGCACCGGCTCGATCGGTCGGCTCGTGCGGGAGCTGGAGGGGACCGGCGATGTCGTCGGCTGCGAGGACGACCCGCCCTGCCCCCTGCGCTCCGCCTGCCGGCTCCGTTCCGTACTGCGCACCGCGCAGGAGGCGTTCTACGCGGTCCTCGACCCGTACACCGTCGACGACCTCGTGACCTCGCCCACCGGCCCGGTCCTCCTCGGTCTGCCGCTGGGTCCGCCAGGGCCCCGGAGCTGACACCCCCCGCCGTACCGGCCCCGCGCCGGTGCGGGTGGACCGGGTGTCCGGCGCGCACATCCCCGTACCCCTATCTCGGGAGTCCGACGATGCTGTCAGAGAAGTCCGCCGGGACGATCCGCGCCACGCTGCCCGCCGTGGGCGGCGCCATCGGCGAGATCACCAGGACGTTCTACGACCGGCTCTTCACCGCCCACCCCGCCCTGCTGCGGGACCTGTTCAACCGGGGCAACCAGGCCAGCGGCGAGCAGCAGCAGGCGCTCGCCGGCTCCATCGCGGCCTTCGCCACCGCGCTCCTCGACCACCCCGACACCCGGCCGGACGCGATGCTCGCCCGGATCGCCCACAAGCACGCCTCCCTCGGGGTCACCCGCGACCAGTACGCGATCGTGCACACCCATCTCTTCGCCGCCATCGCCGAAGTCCTCGGCGACGCCGTCACCGACGAGGTCGCCGCCGCCTGGGACGAGGTCTACTGGCTGATGGCGAACGCCCTGGTCGCCCTGGAGGCCCGGCTCTACGCGGAGGCGGGGGCCGACCCCGGCGCCACCCTGCGCGACCATGTGGTGATCGCCCGCCGGGAGGAGACCGACGAGGTCACCACCTTCCTGGTCCGCCCCGCCGACGGCGCCCCCGTGCCCGCCTTCCGGCCCGGTCAGTATGTCTCCGTCCAGGTCGAACTCCCCGACGGCGCCCACCAGATACGTCAGTACTCGCTCTCCGGTGCCCCCGCCGACGCCTTGCAGTTCAGCGTCAAACGGGTCCTCGGCACCCCGGCCCAGGGACCCGACGGCGAGGTCTCCCACCACCTCCACGACCGGGTGCGGGAGGGCGACACCCTCCGGGTCGCCACCCCCTTCGGGGATGTCACCCTCGCGGACGGCGACGGGCCGGTGCTGCTGGCCTCCGCCGGGATCGGCTGCACCCCCATGGCCGCCATGGTGGAGCATCTCGCCGCCACCGGCTCCAAACGCCCGGTCACCGTCGTCCACGCCGACCGTACCCAGCGCACCCATGCCTTCCGCGCCGAGCTGCTGCGGCAGCTGGCCGTGCTCCCCGACGCCACCGCCCACCTCTGGTACGAGGCCCCCGAGGGCGACTGGCCCGCCGACCGCACCGGACGTGCCGATCTCACCGCCGTCCCGCTGGCCCCGGGCACCACCGCCTATCTCTGCGGCCCGCTGCCCTTCCTGCGCACCGCCCGCACCCAGCTCCTTGAGCGCGGGGTGCCCGCCGCCGACATCCACTACGAGGTCTTCGGCCCCGACCTCTGGCTCGGGCAGGACTGACCCGGCGGACCGCCGTAGGGGCCGCCCGATGTTCCGGGCGGCCCCTACGGGGAGTCAGGGGGAGTTCAGGGGAGTCGGCGACCGGAACCGCGTTCGGCCCGGCGGCCGGACCGCGTTCTACCCCGGCAGCCGGAACTGCGTGGCGAGCACCGCCGCCTGGATCCGGCGCTCCACACCCAGCTTGGCCAGCAGCCGCGAGATGTGGTTCTTCACCGTCTTCTCCGCCAGATAGAGCCGCTTGCCGATCTGGCGGTTGGTCAGCCCCTCCCCGATCAGCTCCAGGATCTGCCGCTCCCGCTCCGTCAGCTCGCTCAGCCGCTCCGCCTCCGGATCGGGCTCCTGGGGCGCCCGCAGACTGTTCATCAGCCGGGCGGTGGTCGTCGCGTCCAGCATCGACTGGCCGGAGGCCACCGTACGGACCGCCGCCACCAGGTCCGACCCCTTGATCTGCTTGAGCACATAGCCCGAGGCGCCCGCCATGATGGCGTCCAGCAGTGCGTCGTCGTCATCGAACGAGGTCAGCATCAGACAGGCCAGCCCCGGCATCCGCGACCGCAGCTCCCGGCAGACGGTGATCCCGTCCCCGTCCGGCAGCCGGATGTCCAGCACCGCCACATCGGGGCGCAGCGCCGGGCCCCGGACCAGGGCCTGTTCACCGGAGCCCGCCTCCCCGGTCACCTCGATGTCCGGCTCGGCGTCGAGCAGATCGCGCACCCCCCGCCGGACGACCTCGTGATCGTCCAGAAGGAAGACCCGGATCGGGCGCTGCGGGCTGAAGGCGGGTGTCGAGGTCACGTCGAAGGCTCCCTGGTTCTCGGTGGTTCCCCTTCGAGGGTGCCGGGGGGACGATCCCGGCGACAGGGGCCGAACGTCCCCATCCTGCCCGGCCGCCCCCGCGGGTGCCCCGCCGGTCCCGACCCGGCGCTGTCCCCGTCCGGCGCTATCCCCGGACGCCGGTGACGCGCGGCGCGGCGTACAGATCGAGCAGCCGGGTCCGCGCCGCCTGGAGCCGGCGCGCCAGCACCGACCCCACCCACATCCCCACCTCCTGGCCGAACCAGGGGTCCGCCTCGCAGAGCCGCCGGGCCTCGGCCGCGTCGAACTCCAGCGCCCGTACCGGGGTCATCGCCTCCGCGCCCATCTGCCAGGGCGACGGCGGGAACAGCCAGGACCAGCCGACCAGCTCACCGTGGGAGAGCGACTCGATCACCCTCGGACGGCGCCCGGGAACCCGGAGGTCCAGGGTCACCAGACCCGTGCGCACGATCCAGAACGAGTCCGCGGGCCCGCCCTCCTCGAAGAGTCTGGTGCCCTGGTCGAAGGAGACCTCCCGTGCGATGTGCGTCAGCCGGCCCCGGTGCTCCGTCGACAGCGTGCTCAGCGTCCTCATCCGGCCCACCCTCCCCTTCCCGCCCGTCCTCACCGGGTCCATCACGGCCCGTACGAGAAGGATCCGCCGCGCCGCCCCGGGAGCGGAGGGGCCGGGCGGGGACGGACCCCGCGCCGAACGGCCCTGCCGGACGGGTGTGTTCCGTCGGACGGTACGGTGAACCGGCCCCGGGAACGGGCCGAACGGGCGGGCGGACGAGCACGGAGGGTCGATGGGCGGGGACGAGCGGGCCATGGGCCCCCGGAGCGGGGAACGCCTCCCCAGACTGCGGCTCGACGAGCTGATCGACGAGTTGCAGTCCCGCATCGACGAGGTGCGCGGCAGCCGGGACCGGCTCAACGGACTCCTCACCGCCGTCCTCTCCGTCGGGCGGGAACTCGATCTGCCGCAGGTGCTGCGCGGCATCGTGGAGGCCGCGGTCGTCCTGGTCGACGCGGAGTACGGCGCCCTCGGCGTCATCGGCGACGAGCAGCGGCTCGCCCAGTTCCTCCCGGTCGGGATCGACGACGACACCCGGCACCGGATCGGCGAACCGCCCTCGGGCCACGGGCTGCTCGGGGAGCTGATCCGCCACCCCGAGGCGCTGCGCCTGGCCGATCTGGCCCAGCACCCCTCCTCCTCGGGCTTCCCGGCGCACCACCCGCCGATGAACTCCTTCCTCGGGGTGCCGATCCGGGTCCGTGACGCGGTCTTCGGCAATCTCTATCTGACCGAGAAACGCGGGGGCGGCGAGTTCGACGCGGAGGACGAGGCGGTGCTCGCGACCCTGGCGGTGGCCGCCGGGATCGCCATCGAGAACGCGCGCCTCTTCGAGACGGTACGGCTGCGGGAGCGCTGGCTGACGGCGAGCGCGGACTTCACCAGCGCACTGCTGTCGGGGGCCTCGGAGATCCAGGTCCTGGAGATGATGACCGACCGGGCCCGCCGGATCACCGCCAGCGGACTCGGTGTGGTCTACCGGGTGGAACGCGGGGGCGCGCTGCGCGAGGCGCTGGCGCTCGGCGAGGACGCGGAGGTCCACCGGGGCTCCGCGCCCTCCGTGGGCGGCACCCTCGCGGCGGCGGCGCTGGAGCGGGGCGCGCCGGTCACCGTCGCCGACATCGCCCGGGACGAGCGGTCCGCCCCGGAGGCGGAGCGCTGGCGGGGGTACGGGCCCGCGGTCGCCGTCCCGGTGGGGCGCACCGGCCAGGCGCGCGGGGTGCTGGTGCTGGCCCGCGCGGCGGGCAGTACGCCCTTCACCGACGCCGAGACCGCGCCGCTCTCCGGCTTCGCGGGACAGGCGGCGCTCGCCCTGGAACTGGCGGACCGGCGGCGCGACGCGGAACAGATGGCGCTGCTCGCGGACCGCGACCGGATCGCCCGCGACCTCCATGACCTGGCGATCCAGCGGCTCTTCGCGACCGGGATGACCCTCCAGAGCGCCCGGCGCTTCGTGGAGCACCCGGAGGCCACCGAACGGCTGGTGCGGGCCATCGACGACCTGGACGACACGATCAAGATCATCCGATCGACCATCTTCGGGCTGCGGGAGCGCGAGACCGCCACGGCGGCGCCGGGGCTGCGGGTCCGTACGGTACGCGCCCTGGAGGACGCGGCCCGCACCCTGGGCTTCGCGCCCGCGCTGCGGATGGAGGGGCTGATCGACACGGCCGTCCCCGGTCCCGTCGCCGACGAGGTCGTCGCCGTCCTCGGCGAGGCCCTGACCAATGTGGCCCGGCACGCCGCCGCCGCCCGGACCGAGGTCGCCCTGCTGGTGCGCTCGGGCACCCTCACCGTCCAGGTCACCGACGACGGCAGGGGCCTCGACACGGCCACGGTCACCCGCCGCAGCGGTCTGCGCAACCTCACCGAACGCGCCACCCGCCTCGGCGGCACCCTCACCGTCACCCCCGCCCCGCCCGGCGGCACCCGTCTGGTGTGGACGGTCCCCCTGGACCCCGGCGACTGACGGCCGGGGCGCGCCGGTACGGGCGGTAGAGGCGATACGGACGGTACGGGTCCGGCGGTACGGGCGGTAGGCGGTACGGGTCCGGCGGCGCGGAGCGGGTCAGCCGGTGACGGTCGCCGGGTCGCTCACCCCCGGGGTGCCGTTCTCCACATGCCCGGCGAACCGCCGCAGAAAGCGGGTGTCCCCCCGGGAGACCACCGTCACGTCGTACCAGCGCCGCCGCCCCCGCAGCCGCACGGTGTGCCGTACCGTCGCCCCCGGCCGTACGGCGAGGGTGCGCCGGCCGCCCCCGTAGGCCTCGGAGAGGGTGAGCAGGCGGGTCGTCCCGGTGGGGTTGGTGAAGGTCAGCTCCAGCCCCCGGGAGGCCCGGTGGCGGGCCGTCACCTCGGGCCCCGGCGTCGTGTTCCGCCCCCGGAAGGTCCGGAGAAAGCCGTTGGGACCGTACACGGTGAGGTCGTACCCGTCCTGCGGGTGGACCGGGTTCCAGGTGTCGGAGATCCGTCCCCCGGCGGCCGTGGTGTAGGTCCACGGACCGTCGTCGCGGTCGGCGGCGGTGACGATGAAGCACGCCCCCGCGCCCGGCCCTCCGCTGAAGGTCAGGGTGAACCGCCCGGTGTCCGGTGCCGACTCCCCGTCGACCAGCGGCGCGTACGGCAGCGGCCTGGCCGGCCGGTGGCCCCGCTCCTGTACGGGCATCGCCGGGTCGGCCGGCGGCACCGGCACATAGTCCGGGTGCCGCTCGCGGTCCGGCGGCTCATAGGCGTCGGTGTCCGGCAGCCGCACCGGTCGGGGCCTGCGCAGCGAGAAGTCGAACGCCGAGGTCAGATCGCCGCAGACGGCCCGGCGCCAGGGCGAGATCTGCGGCTCGGCCACCCCGAACCTCGCCTCCATGAACCGGATCAGCGAGGTGTGGTCGAAGGTCTCCGAGCAGACATACCCCCCGGTGCTCCAGGGCGAGATCGCCAGCGTGGGCACCCGGGGGCCCAGCCCGTAGGGGCCCGCGCCGTACTTCCCGCCGCCCGGGAAGTTCTCCAGGGCGGCGTCCACCCCGGAGCGGCCCTGCGCGGCGGAGGCCGGGGCGAAGGGCGGCGGCACATGGTCGAAGTAGCCGTCGTTCTCGTCGTAGGTGACGAAGAGCGCGGTCCGCCCCCACACCTCGGGGTTCGCGGTCAGCGCGTCCAGGACCCGTGCGATGTACCAGGCGCCGTAGTTCACCGGCCAGTTCGGATGCTCCGAGAACGCCTCGGGCGCGATGATCCAGGAGATCCGCGGCAGGGTGTCCGCCAGGACATCCGCCTCCAGCCGGTCGAAGTACCCCTCGCCCCGGCGGGCGTCCGTCCCCGTCCGCGCCCTGTCGTACAGGGGGCTGCCGGGGCGCGCGGTGCGGTACTGGTTGAAGTAGAGCAGTGAGTTGTCGCCGTAGTTGCCCCGGTAGGCGTCCTTGATCCAGCCCCAGCGCCCGGCGGCGTCCAGACCGTCCCCGATGTCCTGGTAGATCCTCCAGGAGATCCCGGCCCGCTCCAGCCGCTCGGGATAGGTGGTCCAGTCGTACCCCACCTCCTCGTTCCCGAGGACGGGCCCGCCGCCCCGGCCGTCGTTGCCGGTATGTCCCGACCACAGGTAGTAGCGATTGGGGTCGGTGGCACCGATGAAGGAGCAGTGGTACGCGTCGCAGACGGTGAAGGCGTCCGCGAGGGCGTAGTGGAACGGGATGTCCTCGCGGGTGAGATGGGCCATCGTCCGGACGGACTTCCCCGGGATCCACCGGTCGCAGCGGCCGTTGTTCCGGGCGAGCTGGCCGTCCGGCCAGTTGTGGGCGAGGCCCGCGATGAACCGCATCCCGAGGTCGTCGCTGTCCGGGCGGAACGGCAGCACCTCCCGGGCTCCGTCCGGCTGGTGCCAGACGGGCTTCCCGGAGCCGAGGACGAACGGCCGGGGGTCGCCGAAGCCGCGGACTCCCCTCAGCGCGCCGAAGTAGTGATCGAAGGAACGATTCTCCTGCATCAGGACGACGATGTGCCCGACATCCTCGATGGTGCCGTGACGGCCCTGCGCCGGAAGGGCGGCGGCCCGCTCGATGCTCCCGGAGAGCGCGGTGAAGGCCGCGGTCGCTCCGGCTGTCCGAAGAAACCGGCGGCGATTGACATCTGCCATGGGATCGCTCCTCAGGGGTTTCGGTCCGGGGGAGTTGGAGCACGCCGATGGAGTGTCCGTGAGGAGCGAACGCGGCGGAAGGGGACGCGGGACGACCGCCTCACGACATGGCGCGGTCCGCACGCCGGACGCGCCACCGTGCGATCTCCCCGGCGATCGGGGGGCGATGGGGCCCGCGGGTTCCTTGAGCACGCGGGCGGTCGGTCGGCGCGCCCGGAGTGCCCGGGCGGCCGGGGCGGCCGGTGGATTCACACCGGACAGGGCGTGAGCCTCCGGGTGGCCCATTCGTGATACCGCCGGTCCTCGTCGGTCGGGATCCAGAAGGCGCGGCACCCGGAGCAGTACCACCGCCATCGGTCCGGGTGCGCCCAGGTGGCCGTGCTGGTGTCCCGCCACAGCAGGGGCATGGGAGGGCAGGTGGGGCAGCAGGGGTGGATGTACTCGTACTGACCGGACGTCATTCCCCGACGGTATCGGGATGATCCATGACCAAGGGGAAATATCCATCGATCGGGTGACAGGACCGGGCAGCACCGGGCAGCACCGCGCAGGGCCGGGCCCGGGCAGGGCGGTGGACCGGTGTCCTGCGGGGGCGGCGCCCGTACCGTCAGGGGAAGTACTGCCGGGGCGTCAGGCCCACGATCCGGTGGAAGGCGGCGACAAAGGAGCTGGCGGAGCCGTAGCCCACCCGGCGGGCCACCGCCTCGATCGGCAGATCGCTCGCGAGCAGCGGCATCGCCGCCTGCATCCGCAGCCGTTCCCGCCACTGGCCGAAGGTCAGGCCGGTCTCCGCGATGAACAGCCGGGCCAGGGTGCGCGCGCTGGCGCCCACCTCGCGGCCCCAGGCGGCCAGGCCCCGGCTGTCCTTGGGGTCGAGGGCGAGCCCCCGGGCCACCGCACGGGCCCGGGGGTCGCGGGGCTCACCCGCGGAGACCGCTATCACCGGCAGGGGTTCCAGGACATCGAGGACGACCGCCTCCGCCCGACGGCGGGCCTCGGGCGGCGGCCCGGCGCCGTCCAGATGGTCGATGAGCGCGCCGAGCAGCGGCCCCACCCGGACCGGTGTCGGCTCGGACCAGCTCCCGGGACCGGCCGCCGGATCGATCGCGGGCATCCGGACCGGCGCGGCGGGATCCGTCAGAACGGCGGTCGCGTGCGGCACTCCGGCGGGGATCCACAGCGCCGTCGACGGCGGCAGCAGCCAGGCGCCCGCTCCCGTCCGGACCGCGAGCAGCCCGTCGGGCACCCGCGCCAGCCGGTGGTCCGGGCGCCGGTGGGCCGACTGCCAGATGTCCGGCGGCAGGGTGAACGCACCGACGACGATCGCGGCCCCCGGACCGTCCTCGCGCGGCAACGGACGGCCGTTCTGCGACATGGGTCGCCAGCGTAGCCCCACCGGGCCTGCTGTGGACCCCACTTGCCGACCGCTTATGCCCAGGGCATCTCCGGGGGCAGGGTCAGGGGCAGGGGAGGGGGCCAGGGGCTCGGCATCGATGAACCGCACGCCGTCAGCGGCGCACCGCCCATGGCCCCGCGCGGAGTCCTCCCGTACCGGCCGGCCGGCGGGAAACCCTCCCGGACCGCCCGGGCACCCGCCCGGTGCCGCTCAGCGGTGGTCGGGGGAGGGCGGGGCGGTGACCGGCGCCGGGGAGACCGCGAGGGAGAAGGAGTGGCCCGCCGGGTCGGAGTAGCGGCGGACCTCGCGCGGGCCGCCTCTCTCACCGGTCTCCACCGGGCGCGCCCCCAGCCCCACCACCTCCCGCTCCGCCTCGTCCAGATCGTCCCGGCCCACCAGGATGCGGAGATGGGACTGGAGCGAGTCCTCGGGGCGGGGCCAGCTCGGCGGGGCGTGGCCGAGGTCCCTGCGGATGGCGAGATGGACCCCGCGATGGCCGATGATCTCCACAAAGTCGGGGTCGTCGCCCCGGTGGATCTCCGCCCCGAGCAGGGCGGCGTAGAACTCGGCCAGTTCCAGGGGTTCCGCGCAGTCCAGTACGAGCACACTTGTCTTCGCGACCGTCATGTCCGGGCGCCTACCCCCGGTTCCCCCGGCCACTCCCCGTACCGGATGCGGGTGCCGGCGGGTGAGACGGTGTCAGGTCCCGGGCGCCCCACCGGTGTCAGGGCCGGGGTGCCCCGCCCGGCCCCGTGCTCCCGGTCCAGGCGAGCAGCTCCCCGGCGCTCCAGGTGTTGATCACCCGTTCCGGCGGTACCCCGGCCCGTTCCGCCCGGTCGCAGCCGAGGATCTGCCAGTCGAGCTGGCCCGGCGCGTGCGCGTCGGTGTCCACCGCGAAGTGGACCCCCGCCGCGACGGCCACCGCCAGCAGCCGCATGGGCGGATCCAGCCGCTCCGGCCTGCTGTTGATCTCCACGGCCGTGCCATGGGCGGCACATGCCCCGAAGACCTGCTCCGCGTCGAACCGTGACTCCGGCCGGGGTTCGGCGGTCCTCGGCCGGCCCCGCCCGGTCGTCCGGCGCCCGATGAGCAGCCGGCCGGTGCAGTGCCCGAGCACATCCACCCGGGGGTCGGCCACCGCCGTCACCATCCGCCGGGTCATCCTCGCGGGCTCCATCCGCAGCTCCGAGTGGACGGAGGCGACCACCACGTCGAGCCGGTCCAGCAGGGCGGGTTCCTGGTCGAGCGAGCCGTCCGCCAGGATGTCGACCTCGATCCCGGTCAGCAGCCGGAACGGCGCCCAGCCCTCGTTCAGCTCCGCCACCACATCGAGCTGGTGCCGCAGCCGCTCCGCCGTCAGCCCCCGGGCGACCGTCAGCCTCGGCGAGTGATCGGTGAGGACCGCCCACTCATGGCCCAGCGCCCGTGCCGTGCGGCCCATCTCCTCGATCGGGCTGCCGCCGTCCGACCAGTCCGAGTGGAGATGGCAGTCGCCGCGCAGCAGGGCCCGCAGCGCCTGTCCGCCCGCCGCGCCCGGCCATGACTCCAGCGCCTCCCGCTCCAGCCCCCGCAGATACTCCGGCACCTCGCCCGCGACCGCCTCGCGCACCACGGCGGCCGTCTTCGGGCCGATGCCCTTGATCCGTTCCAGCGCCCCGGAGGCCGCCCGGTCGGCGATCTCATCGGCGGTCAGCCCGGCGAGCGCCGCCGACGCGGTACGGAAGGCCCGTACCCGATAGGTCTCGGCCAGGGAGCGCTCCAGCAGGAACGCGATCCGGTCCAGCGCCTCCACCGGCTCCATGCCGCTCCTTCCCGGCGCGTACCCCGCCCGTAACGCCCCCGCCCGTATCCGAGCCGTGCCGCTCGTACCGGAGCCGGGTCCCTCGCGGTGGCGCCGTACCGCCCGTGCCCCTCCCACTCTCGCCCGCCCCGCCCCGGGCGGCACCCCGGCGACCCGACCCGCCCGCGTACGGGGAGCGTGCGGAGCGCCCGGCGGGAAACCCGGCCCGCGCACGGGGAGCACCCCGGCGGGAACGGGCTTAGGCTGATGCCGCCGGAGACCGGGAAGGCGGCCGTCCCGGGCCGCCCGCACCCCCATCCGGCCCTGGGACCTGTCCGGAGACAGACGGGGGCGGCGGTGGCCGAGACACGACATCCGGCCCGCGCCGCGTCGGCCGGACCGCTCAGGCGGTACCTCCATGAGCCCGCGGTCGTCCAGACCCTGCGCGCGACCGCCGCCGCGACCCTCGCCTATGCCGCCGCCCTCTGGCTCAGCGATGAACCGGCCCCGCTCACCGCACCCCTCACCGCCCTGCTCGTGGTCCAGGTGACCCTCTACTCCACCCTCACCACCAGCGTCCGGCGGGTGAACTCCGTGGTGGCGGGCGTCCTCATCGCCAGCGCCTTCAGCCTGCTGGTGGGGCTCTCCTGGTGGAGCCTGGGACTGATCATCCTGGCCTCCCTGGTGGTGGGATATCTGGTCCGGGTGGGCGAGTTCGTCCCCGAGGTCGCCATCAGCGCCATGCTGGTCCTCGGCGTCACCCGGGTGGCGGACACCGCCTGGGACCGGGTCCTGGAGACCCTGATCGGCGCGGCCGTCGGACTCCTCTTCAATGTGCTGCTTCCCCCCGTCTGGGTGGGCAGCGCCGGGGAGTCCATCGGCGGTCTCTCCCGGCGGATGCGCCGGCTGCTCCTGGACATGGGGGAGGGCCTGAGCGCCCCCGGACCCCCGGCGGCGGGGACGGTCGTCCGGTACGAGCAGCGGCTGTACGAGGCCCGCCGGCTCGACAACGACATCGCGGAGGTCGACGCGTCGCTGCGGCAGGCCGAGGACAGTCTGCGGCTCAACCCCCGGGTCCGTGAGGGGCTGCTCAACCGGGTGGTGCTGCGGACCGGCCTGGACACCCTGGAGATCTGCGCGGTGGTGCTGCGGGTGATGGCCCGTACCCTCACCGACCTGGCCAAGGGGCGCGGTGGTGAACGGCTCTTCGACGACGAGGTGGCCCGGGCCTTCGAGGAGCTGTTCTCCCGGACGGGGGACGCCCTGGTGAGCTTTGCCGCGCTGGTCACCAGCCAGGTCAGCGAACGGGCCGAGGAGGCGGAGCGACGGCTGACCGAGGGGCTCGCCGGGGCCGTCGCCGCCCGGGAGCGGGTGGCCGGACCGCTGCTGGAGGGCATCCGCCGGGACCCGCGCCACTGGCAGCTGGCGGGCGCGCTGCTGGCCGAGGCCGACCGGATCCTCGCCGAACTGGACCCCGAGCACCGCAGCCGCCGCCTCCTGGAGGAGCTGGACCGCAGCGCCCGGGAGCAGCGGGAGAAGCACCCCCGCCTCGCCGCGGTGCGCCAGTGGGCGCGGGGCGAGCGGCGCGGGCGCTCCCGGCGCCGGAAGCGCTCCGCCGCTCCGTGACGCCTTTGCGCGCCGCGCCCGTCCGCGCCGGATCACGCGCCGGGGCGTTTGACCCGCGCGGGGGCGGGCACCGTCGGGACATGCGGTCCTCCCGGGCGGTCCGGCCCCCGCTGGCGCGGGTTCTCGCGCCCTGTCACGCTCGACAGAGCGCGGCGGGCGGGAGCGAAGGAGCACCGGGAGCGGTCACGGCGGAGGAACGGATGGGCACTGGCCTCCGGAGGCAGAGCCAGACACGGCGGCTGACGCTGTCCGGTGTCCGGGGCACGGTCGCCCGCTCGCGCGACTTCACCGCGCGCGCTCTCGCCGACTGGGGCTGGGCGAGCGTCGGCCGTGAGCCCTGCGACGATGTCCTGCTGATCGTCTCCGAGCTGGTCACCAACGCCTGTCTGCACGCGGACGGGCCGACCGGTCTGGTGCTGCGGCATACGCCCGAGGCGCTGCGGATCGAGGTCGCGGACACCGGCTCCGAGCCGCCCCGGGTCCGGCCCAGCGCGGTCACCCTGCCCGGCGGCCACGGTCTGGTGATCCTGGAACGGCTCGCCCGGAGCTGGGGGTCCACTCCGCTGGAGGGCGGCGGCAAGGTGGTGTGGGCGGAGGTCGCACCCCCCGAGGCGCCCACCGCACCAGGGACCCCGACCCCGCCCGCGACACCCACCGCACCCGGACCGCCCGACCCGGACCCGGGCGCGGACCCCGAAACCGGCGCGGACCCGGAGCCGCGTCCGTAGCGCGCGCGGCGCTTCACCGGTGGCGCTTCACCAGCCGGCGACCGCCTCCGCCACCACGGACACCGCGCCGACCACCGCCCCGTACCCGGGGATCATCAGCAGGGGCCACGGGACCGGCCGAGGGGTCAGGACCTTCCAGTGGAATCCGTAGTCGCGGTACTCGGCCATCCCCTCCGTGCCCGGCAGCACCATGAACCGGGGCCGTACGGTGCAGAAGAGCCACCAGTCCAGGACCACCAGGTCCACCAGGGTCAGGGTGAGGAAGCCGATCGCCCCCAGGGCGAACGGGGGCCAGAAACCCAGGGTGCCCCCGGTGCGGCCGTGCAGATCCAGGACGCCCAGGACCGGTACGCCGATCATCGCCGCGGTGTTGAGCAGCCCCATCACCCCGGCGGTGCGTCTGCCCCGGGGGCTCTGCGGGCCGTGGCGCTCCCGGATGGCAGGTGGACAGTCATGGAGCAGGGAGTCCGGCGCGACCATCAGTCCGCCGATCACGATCGCCATGAACAGCGTTGTCAGCAGTAATGCGTACCCCGTGCCGACCGTTGCCACTTCCGTCCAGTCCATGACAATACAGGGTAGTCGCAAAGATCGGCCGGAAATGATCAACGTCCCGGCGTGTAAGGGGCGTTCAGCGGCTGATCAGGGTGAAGAGAGCGCCGTCGGGGTCGCTGACGGCCACCTCGTCCCGGCCGTTCGCCGTCCGGTGCCGGCCCAGCACCGTGCCGCCGCGGTCCTCGGCCGCACGTGCCGTCAGATCCACGTCGTCCACCGGGAAGTGGACGTCCCAGCGGGGGCGGTCCATCGGGTCGGGGGCGGCACCGCGGGCTCCCGAGCCCAGCCGGGCCAGTACATGACCCCGGTTCAACAGGACGACCTCCTCGTTCTCATAGGTCACCTCGCAGCCACCGGGCCCATCGCTCGCCCAGTCCAGCACTTCTCCGTAGAAGATCGCGGCGTCGAAGGCGTTGCGGGTCCGCAGCAGCAGCCACGCGGGCGCGTCCTTGTGCCCCGACTGCCAGTCGGGGATGAGCGCCCCCTCCCAGATGCCGAAGACCGCCCCGTCCCGGTCGGCCGCCAGCGCGCCCCGGCCCAGGGTGAAGGCGAGCGGCCCGACCGCGACCGTGCCGCTGCGCTCCCGGATCCGCGAGGCCGCCACATCGGCGTCCGGGGTGGCGAAGTACGGCGTCCAGGCCACGGCGACCTGGAGGGTACGGGCCAGCGCGCCGATGCCCGCCACCGGCGACCCGTCGAGCAGCGCGACACTGAAACCGTCACCCAGCTCACCCGGGCGGAAGTCCCACCCCAGCACCGCTCCGTAGAAGTCCTGCGACGCGGTGAGGTCCCGGGCCATGAGACTCACCCAGCAGGGAGCCCCGGCCTTCGCGGCACTGGATGTCATCCCCGGCGCCGTGGCCGGGTCGGTGGTCTCGTTCATCGCCCTCATGTCCTGGAGGTGGTCCGGGGGTGTCGTGCGGCGCCGACCGGGGGACAGGGGCGCCGTACCCCGGTCGGCGCCGGGGGCGGCGGCCGCTCCACGGTGACCACGGGACCCGGCCCCATCCTGCCCCCGCCGACGCCGCCCCGCGACTCACGCACCGCCCCGCGACGCACCCGGCCGGTCGGCGCCGCGCCCGGGGCGGCCCGCCCCGGGTTGCGCGGTGCCCCGGGGACGGGCCGGATGGTGCGCAACCGAGCGGGTACCCGCCCAGGCGTCGGGAACACCCGCACGGAACACCGGCACGGAAGGCGCACCGAAGGCGCACGGAACGCGCACGGAAGGAGAACGGCCGCCATGACGGAGCCCGATAACCAGCACCGGGGCGTCGACGCCGCTCGCCTCAAGGAGCATGAACTGATCAAGGAACTGGAGAACATCCACCGCAGCCGGCACGACACCCTGCTGCACGCCTCCCCGGCCGCGCTCGCCGCGCACACCACCCGGATGGCGGAGCTGGAGGAGGAATATCTGCGCCGCCATCCGGAGCGCCCGGTCTCCTCGGGCCGGACCCGCAGCGGCGCCCGTGCGCGTACCCCGAGGGAGTGACGGGCCGCGTCCTGACGGGTGCGCCCGCGCACTCCCCGTAACCCCCGGTCCCGTAACCCCGCCCCGTAACCCCCGGTCCCGGTGTCCCCGGCCCGTGCCCCGGGGGGTTGTGCCCCGGGGGTGTGCTCACGCCCCGTGGTGGGCCGGGCGCCGGACGAACTCCTCGGTGACCGTCGCCGAGAACAGCGGCAGATCCGCCGGCTTCCTGCTGGTGATCAGGGTGTTGGGGCCGTCCCGGCAGATCCGTACCGCCTCGTCCACCCAGACACCGCCCGCGTTGCGGATGTCCGTCCGCAGACTGGGCCAGGAGGTGAGCCGCCGCCCCCGCACCACATCCGCCTCGATCAGGGTCCACGGCGCATGACAGATCGCCGCCACCGGACGGCCCGTGTCGAAGAACTCCCGGACGAACGCGACCGCCTTCGCGTCCATCCGCAGCGCGTCGGGGTTGGCCACCCCGCCCGGCAGCACCAGACCGCTGAAGCCGTCGGCGGAGACGGCGCCCACGGTCTCGTCCACCGGGAAGGTGTCCGCGCGGTCCAGATGGTCGTACGCCTGGACCCGCCCCGGCCGGGTGGAGACCAGTGCCGGTATCCCCCCGCTGTCCAGGACCGCCCGCCAGGGGTGGGTCAGCTCCACCTGCTCGATGCCCTCGGGGGCGACCAGAAAGGCGACTCTCATCCCGTCTCACTCCTTCGGCTCCGCTCACTCCCCGGGCCGGGGCACCGGCGCCCCGGCCCGGCCGGTCCGTACCACCGCCCGGGTACCCCGGGGGCGCCGTCCCATCCGGCCCCGGCCGCCCCCGCCGCCCCGGCCCCGGCCGCCCCCGCCGCCCCGGCCCGGCCGCCCCCGACGGCCCGGTCCGCTGCGGAGGCGGGGGACAACCAGCAGAATGGAGACAGCAGCGGCCCCGGGCCCGTACCACCCGGTCCCGCGCCGGAGGGCCCCCGCGGACCCCCGGCCGGGGTCGCCACCGGCCGGGGTCGCCACCGGCCGGGGTCGTGAGCGGCCGGGTTTGCCACCGGGGCACGCGGGCAGCCGCATGCTGTGCCGGCACCGGAGGCGTACCGTCCGCCCCGGGCCCGGGACATCGCGGATCCGTGGATCCCGCCGCCCCCGGGGGTGCGGCGCGGGACAACCGGACCGGACCGGATCCCCGTGGTCCGGCCGGAGCGGCCCCCGGGCCCGCGGTCGCCAGGAGCAGTCCCCACCGCAGAGGGGTGGCGCGCAGATGCGCACTCGGACCAGCACCGCACAGACCGCCCGTCCCCGCCATGGGGCCGGGCCCGCCCGGCACTCCCACGAGGACGCGCCCGACACCGAAGCCGCCTTCGCCCGGTTCGTCACCCTGCCGGAGGGGCCCGAGCGCGAGGCGCTCCGCCAGGAGCTGGTGCACGCCTGGCTGCCCATGTCCGAACGGATCGCCGGGCGGTTCAGAAACCGGGGCGAGAGCCTGGAGGACCTGCGCCAGGTCGCCGCGCTCGGGCTGGTCAAGGCCGTCGACCGGTACGACCCCGCACGCGGCTGCGCCTTCGCGAGCTTCGCCGTGCCCACCATCACCGGCGAGGTGAAACGGCACTTCCGGGATCACACCTGGACCCTGCATGTCCCCCGGCGCGTCCAGGACCAGCGCAACCGGGTCCGCGCCGCCCAGCAGGAGCTGGCCCAGTCGGTCTCCGGACGGGCCCCCACGGAGGCGGAGATCGCCGAACGGGCCGGGCTCACCCCCGACGAGACCCGGGAGGGACTGGCCGCGATCGGCTCGTACCGCGCCCTCTCCCTGGACGCGGAGGTGACCGGCGGCGACGACGGCTGCACCCTGGGCGGCGCGTTCGGCGGGCCCGATCCGGCCCTGGACGCCGTCATCGACCGCGAGGCGGTCAAACCCCGGCTGCGGGCCCTCCCCGAGCGCGAACGCAGAATCCTCTACATGCGGTTCTTCCGCGATATGACCCAGAGCCGGATCGCCGAGGACCTGGGGATCTCCCAGATGCATGTCTCCCGGCTGATCAACCACTCCTGCGACCGGCTGCGCCGGGAGATCATGCGGGACGCGGCGTGAGCCAGGGCGGACGAGGCGGCCGCACCGCCCGTACGGGCGCCGGCCGCAGTGAGACGGAGGAGGAGCGCGCCGACCGCCGGTGGACCGAACTCCTCCAGGAACTCCGGGTCGCCCAGACAGGGGTACAGATCCTCTTCGGCTTTCTGCTCACCGTGGTCTTCCAGCCCCGGTTCACCGAACTCTCCGATGTGGACCGGAGCATCTATCTGGCCACCGTGATGCTCGGCGCAGCGGCCACCGGGGCGCTCATCGGGCCGGTCGCCTTCCACCGGCTGCTCACCGGGCGGCGGTTGAAGCCGCAGACGGTGGACTGGGCCTCCCGGCTGACCCTCGCCGGGCTGGCGCTGCTGCTGGGCACGATGGCCTCGGCGCTGCTGCTGATCCTGCGGGTCGTGCTCCATGACCCGCTGGCGGTGTGGCTGGTGGTGGGGATGGTCGTCTGGTTCGTGCTGTGCTGGGTGGTGCTGCCGCTGTGGGTACGGGTCCGTTACGCGTCCGACCCCGAGCCCGACGCGGTCCCCGAATCCGAACCGGCCCCCGGGGCCGGGCCCCCGGCCCCGCCCCGCTGAACCCGCCCCTGGCCTTCGTCCCCGGCCCTCGGCCCATCGGCCCTCGGTTCCCGCCTGCGCGCGGGCCGGGGGCCGCAGATGTGCGGCGGGCCCGCGCGTGTCCGGGCCCGGATCTGGCGCGGGCGGACCCCCGACCGGGATCCTGTCCCCGGAGAGCCGTCGCTCTCCGTATGTGTCATGCGCCCGACCGTCCACGACCGGGAGAACCCGTGCGCAGAGACCACCCGGCACCCCCGCGTGCCCGCCGTGCCGCCACCCTGCTGACCGCCGCCCTCGCCGCCCTCCTCATCGGACCCGCCGGACTCGTCTCCCCGGCCACCGCGGACTCCGGCGGTGACGCCGACCCCCGGCCCGCGAACCCCGCCGAGGTACTGCGCCCCGTCGCACCCCCGCCGCCCAGCGCCCCCGACCCGGGCGGCGCCCCCGCCCCCGCCCGGCAGCGGGGCGTGGTGGACGGCGACGGGGTCGAGACCGCCCGTACCGCCCGCCCCATCGCCCCAGGGATCCGCCTGACCTCCTTCGACCGTCTGGAATCGGACAAGTGGCTACGGGTCGACACCCTCTCCGTCGACCTCGACGGCGCTGGGGCAAGGGGGGTAGGCGCCGACTACCTCTCCCCGGGCCGGGTCGCCGCCCGGGACACCGTCTCCGCCCTCGCCGCCCGGCACGACCCGGGACCCGGCCGCCGCACCGTCGCCGCCTTCAACGGCGACTTCTTCGACATCAACCAGACCGGTGCGCCCCAGGGCCCCGGCATCGCCCGGGGCGAGATCACCCACTCACCCGCCCCGGGCGCCCACCGGGCCGTCGGCATCGGCCCCGACGGCGCCGGACGGGTGCTGCGGCTCTACTTCGACGGGACCCTCACCCTGCCCTCGGGCCCGTACCCGCTCACCGCGTACAACGCCGCCGACGTCCCCGCCGGGGGCATCGGCGCCTACACCCCCGCCTGGGGGAGCGCCGACCGTGCCCTCACCGTGGACCGGGCCCGCCCCGTCGCCGAGGCGCTGGTCCGCGACGGCGCCGTCGTCTCCGTCACCGACCGGCCGGGCAGCGGGCCCATCGAGGACGGGACCACCGTCCTGGTCGGGCGGGAGGCCGGCGCCGACCGGCTGGCCGCGCTCCGCCCGGGGGACAGGGTGGGCATGGCGTACCGCCCCCGTACCGACGACGGCGGACCCGTGCCCCGTACGGCGGTCGGCGGACGTGAACTCCTCGTCGTCGACGGCGTACCGCAGAACCACGACGGCCAGGGCAACAACGCCACCGCCCCGCGCACCGCCGTCGGCTTCTCCCGGGACGGTCGCGCCATGACCGTCCTCACCGTCGACGGACGCCAGGCCGACAGCGGCGGGGTGACCCTCACCGAACTGGGGGTCATGATGCGCCGCGCGGGCGCCCACAACGCCCTCAACCTCGACGGCGGCGGCTCCTCGACGCTGCTCGCCCGTACCCCCGGCAGCGACACCCTCCAGGTGGAGAACAGCCCGTCCGACGGCAGCGAGCGCACCGTACCCAACGGTCTCGCCCTCACCGCGCCCGACGGCAGCGGGCGGCTGCGCGGCTACTGGGTCACCACCCGGATCCCCGCGCTCGCCGCCCCCACCGCCGACCCCGTCCGGGGCGGCCGGCCCGACCGGGTCTTCCCCGGGCTCACCCGCCGGCTCACCGCCGCCGGACACGACGAGACCCATGGCCCCGCCGCCGGGGCCCCGCACTGGCGCTCGCTGCGGCCCTCGGTGGGCCGGGTGAGCGCGGACGGCACCTTCCGGGCGCGGCGTGGCGGCACCGCCGTGGTCACCGCCGAGCGCGCCCGCGCCCGGGGCCGGATCCAGCTGACCGTCCTGGACGACCTCACCCGGATCGCCCCCACCACCCGGCGGCTCTCCCTCGCGGGCGCGGGCGCCACCGGCCGGTTCGGTGTCGTCGGCTTCGACACCGACGGTGACAGCGCCCCGGTGGAGGTCTCCGATCTGCGGATCGGCCATGACCCGGAGCTGTTCGACATCCGTGACGACGGGGCCGGCTCCCTCGCCGTCACCTCCCGCGCCCCCGGCGCCGCGGGCCGGATCACCGTGTCGGCCGGAGGGGCGACCACCACCCTCGCCGTCGTCGCCGGACTCGCCCAGCGACCCGTCGCCGACTTCGAGGACGCCGGGCAGTGGACCTTCAGCCAGGCACGGGCCGACGGCTCGGTCGCCGCGACCCCCGACGGCCACAGCGGCACCGGTCTGGAACTCACCTATGACTTCGGCCGTTCGACCGCCACCCGGGCCGCCTACGCCCATCCGCCCCGGCCCCTCCCCGTCCCCGGCGCGCCC
Source organism: Streptomyces sp. NPDC000594 (assembly GCF_040299965.1). Taxonomy (NCBI): domain Bacteria; kingdom Bacillati; phylum Actinomycetota; class Actinomycetes; order Kitasatosporales; family Streptomycetaceae; genus Streptomyces; species Streptomyces sp. NPDC000594. Next base: position 36,895 of record NZ_JBEPCY010000016.1, on the reverse strand, counting down.
CAGTCGTTCACCCTCTGGATCCACGGCGACGGCCGCGGCGCCTGGCCCACCCTCCACCTCAAGGACGCCACCGGCTCCGATCAGCTGCTGCGCGGGCCCTATGTCACCTGGACCGGCTGGCGGCAGGTGACCTTCGCGGTGCCGCAGGCGGCGCCGGTCCCCCTCGCCGTGCACCGCTTCTATCTCGCCGAGACGGCCGCCGCCCGCCAGTACACCGGGCGGATCGTCATCGACGGTCTGGTGGCCCAGGTGCCGCCCGATGTCGAGCTGCCCCCACCACCGAGGGTCATCGATCCGCTGATCACCGGGGCGGCGGCCACCGCCCGCCGGGACTGGCGCTTCGCGGTGATGTCGGACGCCCAGTTCGTCGCCCGGGACCCCGACAGCCTCCAGGTGCGCCAGGCCCGGCGCACCCTGCGCGAGATCAGGGCGGCCCGCCCCGACTTCCTGCTGGTCAACGGAGATCTGGTGGACGAGGGCAGCCCCGCCGACCTGGCCTTCGCCCGCCGGGTCCTCGAAGCGGAGCTGGGCGGCGAGGTGCCCTGGTACTACATCCCGGGCAACCACGAGGTGATGGGCGGACGGATCGACGACTTCATCGCCGAGTTCGGCCCCGCGCACCGGGTCATCGACCACCGGGGCACCCGGGTGCTCACCCTCGACACCTCGCGGCTGACCCTGCGCGGCGGCGGGATCGCCCAGATCGCCGCCCTGCGGGAGCGGCTGGACGCGGCGGCGGCCGATCCGGACATCGGCTCGGTCCTGGTGGTCCAGCATGTCCCGCCGCGCGATCCCACCCCGCAGCAGGGCAGTCAGCTCGGCGACCGCAAGGAGGCCGCGCTGCTCGAACGGTGGCTCGCCGACTTCCGCCGGACCACCGGCAAGGGCGCGGCGTTCATCGGCGGACATGTGGGCGTCTTCCACGCCGAACGGGTGGACGGAGTGCCGTATCTGATCAACGGGAACTCCGGGAAGACCCCCGCGGGCCCCGCCCATGAGGGCGGATTCACCGGCTGGACCCTGCTGGGCGTGGACGAGATCGCCCCCGCCGAGCGGGCCGCCGCCCGGCACCGGCCCGGACACCGGGGGCCCGACTGGCTCTCCGCGCACACCCGCGCCCATACCGACGGGCTCACCCTGGCCGCGCCGGACTCCCTGCCCGTCCAGGGCTCGGGGCCGGTCCGTGCCACAGTCCTCCAGGGGGTACGGGAGGTACCCGCCGCGTTCCCGCTCGGTGTCGACTGGACGGGCTCCCGGGGGCTGTACATCGGCCCGCCGGGTGAGGCCCGCGCCCGGCACCGGGCCGCCTTCGACCCCGCGACCGGGGTGCTCACCGGGTTGCGGGCGGGGGAGGTGACCCTGACCGTCACCGTCTCCGGTCACAGCCGGTCCACGGTGGTGACGATCGCGCCCGGTGCGGTGGGTTCCGGGGGGCCGGGGCGGAGCGGGTGACACCGCCGGTGACGGGCCGGACCCGGCCCGGCAGGGGCGCGGTGAGGGGTGCGTTCCCGGGCTCGCCGTGCGAGAAGGCGCGGCACCCGGCAGCCTGAGGGGGAGCCCCGGGAGCCCCGGGGAGAGGAGGTGGTCACGCCATGGGCGGGCCGCAGCCTTCCGCCGCGGGAGCGGCGGGCGGGGAGCCCCAGGCGGTGCGGCCGGTGCTGGCGCTCGCGCTGGCGCGGATGATGGACGATCTGCACGCCCACTCGGGCGCGCTGTATCTGCTGACCGCCGCGCTGGAGGAGGCCGCACCGCCCGGATCCGCGCCGCCCGGGTCCGCGCCGCTGGGAGCCGTTCTGCCCGGATCGGACCTGGCCGACCTGGCCGGTCCAGTCGGTCCGCACGGTCCGTCCGGTCCAGCCGGTCCGTCCCCTGCCGTCCCGCCCGGCGTGGCGCCCCTGGGCCCCCCGGGCGGCACCGACCGTTCCGGCGGCGGGACCGGCCCCTCGGGCGGCGGCACCGGCTTCCCCGAGGGCGGCGCCCGGCGCCCCGTCCCCGTCCTCGACATGGCCGTCAAGGCCGGACTGCCCCGCTCCTTCACCACCCCCTGGGAGCGGATCTCCCTCGCCTCCCCCCTCCCCGTCGCCGACGCGGTCCGCGAACGCCGCCTCGTCTGGGTCGCCGACGAGGAGGAGATGGCCCGCCGCTACCCCCGGATCGCGGTGGCCCTCCCGTACCAGTACCGCTTTGCCGCACTGCCGCTCACCGACGGTGACGACATTCTCGGCGCGGTCTATCTGACCTGGCCCGTCTCCCATCCCGCCGCACTTTCCCCGGCCGAGCTGGCCCGGCTGACCGACGCCTGCGAGCGGCTGGCCCGCCGGCTGCGCCGCGCCGTCCGCGACCCCGGGCCCGCCGAGGAGCCCCAGTTCCTCGGCATGGAGTCCCCCGAGTGCGGCGGCGACCGGGGCGAGGCCCTGCGCACCCTCCTCCGACTGCCGGACGGCATCTGCGCCCTCGATGTGAACGCCCTGGTCACCTGCGCCAACCCGGCCGCCGGTGAACTGCTCGGCGTTGATGTCACCTGGCTGACCGGGCGGGTGCTGTGGACCGCCGTACCGTGGCTGAACGACCCGGTGTACGAGGACCGTTACCGCGCGGCCCTGCTCAGCCAGGAGACCATGGAGTTCACCGCGCTCCGCCCGCCCCGGGACTGGCTGGACTTCCGGCTCCACCCCGGCCGGGACGGCCTCACCGTCCAGATCACCCCGGCCCATCCGGCCGTCACCACGGTCACCGCCGCCCCGCCCGCCGACCCGGCCGCCGATCCGGAGTCGCCCCCGCGACCCGCCCCCGAACGCGGCCCCACCTCCGAGCGCAGCCCCGCCCGGCTGGTCACCATCGCCCATATCGCCAATCTGGCCATCGCCCTCACCGAGGCCGTCTCCGTCTCCGATGTGATCGACCTGGTCGCCGACGAGATCATGCCCTCGCTCGGCGGCAGCGCCCTGGTGATGCTCGGTTCGGAGAACGGCCGCCTCCGGGTCCTCGGCCACCGCGGCTACCGCGACCCCCATCTCGTCGAACGGTTCGACGGCGTCCCCCTCTCCGCCCCGCTCCCCGGCGCCCAGGCGCTGGTCACCGGTGTCCCGTCGTTCTTCGAGTCCCGGGCGGAGCTGGAACGGGTCTATCCCGAGCGCAACGCCACCCCCGACGGCCTGCACGCCTGGGCCTATCTCCCGCTGATCGCCTCCGGACGGCCGGTGGGCACCTGTGTGCTCGGCTTCGACCGCGAACACCGCTTCACCACCGACGAACGCGCCGTCCTCACCGGACTCGGCGGGCTCCTCGCCCAGGCCCTGGAGCGCGCCCGGCTCTATGACACCAAGCACCGGCTCGCCCATGGCCTCCAGTCCGCCCTGCTGCCGCACTCCCTCCCCGCGATCCCCGGCCTGGAGGCCGCCGGCCGCTATCTCGCGGGCACCCAGGGCATGGACATCGGCGGCGACTTCTACGACCTCGTCGCCCTGGGCCGGGGCGCCGGGGCCGTCATCGGGGACGTCCAGGGCCACAATGTCACCGCCGCCGCCCTCATGGGCCAGGTCCGTACGGCGGTCCGCGCGTACACTGCCGTCGGCCAGCCGCCCGGCCAGGTGATGGAGTCCACCAACCGGCTGCTGATCGACCTGGAGGCGGATCTGCTGGCCTCCTGTATCCACCTCCGCCTCGATCTGACCGGACACGCCGCCCATATCGCCCGCGCCGGACACCCCCCGCCGCTGCTGCGCGACCCCGACGGCACGGTCCGGGTACTGGAACTGACCGGCGGCCCGCTGCTCGGCGTCGACGCCCGCTCCGTCTACCCCACCACCTGGCTCCCGCTGCCGCCCCGGGCCGTCCTGGTGCTCTACACCGACGGGCTGGTGGAGACCCCGGACACCGATATCGACGACGCCCTCGCCGCCCTCGCCCGCCTGCTCTCCTCGGCCGCCCCCGAACGGTCCCTCGAAGAACTCGCCGATCTGCTCCTCGGGCCGCCCGAGGTCCGTGAGCGGCGCGGCGACGACACCGCGCTCCTGCTGCTGCGCCCCACCGGCTGACCCGGGAGCCCTCCCGGGCCCGCCCCCTCCGCGTTCCCGGAACCCTTCCGCATTCTTGGAACACGTTCTACCGTGTGCGCGCGCCGGGGACACCGCCGGGCCGGACCACTGGACCCTGGAGGGGCCGTGCACCTCGCCTACACCTCCGCACAGCAGCAGCTCCGCGCCGAACTGCGCGCCTACTTCGCCGGCCTGGTGCCGGACAACGCCTACGCCCGCCATGCCGACCCCGCCGAACAGAAGCGCTTCTACCGCGCCACCCTGCGCCGGCTGGGCGCCGACGGCTGGCTCGGCGTGGGCTGGCCCAAGGAGTACGGCGGACGCGGACTCGGCCCCGTCGAGCAGTTCATCTTCTTCGACGAGGCCGCCCAGGCGGGGGTGCCGCTGCCGCTGATGGCCCTCAACACCGTCGGCCCCACCCTGATGCGCTTCGGTACGGCGGAACAGAAGGCGTACTTCCTGCCCCGGGTCCTCTCCGGCGAGATCGACTTCGCCATCGGCTACAGCGAGCCCGGCGCCGGGACCGATCTGGCCGCCCTCACCACCCGGGCCGTCCGCGAGGGCTCCGCCGAGACCGGTCACTACACCGTCCACGGACAGAAGATCTGGACCACCAACGGCGACACCGCCGACTGGGTCTGGCTCGCCGTCCGCACCGACCCCGACGCCCCGCCGCACCGGGGCATCACCATGCTGCTGGTGCCGACCGACGACCCCGGCTACTCCTGCACCGTGATCCGCACCCTCGCCTCCCACGACACCACCGCCAGCTACTACGACGGCATCCGGGTCCCCGCCTCCCGCCGGGTCGGCGAGGAGAACCAGGGCTGGCGGCTGATCACCACCCAGCTCAACCATGAGCGGGTCACCCTCGCCGCCCATGGCACCGTCGCCCTGCGGGCCCTCGCCGACGTCCGCGACTGGGCGGCCCGCACCCCGCTCACCGACGGCCGCCGGGTGATCGACCTCCCCTGGGTCCGCACCCGCCTCGCCCGCGCCCACACCCGCCTCGACGCCATGAAGCTGCTGAACTGGCGCATGGTCAGCTCCCTCCAGCAGTCCGCCCTGAGCCCCCAGGACGCCTCCGCCGTCAAGGTGTACGGCTCCGAGACCCGCCGCGACGTCTACGCCTGGCTCCTGGAGATCACCGCCGCCGCCGGCCCCCTCAAGGAGGGCTCCCCCGGCGCCGTCCTCCACGGCGAACTGGAACGCGGCTACCGCTCCGCCGTGATCTTCACCTTCGGCGGCGGGAACAACGAGATCCAGCGGGAGATCATCTCCTGGATCGGCCTGGGCATGCCCCGGGTCCGCCGCTGACACGGGCGACACCGCCGGTACGACACGGCCGGTACGACACGGCCGGTACGACACGGCCGGTACGGCACCGGTGCCGCACCGGTGCGATGACGGTGCGATGACGGAAGGCTCCGACCCTGACCCGGCGTCGGAGCCTTTCCGTATGGGGACGTGCCCCACGGTCCGCCCCGGCGGACCGTTCGGCCGTTCGCCGAGGTGGTGGGGGCAGGGGGCGGACGGCCCTCGGGTCAGGTCCCGCGTATACCGCCCCAGCAGCGGGTTCGCGGATTCGCGCCGTGTGGGTGCGCCCCCCTGGCGCGGGGCGGTCGGGCGCGGGGCGGTGGTGGCTGCGGTTGTGACACGTACGGGGGGAGCGGAGGGTTCACCGCCGACCGCTCGACCACTCGTCCCTGCGGCGAACGGTCACCGCCGTCCGCTCGACCGCTGGCCGACGGGTCCTGCCAACTCCGCCAGTCGGCGGATATCCGGTGCACCCCACCCGACGCAGGCTGTCCGAACCCCCGACAACTGAACGACCGTACAGTGCTCGACGCCAGACGAGGAGCGCAGTCGTGACCGCACCCGCCCCGCACCAGGCCGCCCCGACCGCCCCCGAGCGTGCCACCGAGGAGGAACTCGCGCAGCTCCAACGCGAACACGGACGCGCCGTGTTCGGCCTCTTACTCGGGCTGACCTACGGCGACACCCAGCGCGCCGAGGATCTGCTCCAGGAAACCATGATCCGCGCCTGGCGCCACCCCGAGGCCCTGCACACCCGTCATGAGTCCATGCGGCCCTGGCTCTTCACGGTCGCCCGCCGGCTCGCCATCGACGCCCGCCGCGCCCGGCTCTCCCGCGCCCGGGAGGCCGTCCACGGGGTGGAGAACTCCCTGATCCCCGCCGAGGACCCGATCGAGCCCTCCATCCAGGCGCTCGACGTCCAGGCCGCGCTGGCCCGGCTCACCCCCGATCACCGCGCGGTGCTCCTCCAGGTCTATTTCCGGGGCCTGTCGGTGAGCGAGGCGGCCCACGCGCTCGGCATCCCCCCGGGTACCGTCAAGTCCCGTACCTACTACGCACTGCGTGCCCTGCGCCGGGTCCTCCAGGAGTACGGGACCCTCGGCTGAGGGGGCCCGGGGCGGCGCCGTGACGGGCGCCACGTCCGCGCACGGCGGTCCCGCTGAACGCCCGGGACGGCGGGTCCGTACTCGACGGCACACCCCGGACACCACCGAGGCACGGCACCGGGACCACCGGGAGACCGCCGCGGCCCGTCCGGATCCGCCGCGATGAGGAGCGCGTACGTGGCACACCACAGCGGGGACCCCGTCCCCACCGGCCGGGAGGCCCAGGTCCGCCGCGTCCGCGAACTGGTGAAGGAGGCCGCGGCCGGCCGCGGCGGAAGCCTGCTCGTGGACGGCGAACCGGGCGCCGGGAAGACCGCCCTGCTCTCCCTCGTCGTACGGGAGGCCGAACGGCTGCGCTGCCGGGTGCTCACCGGGGCCGCCCGTGAACTGTGCCCCACCCCGCTCGGCGCTCTGCTCGACTGCCTGGAACCCCATGCGCCCACCGACCGCATCCGGCGGGCGGCACTCGCCGCCGGGACCGCGCCCGGCGGCCATCCCTCCGTCGCGCTGCGCCATGTCTTCCGCCTGATCGCCCAGTTGTGCCGGGGCGCCCCCGTCGTCCTCGTCCTGGACAATCTGCACGGCGCCGACGAGGCCAGCCTGCTGGTGTGGCGGCGGCTCACCGAGACCGCGGGGCGCCGCCCGCTGCTCCTTGCCACCGCCGTCCGCAGCGCCCCCGGCCGCCCCCTGGCCCGTGCCGGGGCGGCCCTCACCGACGCCGGCGCCACCCGGCTCACCCTGCCGCCGCTCGGGCTGCGGGACACCGCCCGGTACGCGGAACGGGTCCTCGGCGCGCCACCGGGGCCGGGGCTGCTGCGGCTCCTCGGGGACGCCGCCGGCAACCCGCGCCACCTCGGTGAACTCCTGGACGCGCTCACCGCCGACGGCGCGGTACGGGTCACCTCGGACACCGTGGAACTCGCCCGCCCGGCCGGACCGGAGGCACCGGGCGGACCGGGCGGTGTCCCGGGTGTCCTGGGTGTCCCGGGAGATCCGTTCACCCGGGACACCCGGGGTCTCCCCGGCGACATCCCCCTCCGGCTCCCGCCCGCCCTCGCCGCCTCCCTCACCGACCGGATCGGCCGGCTGTCCGCCGAGGCCCGTACCGCCCTGCGGATCGCCGCCCTCCTCGACGCCCCCTTCACCCGCCGGGAACTCGCGGTCTGTCTCGACCGCGCCCCCGACGACCCGCTGCCCGCGGTGGACGAGGCCCTCGCCGCCGGGGCCATGACCGCCGACGCCCCCGGGGAGGACGAAGCTCCCGGGGAGGACGAAGCCCCCGGGGAACGGCTGCGGCTGAGCCAGGAGATGCTCCGCGGCGCCCTGCGCGACAGCGTCCCCGCCACCTTGCGCGCCGCCCTCCACGGCCGGGCCGCCCGCGCCCTCGCCGCCGTGGACGCCCCCGCGCGGCGGGTCGCCGCCCACCTCCTGGCGGCCGATCCGGCCGATGACGACTGGACCCTCCCATGGCTGCTGCGCCACGCCGACGAACTGCCCGGCCGCCACCCCCGGGCCGCCGCCGAACTCGTCGAGCGCGTCCTCGAACGGATCCCCGCCACCCACCCCGACCGCGCCCGGCTCCGCTTCGCCGCCCTCAGGGGCGCCTATCTGCTGCACCACCCCGACGCCGCCGCCCGCGCCCGGGACGCCTACGACCGCACCGCCCACCCGGCCCACCGGGCCCGCCTCGGCGCCCTCGCCGTGCTCGCCCTGCTCCAGGACGGCCGCCCGGCCCACTGGGTGATCGACGACATCCTCGCCGCCACACCCCCCGCCCGCCGGCCGGTCCGGACCGTACGCTTCCTCGCCCTGCGCGCCACCCTGCTCTGCGCGGGCCGCCGCCTGGACGAGGCCCGCGCCCTCGCCGACCGGGTCCTCGACCGGGCCCTCGCCCTCCGGGACCCCGTCGCCGAGGGGTACGCCCGTGCGGTACGCGCCCAGATCCTCACCCACACCGGCGACCTCACCGGAGCGTTCCAGGAGTCCGGCCACGCCCGCGATGCCGCCCGCCACCGCCCCTGGACCCAGGACCTCCTGCTCTCCCAGACCCTGCTCGGCGCCCATCTCCTCGGCACCCGCGACCGCGACCGCGAGGGGCGCGCACTGCTGGGCCGGGCCCGCGCGCTCGCCGTCCGCACCGGCTCCCCGGCCCGCCGGGCCTGGACGCACACCGTCGCCGCCCGCTTCCACTACCGGGCCGGCCGCTGGGACGAGGCCCTGGACGACCTCGACCGGGGCCGGCAGCCCCCCGCGCCCTGGCTCCCCGTACCGCCCCTCGGCCTGGACGCCGTGATCCTGGTCGGCCGGGACCGGCGGGACGCGGCCCGCGCCCGGATCGCCGCCGCCCGCGCCGACCTCCCCGCCGGGGCCGACCCCGCCTATCTCCCCCTGGCACGGGCGCTGCTCGCGGAACGCGACGGAGACCCGGACACCGCGCTGACCCTCCTCGCCGGCGCCCTGGGCACCGGCCCGGCCGGCGCGCCGGGGGCCCGCGCCGCCCACCGGTCCGCGCGGCTGCCCGACACCCTGCGGATCGCGCTCGCCCTCGGCGACACCGCACTCGCGCGCGCCGCCGTCGACGCCGCCGGGACCGCCGCCGGGTCCACCCCGGGCGAACCGGGCCCCCACGCCCTCGCCCACCGGCTGCGCGGGCTCCTCGACGGCGACCCCGGACCGCTGCTCGCCGCCGCCGACCACTACCGGCACCAGGGCATGCGGCTCTGTCTCGCCCGTACGGAGGAGGATCTGGCCGCCGTTCTCGCCCGCCGGGGCGACAGCGACGGCGCCCGGGACCACCTCAACCACGCGGTCGACCTCTACCAGGAGTTCGGCGCCCACTGGTACACCGCCCGAGCCGACGCCCGGCTGCGCTCCCTCGGGGTGCGCCGGGGCCCCCGGGGCACCCGGGGCCGCCCCCGTACCGGCTGGGACGCCCTCACCCCCACCGAGCTGAAGGTCGCCTTCCTCGTGGCCGAGGGCCGCTCCAACCCGGAGGCCGCCGCCGAACTGCTGCTCTCCCCGCGCACGGTGCAGACCCATGTCTCGCACATCCTCGCCAAGCTCGGCGTCCGCACCCGGATCGACATCGGCCGCGAGGCGGGCCGCCGCCGCCCGCCCCCGGGGCCCACCCCCGGCACCCCCCACAGCCGTGAGCCGCCCCACCCCCGTGACACCCCCACCCGCACCACCGGCCGCCCCCGCGATGCCCCTCGTACGGATGATGCCCGCGCAGCCCCGTGATGCCCGCGCCGCGTCGTGATGCCGGTGACGCCCGTGATCCCGGCGACACCCAGGAGGCCTCCGGGGAACGGGGCGACCCGGAGGCTTGCGGTGGTCGCGGCACGCGCGGTACGCAGGAAGCCCGCCGGGACCGCGCCACCGGAGACATCCGCGGCACCCGGGAGGCCCCCGATACGCGCGACACGCGCGACAACACGGGGTGTCCGCGATGACGGCAGCCGCACTGACCACCCCCGGGACGGAGACCATGACACCCGCGAACCCCATCCGCCCCACCGGCCCGGGGACCGAACCGGAGCCGCAGACGGACCCGGCCCGGCGGACAACCGGTGTCGGCGGCGGCGGGTGGACCGGCAGGGGTCCCGAGACCCGGGTGCTGGAGCGGTACGTCAGGGACCTGGCGAACGGCCGGGGCCACTCCGTGCTGATCGAGGGCGAACCCGGCATCGGGCGGACCGCCCTGCTCCACCGGGCCCGGGACGAGGTCCGCCGGGCCGGCCACGCCACCCTCGACCTCGCCGTCCGGAACCCCGGCCCCGGCGGCCCCCTGCGGACCCTGCTCGAAGCCGCCCTCGCCCGGCCCGGATCCGCCCGGCGCGCCGAGGCCGCCGGAATCCCGCGCGGCACCCGCACCCGCCCCGCCGCGCCCCCCGAACCCGCCCTGGCCGAGCGGGTGACCCGGCTGATCCGGGACATGGCCGACGACGCCCCCCTCGCCGTCCTGCTCGACGACGCCCACCTCGCCGACGGCACCACCCTGCTGCTGTGGCAGCGGCTCAGCCGGCTCACCGGGGAGCGCCCCCTGCTGCTCCTCGCCACCGCCCGGCCCGGACACACCGCCCGGCCCGGACACACCGCACCCGACCCCGGCGACCTCGGCCGCCTCCGGCGCGATCTGCTGGACGGCGGCACCACCCTGCTCACCCTGCCCCCGCTCGCCGACGACGAGGTCCGCGACCTGGTCACCGCTCTCACCGGCGGGGCCCCCGCACCCGAACTCCGCGCACGGCTCGCCCGCGCGCACGGCAACCCCCGCCGGGTGCACCAGCTCTTCGCGGAGGGCTCCGGCGCGGACCGGGGCGACCCCGTCACGGCCGTCACCCTCCTCCTCACCCCGTCCGCCCTGGAAACCCTGCACGCCGCCGCCCTGCTCGGTACGGGCGTCACCGGCGCCGAACTCGCCGCCGTCACCGGGCGGTCCCCGCTCGAACTGCTCGACCCCGTCACGGAGGCCATCGCCGCCGGCGTCCTCACCGACACCGGCGACCGGCTGCGCTTCCGCGACCCGGCGCTGGTCGGCGCCCTGCGCACCGCCGTACCCGCCGCCGAACGCGCCCGGCGGCACCGTGCGGCGGCCCGCGCCCTCCACCGGGCCGGCTGCACCGTCGAGAGCGTCGCCGCACAACTCCTCCCCATCGCCGGGACCCTGACCGTCCCCCGCGACGCCTGGGCCCTCGACTGGCTCGCCGCCACCGCGGGCGAACTCGCCGAACGGGCCCCCGGGACCGCCGTCGGCCTGCTCCGCCGCTGCCTCACCCGGCTGCCCCCCGACGACCCCTGCCACAGCACCCTCAAGGAACACCTCGCCCACGCCGCCCTGCTGCTGCGCGGACCCGCGAGCACCGCCACCCTGCGCACCCTGCTGGACGAGATCACCGAGCCCGAGGCCCGGATCCAGCTCAGCGCCGCCCTCGCGCACGGCCTCTTCGTCCAGGGCCGCTGGAGCGACGCCCTCGCCGCCCTCGACCGGGCCGAACGGGCCCTCCACCGGGCCGAGCCCCCCGCCGACCACTGGGCCCCCCTCCTCCAGGGGCTGCGTGCCGTCGTCCACCACGGCGCGGGCCGGAACGAACGGTGCGCCGTCCTCGCCCGGCAGGTCATCTCCCGGGCCCGGGACGGCCGGTACCCCTTCGGCGAGGCCTACGCCCGGCACGCGCTCTCCTGCGCCCTGCTGCGGGACCGCCGCACCGAGGCCGCCCTCGCCGAGAACACCCTCGCCCTGCGCGCGTCCGACCGCGTGGACCGGGCCGCCGCCCACTGGCTCACCTGCTCCCTCGCCGATCTGAGGATCACCCTGCTGCTCTATCACTCGGTCATGCTGGGCCTGGTCGACCGGCCCGGCGAGGCCCGGGCCGCGCTGGCGCGGGCCCGTGCGGAGACCGGGGCCGAGGGCACCGGCGGCCAGCTCGGCGGCATCGTCGCGACCACCGCGATCCTCGACTACCGCACCGGCCACTGGGACGAGGCCCTCGCCCGCCTCGACACCCTCGGCGACCCGCCGGGGGACCCCTGGCTGCCCTGGCTGCGCCATGGGATCGCCGCGCTCGTCCAGGGCCATCGCGACCGGGGGGAGGACGCCCGCGCCCACTGCGACGCCGTCCCCGACCGGGCCGAACCCACCCGCGCCCGGCGCAGCCGCGCCGGATATCTGCTGATGGCACGGGCGTTGCTGGCGGAGCGCGCCGGGCGGCCCCGGGAGGCGCTGACGGTGCTGCTGCCCACCCTCGACCCCGCCTACGCCCGCGACCTGGACCAGCGTTTCCAGTGGATGCCCGATATCGTGCGGCTCGCCCTGCGGCTGGGCGACCGGGCCACCGCCCGCGCGGCGGCCGTCATCAGCGCGGGCGAGGCCGACCGCGAACAGCATCCGGTCCGGGTCGCGGCGGCGGGGCGCTGCCGGGGGCTCGTGGAGAACGACCCGGGGGCGCTGGCCGCCGCCGTGGCCTACTACCGGGAGGCCGAACGGCCGCTGGAGCTGGCCCAGGCGCTGGAGGACACCGCCGTGGTACGGGCGTCGCTCGGCGACCCGGCGCACGCCCGGGAGGCGCTGGAGGAGGCGCTGGCGCGGTACGAGGCGCTCGGCGCGGCCTGGGACGCCAAACGGGCCGTCAACCGGCTGCGGACGCTGGGGGTCCGTACCGGCCTCCGCACCCTCCGCGACGGCCGCCCGCCCACCGGCTGGGACGCCCTCACCCCCGCCCAGCTGAGGGTGGCCCGGCTGGTGGCCCGGGGCCGCTCCAACCCGGAGATCGCGGGCGAGCTGTTCCTGTCCCCGCGCACGGTGCAGACCCATGTCTCGCACATCCTCACCAAGCTGGGCGCCCGCTCCCGTACCGAAGTCGCCCGCCAGGCCGCCGAACGCGCCGCCGTCCGCCCCTGACGCCGGGGGCCGCGCCGGTCAGTCCCGGCCGGCCCTTCGGAGCGCCTCGGCGGGGAAGGGGGTCTCCCGGCTCTCCCCCCGGAACCGGCGGTAGAAGTCCACCATCACGGAGGCCACCGGCGCGTCCCGCAGCAGCAGCGCCGCGACCGGCGCCGGGATGCCCTCCGGCGGAACCCCTTCGGCGCAGGCGCGCACAAAGGCCGCGCGTTCCTCGGGCCCGTACCCGTACAGGGCCACCGCCAGCCAGGTGGCCAGATGGGTGGCGGTGTACCACCGGTCGTAGGCGCGGTGTCCGTCGAAGAAGGCGGCCTCGTCCTCGGCGAGCGCGAAGCGGGAGGAGATCGCGAGGCCGTAGTCGGCGAAGAAGAGCCGCCGGCCGTCGGTGAGGATGTTCTGGAAGTGCGCGTCGAAGTGGAGCAGCCCGCGGGCGTTCATGAAGGCGACGCCGGCCGTCAGCTCCTCGTCCACCATCGCGCAGGCCCGCTCGGCCGCCTCGTCACCGGCCCCGATCCGCTCGCCCAGCCAGTCGTGCAGATTCCCCGGGATGTACTCCAGGAACAGCGCCAGGCTCGCCGAGGAGTCCCGGAGGGCCTCGATCCGACGGCGCACCTCCGGTCTGCCTCCCCAGTGGTCGACGGCCCGTTCGATATCCATGAGTTCCTCGGGAAGCGGCTCGCCGGAGCCCGGCAGGACCCGCCAGTGGTGCATCAGCGGGAAGCCCTCGTGCTCCCCCGCGATCACCCAGTCCGTCGTCATGGTGTGCGCGGCCAGCTCCCGCCAGGCTCCGAACCCCGGGCCGCCGATGGTGCCGACACCGTAGTGGCAGAAGACCGGCAGTCCGAAGAGATTCGCCGTGGAGCGGACGTTCTCCGGCCGCAGCTCCAGATCGGTCAGGGGGATCCGCTTGACGAAGACCGGGGTGCCGCCGACCTCCAGCAGAACGGTGGTCCCGCCGATGCCGGAACCGATGGGCGCGGCGGCGGCCACGAGTTCGCCCAGCGCGTGGTCGCTGTGGAGCGCCAGCGCCGTGGAAACGGCGCCATGGGCGGCCAGTCGGGCACCGCGGGACAGGTCAGGGCTCTTCACCTATGCCTCCAGCCGGACACCCGCCTCGCGCGCGAGCGGAGCAACTGGCTGCCGGGCAGGTGCTGTTGTCAGCCTCTCACGCGGGTCGGCGATGATCCACACGGGCCGTCCGGGGAGCGCCGCCGGACCGAGGTCGCGTGAACCCCGGCCGGTGCCCCCGCGTGCTCCCTGGCGGAGCGCCGTCCCGCGACCTGACCTGTGAGGATCCCCTATGGAACCGCACACATCCCCGATCCTGTCCTGCCATCCGCGACCGCGCCGCGCGACGGGTGCCGTCGCGGTGGTGCCCACCGTGCCCACCGGGCCGCCGGCCGCCGGGGGAGTGCCCGCGCGCGGAGCCGCCGCCGGTGCCCGGAGGGCGGGCGCGGCGCACCGCGTCACCGGCGACGGGCCCGGCGGGGAGCCGGAGATCCTCGCCGCCGTCGCCCGCCGCACCCTCGGGGGCAGCCGGTGCCACCCCGGGATCCCCGGCCTCGACCAGGGGCGGCGGCGGTCGGACGGACGGAGGGCGGTGGAGGGCACCGTCACCGTGCCGGCGGGCCGGTATCCGCGCCTTGCGCCGGAGGCGGATGGTCCGGAGGTACGGTACGGGCCGCTGCCGCTGCCGGAGTCGTTCCCGGGTGCCGCCCGGCCCGCCGCCGCGCGCGGTGTCCCGGACGGCCCCGGCGCTCTCCTCACCGAGGGCGACCCACTCCTCCTCGGCGCGGTGGCCGTCCGCCCCCGTACCCGGCGCGCGGCCCGGAGGGAGCGGGGCGCGGCCGGGAGCTGACCGTCGATGAACACACCCCACCGGACCCGACCGTGGTCCCTCCGGCCCTTGTTGACGCCGGGGCCATGTCCGCAGAATGGCCCGGGTACGGGGGTGTCCCCGAACGCGGCGGAGCACAGGGAACGGGGGCCTGCGTGACGGAGCCGTACCGGGCGGACGCCCATGTGAGGCTGATGCTGGGCGCGTATGTACTCGACGCGCTCACACCCGAGGAGAACCAGGTGGTCGCGGCGCATGTCCAGTGGTGCGCCGACTGCCGGGACGAATATCTCGAACTGGCGGAGATGCCGCTGTTCCTGGCCGCCTACGACGGGCCCGAGCTGCTTCCGCCACCCGCGCCGGAGCCGCCGAGGGCCCGCCCGGAGCCGGACACCGGCCCCGGCGCCACGGGGCCCGGCTGACGGGGCCGGGCCGGGCCCCCTCCGGCCGGGTCCGGCCACGGCGACGGCCTCCGGGGGACGCGGGGTTGACGCCGGGGCCGTCCCGGGACAGCGTCATGGGAACACCCGTTCGTTAAGGCGTACCGCTCCGCAGGGATGTCCCGTCCCCAGGGGGTCACCTATGTCCACGACAGAACCCGGTCCCACCGCGGCCGACCCATCCGGTTCCGGTTCCGGCATCCCATCCGGCCCCGGCACCCCGTCCAGCCCTGGTGCCCTACCCGACCCCGGCCTCTTCGGCCCCCGCTCCGTCACCTGGCGGATGCACGGCGACCCGATGATGTGGATCGCCGGAATCCGCGCCCTCTACCTCCAGGCGCTCCACCCACGCGCCGTCCGGGGGGTCCTCCAGTTCTCCGACTTCCGCGACGACCCCTGGGGCCGGCTGATGCGGACCGCCGACTATGTCGGCACCGTCACCTACGGCACCACCGACGAGGCCGAACGGGCGGGCGCCCGGGTCCGCGCCCTCCACGCCCGGCTGAAGGTGACCGACCCGGCGACCGGCGAACGCTACGGCGTGGACGAGCCCGAACTGCTGCTCTGGGTCCACTGCGCCGAGGTCGACTCCTATCTCCAGGTCCTGCGCCGCTCCGGCTTCCCCTTCGGCGCCGACGGAGCCGACCGCTGTGTGGCCGAGCACCGGGAGCGGACCCGGCTGATCGGCCTCGACCCCGCGCTGGTCCCCGCGACCACCGGCGCTCTCGCCGCCTACTTCGACCGGACCCGACCGCTGCTGACCGCCGGACCCGACGCCCGCGCCGTCGCGGCGTTCCTGCGCCGCCCCCCGGTCGCCCCCCTCCTCGTCCCCGCCCGCGCGGTGCTCTGGCGGGCCGTCAGCACCCTGGCGTACGGGACCCTGCCCCCCTGGGCCCAGGCGCTGTACGGGAGACCGGGCCCCGACCCCGATCGGGTCACCCGGGCGCTGACCGCCACCGGCCGGCCGGCCCGCGCCGTGCCCGTACGGCTGCGCGGCCCGCTCGCGTCCGCCCATCTCCGGGCGGCGGTGGCCCGACTCGGCCCGCAGGCCCGCCCCACCCCGTACAAACAGCGCGGCCCCAGGGCCATACTGGACCCGGGAGAGCGGAGCACAGTGACGGGGGCGACAGCGCGCGATGGCGGAAACGGAGACGGAGACCAGGCTGATCCAGGGCCGGTACCGGCTGCTCGATGTCATCGGCCGAGGTGGCATGGGCGAGGTCTGGCGGGCGGTGGACGAGGCGCTGGGGCGCCAGGTCGCGGTCAAATGCCTTAAACCGGTGGTTCCGCCCCGCCAGGACGCGGGCTTCACCACCGTGCTCCGGGAGCGCTTCCGGCGCGAGGCCCGGGTCGCCGCCGCCCTCCAGCACCGGGGGGTGACCGTCGTCCATGACTTCGGCGAGTACGAAGGGGTGCTCTATCTCGTGATGGAGCTGCTGGAGGGGGAGAACCTCAGCCAGCTCCTGGACGGCAACGACGGGCGCCCCCTGCCCGTCGCCGAGATCGTCGACATCGCCGAACAGGTCGCCGACGCCCTCGCGTACACCCATGACCGGGGCATCGTCCACCGGGACCTGAAACCCGCCAACATCATGCGGCTCGCCGACGGCGCCGTGAAGATCTGCGACTTCGGCATCGCCCGCCTCGGCCAGGGCGTCGGGCTCTCCTCCCGGCTGACCGGCGTCGGGATCGCCATGGGCACCCCGCACTACATGTCGCCCGAGCAGATCGGCGGCGGCGAGGTCGACCACCGCAGCGACCTCTACTCGCTGGGATGCGTCCTGTACGAGATCGCCACCGGGTCACCGCCCTTCGACCACGAGGACGCCTGGGCGGTCCTCGTGGGGCACCGGGACACCGAGCCGCAGCCGCTGCGCGCCCATCGCGCGGACATCCCCGGCCCGTTCGAGCGGATCGTGCTCGACCTCCTCGCCAAGGAGCCGGGGGCCCGCCCCGCCGACGCCCAGGAGCTGCGGGGCGCCATCGCCCGGGTGCGCGGGGCCGCCCTCGCCGGCGGGCGCGGCCCCGGCACCGCCGAGCCCGCGCTGCCGCCCTGGGCCCGGGGCATGGCGGCGGGCCACCAGGCGGTCGCCACCGGGCTGCGGATCGTTCTGCCGGACCACACCGCGGGTCTGACCGGGGAGTGGACCACCACCCTCGACCCGCGCGGCGCCCTGCCGCCCCGCCCCGACAGCGGCCCGCCCCGCCCCGCCCCCTCGGCGGACCTCCTCGACCAGCTCGCCGGCCGGCACAACGCCGGGCTCAGCCTCGGCCGGCTCGCCCGCTGGGAGGAGGCGGGCGAGGTGCACCGGGCCGTCGCCGCCGAGCGCGAGCACGCGCTGGGCCCGGACCACCCCGACACCCTCGCCAGCCGGTACGAGATCGGCTTCAGCCTCGCCAGGACCGGCCGGGCCGAGGACGCGCTGCGCGAGTTCGCCCGGGTCGCCGACGGCCGTGAGCGCTCCCTCGGCCCGGACCACGCCGAGACCCTGGCCGCCCGTCAGGAGACCGCGTACGTCCTCGGTCAGCTCGGCCGGCACTTCGAGGCCAACGATGTCTACACCGCCGTCCTCGCCGCCCGGGAGCGCACCATGGGCGCCGACCACCCGGACACCCTGCGCTGCCGCCACAACCTCGCCTTCAACCTCAGCAGGCTGGGGCGTCTCGAGGACTCCTTCCGGATGGCCCGGGGGGTGGCCGCCGCCCGGGCCCGGGTGCTGGGCGCGGACCACCCGGACACCCTGGTCACCCGGTACGAGGTCGCCTACGCCCTGGGGCGGCTCGGCCGCTGGACGGAGGCGTTGGACGCCTATCGCGAGGTGGCCGCCGCCCGGGCCCGCGCGCTGGGCCCGGACCACCCCGACACCCTCGCCGCCCGCTACGAGGTCGGCATCAGCCTGGGCCGGCTGAGCCGGGGCGCGGAGGCGCTGGAGCTGTACCGGGGGCTGGCCGCCGACCGCGCCCGGGTGCACGGGCCCGACGACCCGGAGACCCTGCGGGCCCGCCATGGCATCGGGGTGAACCTCGGGCGGCTCGCCCGCTGGAGCGAGGCCCTGGCCCAGGCGGGCGAGGTCAGCGCGGCCCGTGCCCGGGTGCTCGGTCCGGACCACCCCGACACCCTGGTCAGCCGCCGGGAGGCGGCGGTGGGACTGGGCTGGCTCGGTCGCTGGGAGGAGGCCCTGGCGGTCTACCGCGAGGTCGCCACCGCCCGTGAGCGGGTCTTCGGCCTCGACCACCCCGAGGCGCTGGCCAGCCGGAACGACGAGGCGCACTGTCTGGAGCAGCTGGGGCGGCAGGCCGAGGCGGTCGAGCTGTACCGCAGGGTCGCCGCCCTGCGCGAGCGGCGCGCCACCCACGGCGGCCGGGGGGCGCCCCGGTGAGACCGGGCCCGGGCGCCGGGCGGGAGCCCAGGGGAAACGGGTCAGCGGAAGTGACAGCAGGGGACGGACCGCGAGAGGGAGACACCGACGGATGCCCGCACACTCCTCGTACGACGCCGTCATCGTCGGCGGTGGCCACAACGGCCTGGTCGCCGCCGCCTATCTGGCCCGCGCCGGGCGCTCGGTGCTGGTCCTGGAGCGCTCCGCGACGACCGGCGGCGCGGCGGTCTCCACCCGGGCCTTCGCCGGGGTGGATGTCCGGCTCTCGCGCTACTCCTATCTGGTCTCGCTGCTGCCCCGGAAGATCGTCCGCGATCTGGGGCTCTCCTTCGCGGTCCGGCGCCGCTCGGTCTCCTCGTACACCCCTTACGGCGACGGCGGACTGCTGGTCGGCGGTCCGGGTACCCGGGAGTCCTTCGCCCGGCTCCCCGGCGGTGAGCGCGAGTACACGGCCTGGCGGGAGTTCGGCGAGCTGACCGGGCGGGTGGCGGCCCGGGTCTTCCCGACCCTGACCGAGCCGCTGCCCGAACGGTCCCGGCTGCGGGCCCTGGTCGACGACGCGACGGCGTGGCGGGAGCTGTTCGAGGAGCCCATCGGGGCGGCGATCGAGCGGCGGTTCGCCGCTGACCTGGTCCGGGGGGTGGTCCTCACCGACGCGCTGATCGGCACCTTCGCCGACGCCCATGATCCCGGGCTGGCGCAGAACCGCTGCTTCCTCTACCACGTCATCGGCGGCGGCACCGGGGAGTGGAACGTTCCGGTGGGCGGCATGGGAGCGCTCACCGACGCCCTCGCGGACCGTGCGCGCGCCGCCGGGGCGGAGATCCTCACCGGGCACGAGGGGCGGTACATCCACCCCGGGGCCGGGGGCGCCGAGGTGGGCTACCGCACCGGCGACCGCGAGGGCGCGGTGGCCGCCCGCCGGGTGCTGGTCAACGCCTCCCCGCAGGAGCTGGCGGCCCTGCTGGGCGAGGAGCCCCCACCGCCCGCCGAGGGCTCCCAGTTCAAGGTGAACATGGTGCTGCGGCGGCTGCCCCGGCTCCGGGACACCTCGGTCGACCCCCGGGCCGCCTTCTCCGGGACCTTCCATGTCTCCGAGGGGTACGGGCAGCTGGCGACCGCCTACCGTGAGGCGGCCGGGGGCGGGCTGCCCACCGCGCCCCCGTCGGAGATCTACTGCCACACCCTGACCGACCCGTCGATCCTGGGCCCGGGGCCCGCCGCCGAGGGATACCAGACGCTGACCCTCTTCGGGCTGCACACCCCCGCCCGGCTCTTCGCCGCCGACCACGACCGGGTCCGCGCCGAACTCCTCGCGGCCACCCTCGCCGAGCTGGACCACTATCTCGCCGAGCCGATCGCCGACTGTCTCGCCCGCGACGCCGACGGCGCGCCCTGTGTGGAGGCCCGCACCCCGCTGGACCTGGAGCGCGAACTGCGCCTGCCGGGCGGGCACATCTTCCACCGGGACCTGTCCTTCCCCTACGCCACGGAGACCACCGGCCGCTGGGGCGTGGAGACCCACCACCCGGCGGTCCTCCTCTGCGGCGCGGGCGCGGTCCGCGGCGGCGGCGTCAGCGGGGTCCCCGGCCACAACGCGGCGATGGCGGTGCTCGGGCACTAGGCGGTGGCCGCGAAGGTCCCGGCCGGTCGGCGGGGCCCGCCGGGCAGGGGCCCCGGGGTCTCACTCCGCCGAGCGCGTCCAGCCCGCCGTCTCGATCAGGGCGGCGTCGGCGGGCCGGGCGTCGTCGAAGAGGGTCCGCCCCCGCTCCGTCACCCGGACGGCGTCGACATAGACGCCCCGTCCGGTGGGCGGACCGGCGGCGGTGTAGCGCCAGCGCAGCCGGGCCCCGGGGGCGCGCAGGGCGGAGAGGTCGGCGTCCAGCCGGTGCCAGCGGCGGCCCGACCAGCCGGAGACGGTCCCGGAGGGGTGCGCGGTGGGCGGGGCGTCCTCGGCGTCGGCCGGGGCGGTGGTGAAGGGGACCGGCAGCCAGCCGGCGCCGCCGTCGATGGAGCCCTCCAGGACCAGGGTCTCGCTCTGCGGCTCGGTGTCCCACCAGAGCGCGCAGCGCAGCCGGGGCCCGGCGGGTCCCAGCTCCAGCGGGGGCAGGGTGAGGGTCGCCGGGCGGGCGGCGATCTGTCCGGAGAACCACGCCGTACGTCCCCGGTACGGGGGTACGGGCACCGCGCGCGCGAGGTGTCCGGCGGCGGTGGCCCGGGGCGCGCTGCCGGAGCGCCAGCGCCGCACGGGGTGCACGGAGTTGCCGAGGACGACGAGGAAGGAGTCGGTGGTGGGGTCCATGACCAGGCTGGTGCCGGTGAAGCCGGTGTGGCCCGCGGTGTACGGGGTGGCCATCGCGCCCATGAACCAGTGCTGGTTCAGCTCGAAGCCGAGCCCGTGCTCGTCCCCGGGGAAGGCGGTGTTGAAGTCGGAGAGCATCAGGGCGACGGAGGCGGGCCGCAGGATCCGGGTCCGGCCGTAGGCGCCGCCGTTGAGGAGGGTACGGGCGAGCACGGCGAGGTCCCAGGCGTCGGAGAAGACCCCCGCGTGTCCGGCCACCCCGCCGAAGGCATACGCGTTCTCGTCGTGGACCTCGCCCCACACCATGCCCCGGTCCAGCCCCGACCACGGCGGCCGGGAGTCCTCGGTGGCGGCGATCCGGGGGCGCCAGGAGGCCGGGGGAGCGAAACGTGTGCGGTGCATCCCGAGCGGAGCGGTGATCTCGTCGTGGAGCAGGGTATCCAGAGCGCGACCACTGATCCGTTCCAGGAGCAGGTGCAGCGCGATCAGATTCAGGTCCGAGTAGAGATAGGCGCTTCCCGGGGGCTTCGCCGGGACCTCCTCCCACA
Source organism: Streptomyces sp. NPDC000594 (assembly GCF_040299965.1). Classification (NCBI taxonomy): domain Bacteria; kingdom Bacillati; phylum Actinomycetota; class Actinomycetes; order Kitasatosporales; family Streptomycetaceae; genus Streptomyces; species Streptomyces sp. NPDC000594. Next base: position 15,531 of record NZ_JBEPCY010000016.1, on the reverse strand, counting down.
GCATCCGCAGCCTGCCCTCCCGGGTCGGCTCCCGGTGGAAGGGGATCCACGCCCGCAGCCCCGAGGTGTGGGTGAGCAGCTGCCGTACGGTGATCTCCGCCTTGCCCGCCGCCCCGAACTCGGGGAGATAGCGGGCGGCCGGGGCCTCCAGCGCCACCTCGCCGCGCTCGATCCGCCGCACCACCAGGAGCGCGGTGCAGAGCTTGGAGACGGAGGCGAGGTCGAAGACGGTCTCCCGGGTCATCGGGATCCGTTCCCCGGGCGGCAGTTCGACCCCGGTGTCGGTGGTCTCGTCGTACGCCGCGTACCGCACCGCCCAGCCGATCGGGTGGTGCAGGGCCACCGTGCCGCCGCGCCCGGCGAGCAGGACCGCCCCCGCGTACCAGGGCCGGGTGGGGGAGGGGTCGAGGAAGCGCTCGGCGCCGGAGACCAGATCGGCCAGCGGGCCGGGGAGGAGCCCGGCGTGCTCGGGGGTGCCGTACCGCAGGGTGGTCCGGCGCCGTCCGCCCCACACCGGGGGCGGACCGCCGGGGGCGCCGGGCCCGCCACCCGTCGCTCCGGGTCCGCCGCCCGGGGCGGCGTCCGCGAAGGGGACCGGGGCCAGGGCGAGCGCCCCGCCCAGGGCCAGCACCCCGCCGCCCAGCCGGCGCCGGCTGATCCCGGCAGGGCCACCGGCCCCGGCTCCCGTCTCCCCGCCCGCTTCCCGGCCCTCGGTCATCCGCACCACTCCCGACAGTCTCCGGGGCGGCCCGGCCCGCCCGGGCCACCCTCTTCCGCGCCCCGGGGGCTGTCAACCACCCCGGCCCGCGCGGCGGGCCCGGGGCGACCGCGGCCGGCGAAGAGCCGGCGAAGAACTGACGAAGCATCAGGAAAACTCTTCCCTCGGCCGGACCGCTGCGGCATCCTGCCGCCCATGGAGACGGAGCTGAGCCAGGAACTCGGGATCGAGCACGCCCTCTTCGGCTTCACGCCGTTCCCCGCGGTCGCCGCCGCCCTCAGCCGCGCGGGCGGCTTCGGCGTCCTGGGCGCCGTCCGCTACACCGACCCCGACGACCTCCGCCGCGATCTCGACCTGCTGGCGGAGCAGAGCGGCGGCCGGCCCTACGGCCTCGATGTCGTCATGCCCGCGAAGAAGGTCGAGGGAGTGACCGAGGCCCAGGTCGAGGCCATGATCCCCGAGGAGCACCGGCGCTGGGTACGGGAGCTGCTCGACCGGTACGGAGTGCCCCCGCTCCCCGACGGCGAGCGCTCCGGCTGGCGGATCACCGGCTGGATGGAACAGGTCGCCCGCGCCCAGCTCGATGTCGCCCTCGACTACCCGATACGGCTGCTCGCCAACGCCCTCGGCTCCCCGCCCGCCGATGTAGTCGCCCGCGCCCAGGAGCGGGGCATCAAGGTCGCCGCCCTCGCGGGCAGCGCCCGCCACGCCCGCCGCCACGCCGACGCGGGCCTCGACATCGTCGTCGCCCAGGGGTACGAGGCGGGCGGCCACACCGGCGAGATCGCCACCATGGTCCTCACCCCCGAGGTGGTCACCGCCGTCGACCCGCTGCCGGTCCTCGCCGCGGGCGGCATCGGCAGCGGCGCGCAGATCGCCGCCGCCCTCGCCCTCGGCGCCCAGGGCGTCTGGCTCGGCTCCCTCTGGCTCACCACCACCGAGGCCGAACTCCACTCCCGGGCGCTCACCGCCAGACTCCTCGCCGCCGGCTCCGCCGACACCGTCCGCTCCCGCGCCCTCACCGGCAAACCGGCCCGGCAGCTCCGTACCGACTGGACCGACGCCTGGGACGACCCCGGCGGGCCGGGCCCCCTGCCCATGCCGCTCCAGGGGCTGCTGGTCGCCGAGGCCGTCTCCCGGATCCAGCGGCACGAGGTGATCCCCCTGCTCGGCACCCCCGTCGGACAGATCGTCGGCAGCATGACCTCCGAGCGCTCCGTCCGGGCCGTCGTGGACGATCTGACCCGCGGCTTCGACCGGGCCGTCCGCCGGCTGAACCGCATCGCCCGCCAGGGGGACGACCGATGACCGTACGCGCCGAAGTCCCACGGGGGGAACGGCCGGGGGACGGCCGATGACCGCACCACCGCCCGACGGCTCTGGAGGCGACCGATGACCGTACCGCCCAACGGCTTCTGGGCCCAGGCGGCCGCCGACCCCGACCGGGTGGTCCTGACCACCCCCGACGGCACCCCCTGGAGCGCCGGACGGCTGCACGCCGACGCCAACCGCATGGTCCACGGCCTGCGCGCCGCCGGGCTCGAACGCGGTGACGCCCTCGCCGTCGTCCTGCCCAACGGGGCCGAACTCCTGACCGCCCATCTCGCCGCCGCCCAGGCGGGCCTCTACCTCGTCCCCGTCAACCACCATCTGACCGGATCCGAGATCGCCTGGATCGTCGCCGACTCCGGGGCCAAGGTGCTCATCGCCCATGAACGGTTCGCCGACGCGGTGACGGCCGCCGCCGGGGAGCCGGGGCCGCCCCCGGAGCACCGCTACGCCGTCGGCTCCCTGCCCGGCTTCCGCCCCTACGGCGAGCTGCTCGACGGCCACCCCGCCACCCCGCCCGCCGATCGCACCCTCGGCTGGGTCATGAACTACACCTCCGGCACCACCGGACGCCCCCGGGGCATCCGCCGCCCCCTGCCCGGACGGCTCCCCGAGGAAACCCATCTCGGCGGGCTCCTCCGCTTCTTCGGCATCCGGCCCTTCGACGGCCATGTCCATCTGGTGTGCTCACCCCTCTACCACACGGCCGTCCTCCAGTTCGCCTCCGCCGCCCTGCACATCGGCCACCCCCTGGTGCTCATGGACAGATGGCACCCCGAGGAGATGCTGCGGCTGATCGAGGAACACCGCTGCACCCACACCCATATGGTCCCCACCCAGTTCCACCGGCTGCTCGCCCTCCCCTCCGAGGTGCGGGCGCGCTACGACACCGGCTCGATGCGCCACGCCATCCATGGCGCCGCGCCCTGCCCCGCCCAGGTGAAACGGGCCATGATCGACTGGTGGGGGCCCTGTATCGAGGAGTACTACGCGGCGAGCGAGGGCGGCGGCACCTTCGTCACCGCCGAGGAGTGGCTGAAACGGCCCGGCACCGTGGGCCGTCCCTGGCCCATCAGCGAGATCGCCGTCCTCGACGACGACGGCGTCCGGCTCCCCCCGGGCCGCCTCGGCACCGTCTACCTCCGCATGTCCACCGGGGACTTCCGCTACCACCGCGACGACGCCAAGACCGCGAGCAGCCGCGTCGGCGACTTCTTCACCGTCGGCGATCTCGGAGTGCTGGACGAGGACGGCTGGCTCTTCCTCCGCGACCGCAAGATCGACCTGATCATCTCCGGCGGGGTGAACATCTACCCCGCCGAGATCGAGGCCGCGCTCCTCTCCCACCCCGCCGTGGCCGACGCCGCCGTCTTCGGCATCCCCCACGCCGACCGGGGCGAGGAGGTCAAGGCGGTGGTCGAACCCGCCGACGGACACCCGGGCGGCGAGGAACTGGCCGCCGACCTCCTGGCCCACTGCGCCCGGCTGCTCGCCCCCTACAAACGACCCAGGACCGTCGACTTCATCGCCGCCCTGCCCCGCGACCCCAATGGCAAGCTCTACAAACGCACCCTGCGCGCCCCTTACTGGGAAGGGCACGACCGCCCCATCTGACCCCCCGTTGGCGCAGCACCCCGCGCGCTCCGGCGCCCCGGCTGGCACCGTGGCGGCATGACGACCCGTACGGCGCGGCAGTGGACGACCTGGGTGCCGCTCCTCGCGGTGGTCGCCCTCGCGCTCGCCTGGGGCCGGGAGCTGCCCGGCTGGGCGACGCTGATCGTGGGCATCTGCCTGATCGGCGCCGTCCTGGCCGCCGTGCACCACGCCGAGGTCGTCGCCCACCGGGTCGGCGAACCCATCGGCTCGCTGGTGCTGGCCGTCGCCGTCACCGTCATCGAGGTCGGACTGATCGTCACCCTGATGGCCGACGGCGGCGACAAGGCCTCCACCTACGCCCGCGACACCGTCTTCGCGGCGGTCATGATCACCTGCAATGGCATCGTGGGCCTCTCCGTCCTCGTCGGCGCCCTCCGCAACCGGGTCGCCGTCTTCAACGCGGAGGGCTCCGGCGGCGCCCTCGCCACCGTGTGCACCCTGGCCACCATGACCCTGGTGATGCCCACCTTCACCACCGGCCACCCCGGCAAGGAGTTCACCGGCGACCAACTGGCCTTCGCCGCCGTCGCATCCCTCGCCCTGTACGCGCTCTTCGTGGGCGTGCAGACCGTACGCCACCGGGACTACTTCCTGCCGGTCCCCACCGACGGCGGCAAGGTGGGCCCCGACGACCACGCGCCGCCCCCGAGCGACCGCGAGACCTGGTGGAGCGTGGCCCTGCTGCTGATCGCCCTGGTCGCCGTGGTGGGCAACGCGAAACTGGTCTCCCCGGCCATCGAGAGCGGGGTGGAGTCCGCCGGGCTGCCCAACGCCGTCGTCGGTGTGGTGATCGCCCTGCTGGTGCTGCTCCCGGAGACCCTCGCCGCGGTCCGCGCGGCCCGCCGGGACCGGCTCCAGACCAGCCTCAACCTCGCCTATGGCTCCGCCATCGCCAGCATCGGGCTGACGATCCCGGCCATCGCGCTCGCCTCCATCTGGCTGCCCGGACCGCTGGTGCTGGGCGAGGACGCCACCCATGTGGTCCTGCTGGCGCTCACCGCCGTGGTCAGCGCGCTCACCGTGGTGCCGGGCCGGGCGACCCTCCTCCAGGGCGGGGTCCATCTGGCGCTCTTCGCCGCCTTCGTCTTCCTCTCCTTCAGCCCCTGAGCCCGTTCAGCCCCTGAGCCCGGCCGGGCCCCTCACCCCCACCGCGCCGTCTCCGGGTCGACCCCCTGGGCCCGCGCGCTGGCGAAGAACACCTCCCGCAGCCAGACGGCCAGCCCCGGGGCGAGCGCCTCGTAGTTCGCCGCGAACCCGGGATCCTCCACGAACATCCGCCCCATGCACACCTGCATCGCGGGGGTGCAGTCGAAGTACGTGGACATCAGCTCCCGGTGCCGCGCCGCCAGCGCCTCGGCCTCCGCCGAACCCGGGACCACCCCCGCGCGCAGCGCCCGTACCAGATCGGCGTTGAGGGTCTCCGTCGTGGCGGCGACCTCCGCCCACCGGGCCGGGGACATCCCGGCCGCGCGCTCCGCGTACTGGGCCCACTGCGGGCTGTCGCCCCACCGCTCCTCGGCCTCCGTCACCCAGGAGGGCTGCCAGCCGGAGCCGAAGATGTCGATCTGCTGCTGCGGGGTCAGCCGCATCCCCGGCGCCGACGCGGCCATCATCCGGTCCACCGCGCCGACCATCCCTTCCAGCCGCTCGATCCGTGCGAGCAGCAGCCTCCGCTGACGGCGCAGCTGGCCCCGTGCCCCGGTGTCCGGGGCGTCGAGGATCCGGCCGATCTCGGCGAGCGGGAACCCCAGCTCCCGGTAGACCAGGGTCCGCTGGATCCGGGCGATGTCCTCGGCCGAGTAGACCCGGTACCCGGCCCAGGTGCGTCCGCTCGGACGCACCAGACCGATCGCGTCCCAGTGGTGCAGTGTCTTCACACTGATCCCGGCGTGCGCGGCCACCCTGCCGACCGTGAGCCCTTCCGTGAGGTCGTCCGGAGGACCGTCCCGCCCGGCGACCGCGGTCTCCCCTGTACGGGTGTCGTCCGTCATCCCCTCACCCCTTGCTCAAGCCCCGGGTCCCAGGAGCGCCCCGGGTACGGTCCCGCCACCACCATGTTCATGATCCGGGACCGTAAACCCTTCCCTTGGGGGAGGGACAAGTACGGGGCCGCTCACTCCTCCGGTTCGCCCAGGGACCGCACCGGCCCGCTGATGTCCAGGACATCGACCGAGCCCAGGATCTCCATCGCGGGCACCCCCGGCCCGCGGACCGTGATCCCCCCGTCGATCCGGATCCGCAGCGCCCGCGCGCCGGGCAGCAGACTCAGCGCGGTGGCCGCCAGCTTTCTCAGCTCCCCCTTGACCAGGCTCTCGCCCACCGCGCCATGGGTCTCGACCCCCCGGTGCACGGTCAGCGTCCCGAACGGCTTGCTGATCTGGATGCCCACGGCCGCGTCCGCGTGGGTGACGATCCGGTCGAAGTCGGCGCTGTCGACCGTACCGTCGTAGATATTGAAGCCCCGGGCGCCGACCCCGAAGGTTTCGATGGGCGCCTCCACCGTCAGCCGCCGGATGGCGCCGAAGGTGACGAACCCGATGCCGCTGGGGCCGTGGGAGGTGACCGGACCCCGGGCCGTCCACCCCTCCACCTCGCCCCAGAGGTCCAGCACCATGTCATTGACGCCATAGGTGGTCACCGGACCCTCGTTGACCACCTCGCGGAAGGCCGCGTACACCACGAAGACCCCACCGCTGATCAGCCCCGGGGTGCCCGCCGGGATCCCGCCGTCGGAGTGCACGGTCTCGGTGTGCAGCCGGCGCCCCTCCACCCGCCCGCCGTCCGGGGTGCCGGAGACAAAGACCCCGCTGCCGCGCACCGGGGCCCCCTCACGGCCCGCCCCGATCCCCGCGAGATCGCAGGTGATCAGCGACTCGGGGGACGACTGCTGGTTGTAGAGGGTGAACGCGCCCTGGAGCACCTCGACGTTGTACCCGCTCGGGCGGGGCAGGGCCTCCCGGGCGTCCGCCTCCTCGATGTCCAGACCGTCGATCCGCACATGCCCGCCGGTCACCCGGTCCCGGGCCACCAGCTCCACCCGGCCCACGATGGACAGCTGGGACAGCTCCAGGGTGCCCAGCTGCTCGACCGAGGTGTCGTTGTGGAGGGCGCGCGCGGTGGGCGCGGTCTCCAGCCGGACCCTGCTGACGTGGTTGTCGCGGGAGAGCCGCAGACCGTCCCCGCCGTCGAAGACCAGACCGGCGCCCGGCGCCGAGCCGGTGAGCGCGGCCCCGGGCGGCAGGGTGAAGCCCGGCACACCGGTCAGCCGCTCGTCGAGCCCGATCACCGGAGGTCCCCCGCCCGCCGCCGCGTCCACGGCGGCCAGCAGCTCCGCGACCGTGCCGACCGTGACCGTCTCCGCCGCGGGGGGTGTCTCCTCCGTCATGGCGTGACCCTAGGCCACCGGCCCGCCGCCCGGAGCACGACACATACCCCTGTACGGGTGGAATATCCCGCGGCGGCACCGACAGGGCCCCGCCGCGCCGCGGCCCGTACGCCCGGGTGGCCCGGCACCATTGCCGTGGCCACCCCGGGCGGGCAACGATCGGGGCATGCCGAAGTTCACCGCATACGACGGTACGGAACTCGCCTACCACCTGAAAGGAGCGGGAGAGCCGCTGATCTGCCTGTCGGGAGGTCCTGTCCGGGCAGCCGCCTACTACGGGACCCTCGGCGGTCTGGACGCCCACCACCGGCTGGTCCTGCTCGATCTGCGCGGCACCGGCGGCTCGGCGGAGCCCGCCGACCCCCGGACCTGCCGCTGGGACCGGCAGACGGACGACATCGAGGCCCTCCGCGAACATCTCGGCCTGGACCGGGTCCACCTCCTCGCCCACTCGGTCTCCGGCAATCTGGCCACCCTCTACGCCGCCCGGCATCCGCTGCGGGTCCGCTCCCTCACCCTGATCGCCCCCGGCGCCCGCCCGGGGGACGGAAAGCCCGAGCAGGACGGGGTGGTGTGGCACGCCGACGGCTTCGACCCCGAGCCCTCCCGGGCCGCGCTCGCCACCCTTCAGGCCCCGGTCCTGGTCCTGACCGCGTCCCGCAACGGAGGTCCCCGCCCGCTGCGCGCCGCCGACCTGGCGCCCCTCTTCCCGTACAACGGGCGGGCCGACGTCCACCACCCCTGGCTGGAGGACCCGGGCGGTTTCGTCCGGGCCGTCCGCGCCTTCCTCGATCCCGACATCAGCGAACTGGACGTCGACGGGGTCCGGCTCGCCTATCGCGCCTGGGGCGAGCCCGGCGCGCCGCCCGTCGTCCTCGCCCACGGCCGGGGCGACGACGGCGCCGAGTGGGCCGGGGTCGGCGCCCGGCTCGCCGCCACCCGGCGGGTCTACGCCCCCGACTTCGGCGGCCACGGCCTCAGTGACTGGCCCGGCGACTACGGTTTCCACCGTTTACGGAATGAACTGAGCGGCTTCATCCGGGGGCTCGGTCTGGACAGCGTCCATCTCGTCGGCCACTCCATGGGCGGGCTCGCCGCCCTGCTCCTCGCCGCCGAGGAACCCGAGCTGGTGGACCGGCTGGTGGTCGAGGAGCCACCGCCGCCCTTCCCGCTGGTCCCACCGCGCCCCGCCGGCCCCCGTACGGACGGTGAGGTGCCCTATGACCGGGAGATGATCATCCGGATCGACGCGGAGCTGAACGACCCCGACCCCCGGTGGAGCGGGCGGCTGGCCTCGATCGAGGCCGGCACGCTGGTCATCGGCGGGGGACCGGAGAGCCATGTCGACCAGGAGGCCCTGGCCCGGATGACCGGTCTGGTGCCGGGGGCCCGGCTGCTCACCCTGGGCGGCGGGCACAAGGTGCACGGGAGCCGCCCGGAGGAGTTCCTCGCGGCGCTGGAGGAGTTCGGCGTCTGACCCGCCGGCCGACTCCCGGGTGCCCCTGGGCCCGGGGGTCGGGAGGGGCCGCCGGGCGCAGGGGATCGGGCCGGGCCGCCGGGTCGGGCCCGGGGATCGGGGTCCGGGTGGGCCGCCGGGCTGGTGTCCCGGGGGTCAGGCGGGCTCCCGGGGCCCCGCCGCCACCGACTGGGCCCAGCGGTAGTCCGCCTTCCCGCTCGGCGAACGCCTGATCCGCTCGACCACCACCAGCTGCCGGGGGATCTTGTACCCGGCGAGCCGGGCCCGGCAGTGCCGCTGGATCTCCGCCAGGTCCGGCGCCGCCGCCTCGGCGCGCGGCTGCACCACGGCGGCCACCCGATGGCCCCACACCGTGTCGGGCACCCCCGCCACCAGGGCGTCGTACACCGCCGGATGGGCCTTGAGCGCCTGCTCGACCTCCTCCGGATACACCTTCTCGCCGCCGGTGTTGATGCACTGCGAGCCCCGGCCGAGCACGGTGACGACCCCGGCCTCGTCCACCGTCGCCATGTCGCCCAGCAGCACCCAGCGCTCCCCGTCCCGTTCGAAGAAGGTCTCCGCCGTCTTCGCCGGGTCGTTGTAGTAGCCGAGCGGCACATGGCCGCGCTGGGCGACCCGGCCCGGTGTCCCGGCCGGGACCGGCTCATGGGTCACCGGGTCGACCACCGAGGTACGGGCGTTGACCTCGACCCGCAGGGCGGGGCCCGCCGCCGGATCGCCGATGGCGGTGCCGTTGAACCCGGACTCGGAGGAGCCGAAGTTGTCCAGCAGCAGCACCGAGGGCGCCACCGCCGCGAGGTCCGCCCGTACCGTCGCGGAGGTGATCGCGCCCGACGACGAGACGGTCAGCAGCGAGGAGAGATCGGTTCCGCGCAGCGGTCCGCGCAGGGCGTCCACCAGGGGCCGCAGCATCGCGTCGCCGACCAGCGACATGGCGTTCACCCGCTCCTTCGCCACGGTCCGCAGGGCGTCGCCGGGGGAGAAGCGACGGTGCAGTACCACCCGCTGGCCGTAGTGGAAGGCGATGAACGCGGTCAGGACCGCGGTGCCGTGCATCAGCGGCGGCAGGGGGAAGAAGGTGAGGCCCGCGCCGCCCGCCGCGACCCGTTCGGCCAGCTCACCGGGGGAGGCGACCGGCTCCCCCTTGGGGGCGCCGCCGCCGAGACCGGCGAAGAAGAGATCCTCCTGACGCCACATCACCCCCTTGGGCATCCCGGTGGTGCCCCCGGTGTAGATGATCAGGAGGTCATTCCCCGACCGGGCGGGGAAACCGCGCTCCGGGGAGGCCGCCGACGCCGCCTCGGCGAAGGGCACCGCGTCCGGCACCGGGTCCGCCACCGCGTCCGAGGCCGGGTCCGGCAGGGGGCTGCCGCCGGGCGGCCCCACCCGTAACAGATGGCGCAGCCGGCCCGCCCTCGGCAGCGCCTCGGCGACCCGCCCGCCGAACTCCCCGTCGAAGACCAGCGCCGCCAGATCGGCGTCCCGGTAGAGATGGGCCAGCTCCTCGCCCACATAGCGGTAGTTGACATTGACCGGGACCAGCCGTGCCTTGAGACAGCCGTAGAGGGTCTGGAGATACTCGACGCCGTTGTAGAGATGGATGCCCACATGCTCGCCGGGCCGGAGGCCCGCACCGGTCAGATGGTGGGCGATCCGGTTGGCCGCCGCGTCCAGCTCCGCGTAGGTCAGCCGGCGCTCGGCCCCCGTCCCGGGGAGATCGAGCCAGACCAGGGCCTCCCGCCCGGGGGCCGCGTCCACCACCGACTCGAACAGGTCCGCAAGGTTGTAGTCCACCCGCTCCTCCTGGCCCGGCGTTCCCCGGCAGCCCCGGGGCCGTCGTCATTAGAGCGCCGGGGGGTTCAAGTGGGAAGGGGCACGGCCCAAAAACTGACTGACTGTCAGATCGCGGTCGGATAGCTATTGAACTGACCCCGCCCCTCCTGCACCCTGTTCTCGATCCGGCGACGGGAGGCCCGCACATGCCGCACACCGAGCACCAGCCGCCCCACCCCCATCCGGCACCACCCGGGGACGCCCCGCCGCCGGACCCGCCTCCCGGGGACGGGGGCACCGAACACCTCACCGTGGAGCGCCGGGGCGCCACCCTGGTGCTCACCCTCAACCGGCCCGGGGCGAGGAACGCGCTCTCCCTCCCCATGCTCATCGGGCTCCACGACGCCTGGCTCGCGGCCGACGCCGACGACGGCATCCGCTCCCTGGTCCTCACCGGCGCGGGCGGTGCCTTCTGCGCCGGTATGGACCTCAAGGCCCTCGCCGCCGGGACCGTCGCCGACCCCCGGTACCGGGAGCGGCTGGCGGCCGACCCGGACCTCCACTGGAAGGCCATGCTCCGCCACCACCGCCCCCGCAAACCCCTGATCGCCGCCGTCGAGGGCCCCTGTGTCGCGGGCGGCACCGAGATCCTCCAGGGCACCGACATCCGGGTCGCGGGGCGCGGTGCGGTCTTCGGGCTGTACGAGGTCCGGCGCGGCCTCTTCCCCATCGGCGGCTCCACCGTCCGCCTCCCGCGCCAGATCCCCCGTACCCACGCCCTGGAGATGCTGCTCACCGGCCGCCCCTACACCGCCGACGAGGCCCTGGCCATCGGACTCATCGGCCATGTCGTCCCCGACGGCACCGCCCTCGCGCGCGCCCTCGACATCGCCGAACGGATCAACGCCTGCGGCCCGCTGGCCGTCGAGGCGGTCAAGGCGTCCGTCTACGAGGCCGCCGAACTCACCGAGACCGAGGGGCTGGCCGCCGAACTCAAGCACGGCCGGCCCATCCTCGCCACCGAGGACGCCCGGGAGGGGGCCCGGGCCTTCGCGGAGAAACGCGACCCCGTCTTCCGCCGCGCCTGATCCCTGTGCCCGCCCCGCCTGATCCCGCAAGGCCCAGGACCCGCAGGAGGCACCGATGACCCAGCCGCTCCGCGCGCCCCTCGTGGTGGAGTTCCCCTTCACCCGCTCCCTCGGACCGGTGCAGAGCGCCTTCCTCACCGGGCTGCGGGAACGTACCGTCCTCGGCGTCCGTACCCGCGCGGGCCAGGTGCTCGTACCCCCCGTCGAATACGACCCGCACACCGCCGAGGAGATCGGCGACCTCGTCCGGGTCGGCACCAGCGGCACCGTCACCACCTGGGCCTGGAACCCGCACCCCCGCCCCGGCCAGCCGCTCGCCACCCCCTTCGCCTGGGTCCTGGTCCGCCTCGACGGCGCCGACACCGCCCTGCTGCACGCCCTCGACGCCCCCGGCCCCGGAGCGGTCCGCACCGGGCTGCGGGTACGGATCCGCTGGGCCGCCACCCGTACCGGCGCCATCACCGACATCGCCTGCTTCGTCCCCGACGGCACCGCGACCGACCACCGGGCACCGCCGCCGGCCACCGCCGTCCCCCATGACGGCGTCTTCGACGACCCCGTCACCGGCATCCTCGCCCCCGCCCGGCTGGAGTACACCCACACCCCCGGCCGCGCCCAGGGCGCCCATCTGCGCGCCCTCGCCGAACGACGGATCACCGGCGAACGCTGCCCCCTCTGCCGCAAGGTCCATGTCCCGCCCCGGGGCGCCTGCCCCACCTGCGGTGTCGCCACCCGCGAGGAGGTCGCGGTCGGCCCGCGCGGCACCGTCACCACCTTCTGCGTCGTCAACATCAAGGCCCGGAACCTCGCCATCGAGGTGCCCTATGTCTACGCCCATATCGCCCTCGACGGAGCCGATCTCGCCCTCCACGGCCGGATCGCCGGCCTCCCCTGCGACCAGGTCCGTATGGGGCTGCGGGTGGAACCCGTCTGGGTCCCCGGCCTCCGCCACCCCGACCACTACCGGCCCACCGGGGAACCCGACGCCGCCTACGACACCTACAAGGAGCTGCTGTGACCACCCCCGCCCGGGAGACGGCTGCCCCGCCGAGGGAGGTCGCCGTCGTCGCCTTCGCCCAGAGCGACCACCGGCGCCACAGCGAGGACAGCTCCGAGGTGGAGATGGTCCTGCCGGTGATCCAGCGGGTCCTGGCGACCACCGGACTCGGCCGCGCGGACATCGGCTTCACCTGCTCCGGCTCCTCCGACTACCTCGCCGGACGCGCCTTCTCCTTCACCCTGGCCCTCGACGCCGTCGGCGCCTGGCCGCCGATCGCCGAGTCCCATGTCGAGATGGACGGCGCCTGGGCCCTGTACGAGGCATGGGTGAAGCTGCTGACCGGTCAGGCCGACACCGCCCTCGTCTACGCCTGGGGGAAGTCCTCCCCCGGGGCGCTGCGCGAGGTCCTCACCCGCCAGCTCGACCCCTACTACCTCGCCCCCCTCTGGCCCGACTCCATCGCCCTGGCCGCCCTCCAGGCCCGCGCCCTCATCGACAGCGGCGCCACCGACGAGAGCGCGCTCGCCGCCATCGCCGCCCGCAGCCGCACCGACGCCGCCCACCATCCGCACGCCCAGCTCAAGGGCGCCGTCCCGCACGGGGACCCGGTGGTGTCACCCCTGCGCACCGGCGACTGCGCACCCATCGGCGACGGCGCCGCCGCTATGATCATCGCCGCCGGGGACCGCGCCCGCGAGCTGTGCGACCGCCCCGCCTGGATCCGGGGCATGGACCACCGGACCGAGCCCCACGCCCTCGGCGTCCGCGACCTCACCGACTCGCCCTCCACCCGGCTCGCCGCCGAACGCGCCGGAGCCTTCGAACGCCCCCTCGACACCGCCGAACTCCACGCCCCCTTCACCTCCCAGGAGGTGGTGCTGCGCCGGGCGCTGCGCCTCGGCCCCGAGGTACGGATCAACCCCTCCGGAGGGGCGCTCGCCGCCCATCCGATGATGGCGGCCGGGCTCATCCGGATCGGCGAGGCGGCCTCCCGGATCCAGCGCGGCCGATCCGGCCGGGCCCTCGCCCACGCCACCTCCGGGCCCTGCCTCCAGCAGAATCTGGTCGCCGTCCTCGAAGCGGACCCGCCGCCCCCGGGACGCGCCCCCCGGGAAGGAGCCCCCCGTGTCCGGTGAACCCGTCGCCGTCGTCGGCATCGGCCAGACCCGGCACGCCGCCGCCCGGCGCGATGTCTCCCTCGCCGGACTCGTCCGCGAGGCGGCCCGCCGCGCCCTGGACGACGCCGAGCTGGACTGGGCCGACATCGACGCCGTCGTCATCGGCAAGGCGCCCGACTTCTTCGAGGGCGTGATGATGCCCGAGCTGTATCTCGCCGACGCCCTCGGCGCCGTCGGCAAACCCCTGCTCCGGGTGCACACCGCCGGGTCCGTCGGCGGCTCCACCGCACTGGTCGCCGCGGATCTGATCGCCGCACGGGTACACACCACCGTGCTCACCCTCGCCTTCGAGAAACAGTCCGAGTCCAACGCCATGTGGGGGCTGTCCCTGCCGGTCCCCTTCCAGCAGCCGCTGCTCGCGGGGGCGGGCGGCTTCTTCGCCCCCCATGTCCGCTCCTACATCCGCCGCAGCGGGGCCCCCGACACCATCGGCTCCCTCGTCGCGTACAAGGACCGCCGCAACGCCCTGCGGAACCCGTATGCCCATCTCCATGAGCACGACATCACCCTGGAGAAGGTGCGGGCGTCCCCGATGCTCTGGGACCCCATCCGCTACTCCGAGACCTGCCCCTCGTCCGACGGGGCGTGCGCGATGGTCCTCACCGGCCGCGCGGGCGCGGCGCGCGCCCCCCGGCCGCCCGCCTGGATGCACGGCGGAGCGATGCGCAGCGAACCCACGCTCTTCGCGGGCAAGGACACGGTCTCCCCCCGGGCCGGGCGCGACTGCGCCGCCGAGGTCTACCGCAGGGCCGGGATCACCGATCCGCGCCGGGAGATCGACCTCGCCGAGATCTATGTCCCCTTCTCCTGGTACGAGCCGATGTGGCTGGAGAACCTGGGCTTCGCCGCCGAGGGCGAGGGCTGGCGGCTCACCGCCTCCGGGGCGACCGAACTCGACGGCGATCTCCCCGTCAACCCGTCCGGGGGAGTCCTCTCGACCAACCCGATCGGCGCCTCCGGGATGATCCGCTTCGCCGAGGCGGCGCTCCAGGTGCGCGGCGCGGCGGGCGAGCACCAGGTGGACGGGGCGCGCCGGGCACTGGGGCACGCCTACGGCGGCGGATCGCAGTTCTTCGCCATGTGGCTGGTGGGCTCCGACCCGCCACCGGGCTGATCCTCCGGCCCGCCCCCTCGGGCGTAGAGGGGTGGGGGTACCGTCCACGTCCCTCGGACGTCGGGTTGGGGGTACCTCCCACGCCCCCAGGGGGGCGTAGGGCGGGGGCACCTCCACGCCCCTTGGGCGTCGGGTTGGGGGTACCTCCCACGCCCCTTGGGCGTAGGGGGAAGGTCCGCCGCCCCCTCCAGGCCACGTACCATGGCGGTATGTCCTTTCTCCGCCGCCGCAGCGCCCCCACACCCGCCGGCCCGGACTTCGATGTCCTGGCCATGGACCCGGGGGACTGGCCCGGCAATCTCGGCGCGGGACTGCTGCCCGCACCCGACGGCACCTGCCAGGGCGTCTTTCTGCGGTACGACCTGTTCGGCGGTCGCGGCCCCGCGATGATCATCGGCAATCTGCCCCAGGGCTCGCCCGCCCGTGAGGTGGGGGAGGGCCAGATCCCCTTCGAGGTGGCCCAGCTGCTGCTCGCGCTGGAGAACGACGAGCAGGTCGAGGTCGTCGGCACCGAGGACGTCCCGGTGATGCAGGGCGACAATCTGCTGATCGTGCGGCGGTTGAAGCTCTCCGAGAGCCGGATCTCCTGCGTCCAGTTCGACCGCAGCGACGATGTCCTGGTCACCATCGCCAGCTGGGACCGGCCCATCACGGACGATCTCTACGCGCTGCTCAAGCCGCTGCCCGCGGAACTCTTCCAGCAGGGCTGACCGACACCACCCGGCGGGGGGGGGGGGGGGGGGGGGGGGGGGGGGGCCCGCGCCCCGGGCCGGGCCGCCGCCCCCGCCGCCCCCGCGGCCGGGCCCCGGCCCG
>NZ_JBEPCY010000015.1:0-196354 GCF_040299965.1 Streptomyces sp. NPDC000594 | reverse complement strand
GGGGGTGCCGACCCGGCGCCCCTCCCTCGCCCTGGGCGCCCACCCCCGCCCCCCGCCTCCCCCGGTCCCGCCCGCCCCCCCGCGAACAACATCCGCCCGCGGCCCCGCTTCCGTGCTTTCCAGCTCCGCTGGAATGATCAAGCGGTACGGGTCACTTGCGCCTGCTGCCGGCCCCCGGCTTCATCATCCGCATGACGACGAAGGCGATGACGGCGAGCAGGGCGAAGCCCAGGACCACCTTGGAGTAGGTCGAGACATACCCGGCGACCTGGTCCCAGTTCTCCCCGAGGAGATATCCGGCCATCACGAAGATGGTGTTCCAGATCGCGCTGCCCACCGTGGTGAGCAGCAGGAAGATCCCGATCGGCATCCGTTCCACACCGGCTGGTACGGAGATCATGGACCGGAAGATCGGGATCATTCTGCCGAAGAAGACGGCCTTGGTGCCGTGCTTGGCGAACCACGCCTCCGTCTTCTCGATGTCGGATATCTTCACCAGCGGCAGCTTGGACGCGATGGCGATCGTGCGTTCCCGGCCGAGGAGGGCGCCCACGCCGTACAGGGCGAGCGCGCCGACCACCGAACCGATGGTGGTCCAGAGCAGGGCCGCGTACAGATTCATCTTGCCCGTGCTGGCGGTGAAGCCCGCCAGCGGCAGGATCACCTCGCTCGGCAGCGGGGGAAAGAGGTTCTCCAGCGCGATGGCTATGCCCGCACCGGGGGCGCCGAGTGTCTCCATCATGTCGGTGACCCAGCCCGGGGCACCGCTCTCCGCACCCGCCGCGAGGGTGACGATCATTGAGTCCATGCCTTTCACGGTAGAAAACCGCAGCTGAAGAGAGTCTGAAGACCACACTCAGACTGGTTTCTGTGGTGTACCCCAGTGTGCGGTACCCGGCCGACGACCGATGTTGTCGATCATGCACAAAGACCGTTGGGACCCCGGGGGAGGGATCCCTGACGGAACCGCTCGGTCCGGTCCGCGGTGCTCCTGGGGAGCGCGCGACAAGGGGAACCACTGGTCCCCGTACGGTACATGAGCGGCCGCACGCGGGAATGCGGTGGACAGGTGGCAGGGGGTGCCCGGCCACCGCCCGGGGCGCCCGGACCGGCCGGCGTGAGCGGCCGGTCGCCGTCTGTGTACGGGCCCCGGCCCCGGTGGGCGGTACCGGGGTGTCCGGTCAGCCGCAGCAGCCTCCGCCGCAGCAGCCCCCGCCCCCGCCTCCGGCGCCGCCGCCCGCGGGGCCCTGCTGCGTACCGCCGACGGCGACGGTCGAGAGGAGCCGCACGGTGTCCTCATGGCCCTGGGGGCAGGCGGCGGGGTCGGCGGACCGGGCCATCGGGCGGCTGACTTCGAAGGTGTCGCCGCAGCTGCGGCAGCGGAAATCGTAACGAGGCATGTGCCCAGGCTACGCGGTCCGTTGACACCGGGCGGGAGCCCTGTTCATGGGGAAACAGCGGTTATGAGGTCCCGGTCGTTGATGAGGCCCCGGTGGTGCCCCGTTCCTCCCGGATCCGCTCCACCGTTCGTGCCGCGGTGTTCCGGACCGCTTCCGTCTCGCCGAGGAAGTGCCAGTAGTCGGGGTGGCGCCCGGTGAGGCCCTCGATCGCCCGCTCCAGCCGGGCCACCGCGTCGTCCAGGGGGCGGGCGTGCCGGGGCTCGGGCGTCTGGCGGCCCGACATGGCCAGCCGCTGGGCGTCCCGGATTGCGAAGCGGGTGCGCTCGATCTCCCGCCGGGGGTCCTCGGCGACCTCGTCGAGCCGCCGCAGCCGGTCCCCGGCGGCGGAGACCGCCTCATCGGTGCTGTTCAGCAGGGCGCGGACGGTGCCGAGCAGTGCGGTGGCGTCCGGCCAGCGCTGCTCCTCGCGGGCGTGGGCGGCCTCCCGGAGCTTCTCCCGGGCCTGCCCCAGACTCCGGGCCGCGCTCTCCGGCACCTGCTGGAGATCCTGCCAGCAGGCGACGGAGAACCGCCGCCGCAGCTCGCTGAGGACCGGCTCGACCGCCTCGGTACGGGTGGCCAGGGCTTCGGCCCGGGTCCGCAGCGAGACCAGCCGCCGGTCGATTTCGGCGGCGCGCTCGGGCAGCCGCTCCGCCTCGGTCCGGATGGCCTCGGCGTCCCGGAGCACCCGGTCGGCGCGGTGGAGGGTCTCGGTCACGCCATGGCGGCCTGCGCCCTGGTTGAGGAGGGTCAGCTCGGGGGCGAGGGCGGCGAGCCGGGCGGCGAGATCGTCCGCACGCATTCCGGAGCCCCGCACCGTGTCGAGAGCATTGCTCGCGGCGAGGAGCGCCGCTCTCGCCCGCTCGACGGCGGGCGCCAGCCGGGCCAGCTGGGTCTCGGCCCGCTCCAGCAGTGGCCCGAGGCTCCGCGCGTAGTGGTCCAGCTCGGTCCTGGTGGCGACCAGCTCGTCGCGGGCCTTGTCGAGCTTGACCCGCGCCTGCTGGGCGAGGGACGGGTCGAGATCGTCCCGGTCCAGGTCGTACGCGTCCACCGCGGCGATATAGCGGTGGCTGACCTCGTCGATGCGCCCGCTGAGCGCCGTGAAGCCGTCCACCATCCGGCGGGCCTCGGGGGAGCTGTCGACGGCGGTGATCGTCTCCAGCGAGATCCGCAGCTCCCGCTGGGCGCTGTCCAGCTCGTAGAAGGCCGCGGCGGCGGCGTCCTTCGAGGCCTGGGCGGCGGCCCGTCCGCTCTCCCCCCGGCCACCGAACCAGCGCCGTGCCCCACCACTGGTGAAGGAGGCCGCGGCGGCCCCCGTGATCAGGAAGAGCGGCAGCAGGGTGAGGGCGAGGATGTCCCGGGCGCCACCCGCTGTCGCTGTTGTCCGCGGCTGCGTGTGTCTGGCCGTCACATCCCTCTCCCGTGCCGTTTCGCCGTACCCGGTACATTCTCCCACCTGGTACCGACGATCACACGGCTCCGGCTTCGGGTTCCGCTTGGTCTCCGCCTTTCTCTGTCCCTGTCTCCGACCCGGTCAGCGGTTGCGTACGGTCACATCGCCGTTGTCGCTGCGGACGGTGACCACCCGCGGGCTCTTCCGGTCCCGGTCGACGTCCACCCTGGCCGTTCCGTTCTCACTTCTGGCGTCCACGTCGTACGGACCCCCCGAGCGGGGCAGACCGATGTGTACATCCCCGTTGTCACTGACGATGTCCACCCGGTCCGGGGCGGCCCCGTCCCGCAGCCCGATCCGCACGTCCCCGTTGTCGCTCCTGGCCTTCAGCCGCTCCGCCCGGACCCCCTCGGTGGTGGTGCTCCCGTTGTCGCTGCGGAGGTCGAGGGGGCCGGTGGTGTCCCGTACCGTCACATGCCCGTTGTCCGTGACGGCCGTCAGCGGGGTGCTCAGACCGGTGGCGGTGACGCTCCCGTTGTCACTGCGTACGGTCACGACGACATCGCGCGGCACCCGTACCGTATGACGGGCCTCACAGTCGCTGGCGACGGCTTTGCACTGCACCCGCAGGGTCAGCCGGCCGTCCTCCAGCTTCCACCGCTTCTCGGGCCCCTCCCCGATGAACACCCAGCCGTCGACCTTGCGGACCACCTCGACCCGCCGCACATCGGCTGCGATCACCTCGATCGCGGAGTTGTCGTTGTCGATGGTGAGGCTCTTCCCCGCCAGCGCGAACACCTTCCGCTCCGCGGGCGCGCTCTCGGCATCCGCCGCCTCCCCACACCCCGCGAGCGCCACCACCAGCGCCCCCACGACCATCCCCGCGGCCCCGCCCCGCCACCCCCTGGCACCGGCCCTTCCCGCCATCCCGCTCACTCCCTCACCCCTGGCCCCCCGATGCCCCTCACGCTAGCCACCACCCCCACCCACCACGATCCGGCCCGCCACCCCGTCCCGGGTGGGGCTATCCCCCCTGCGGGACCTCTCAGGGGCACGCCACAGCGGAAAAGGAACGGGTTTGCGGGGCGGACCCCGGTGCCATGTACGCTGTCCTCTCATCCACGGGTGCGTAGCTCAGGGGTAGAGCGCTGCTCTTACAAAGCAGATGTCGGCGGTTCGAAACCGTCCGCGCCCACCACCACAGAGGCCCCCCGCCGATCACGGCGGGGGGCCTCTGACGTCTCCGGGGCGGAACGCCTGTGGTGGTCAGCAGAGTCGCCGTACCAT
The DNA here is from genome assembly GCF_040299965.1 of Streptomyces sp. NPDC000594. Taxonomy (NCBI): domain Bacteria; kingdom Bacillati; phylum Actinomycetota; class Actinomycetes; order Kitasatosporales; family Streptomycetaceae; genus Streptomyces; species Streptomyces sp. NPDC000594. The sequence continues at coordinate 192,235 of NZ_JBEPCY010000015.1, read as the reverse complement.
TTCGGGCGCCGGTCGGCCCGTACGAGGTTCCTGTGAGCGCTTGCCGAGGTACCCCACCCCTTCGAGCGGGCCGCCACCAGCAGCAGGCCTCCCACCTTCTTCCTGGCAGGAGGCGGCACGAATGGTGGAGGCGCCGTTCGAACTGGGTGTGACGAGGAACCATCGCCGTCCTTGCCGCTGAGCGTGTGCTTCACGGCGTTGGCCGAGTTCGCCGACGGCAAGCTGGATGCGGTCGGCTCCACTTTGGAAGAACTCTTCCTCTAGGGAGTGGTGGTCGCCGCCAGGCCCCGGAACTCCTCCATCACTTGGAGGAGCAGAGCCCGTGCTTCCTGTCCGAACACGGCGGCGTCCTCAAAGTATTCAAAGTGCTCCTCGTAGAAGGTGACGGTGTCCGGCTCGATGGAGACCCGCTCATCCCGGAACTCCTCAATCACCACGGCCCGCCGGTCGCACAGCGTGAAGCCGTGGCGGGGTACGAGCGGTACCGGCCGGCGCCAGGGGATCACCCCGAGGCGTACGGTGCTCAGGCTCTCGACAGCCAGCAGCCGGTCGAGCTGGGCCAGCATCAGCGACGGGGTGCCGGGCCAGGTCCGGAGGACGCCTTCCGTCAGGACGAAGACCGACTCCCGCTCCCGTTCGTAGACCACGCTCTGGCGCTCCACCCGGGCGGCGACCGCCCGACCGACTTTCTCAGGCGTCGGCTTCGGTCCGCTCTCGAAGACATGGCGGGCGTACTCGGCGGTCTGGAGCATCGCGGGCAGGACCACGCACTGGAACGAACGGATCAGCCGGGCACCACGAACCATGTCGTCGAACCCGGAGGGCTGGGTAGCGTCCTGCCCCGGGGGAGGCGCGGCCTCCACCGCCGCCAGCAGTTCATCGACCTCGGCCCGCGTCGGGGCATCCAGCCCCAGTGCTCGGGAGAGCCGGTCGAGGACATCGGCGCTCGGTACCATCCGGCCGTTCTCGACCTTGGACACGGTCGGCTGCCCGACGCCGGCCCGACCCGCCAGCACGGCACCGGTCAGCCCAGCCTCAGCCCTCAGCGCACGAAGCCGTGCCCCGAGCGCCGTCAACCGCTTCTGCCGCTCACTCCCCATACCCAGGGTTCTACACCACACCACCAGGACCACCGGGAACGACCAGCCAGCCCAAGCCCTCCAGGGCGTGATTCAAGCTTTCCCTACGGGTTCAAGGCCCGCGCACGGCCCGACCCGGCCCCGGCACCCGGGCCCGCCCCTGCCTCCGGCGGGCGGCCCGGCCACCAGGCCGCCAACGTCCCGGCCCGCTCAGGAGAACCCCTCTGTGGCCGGGGCGGTCGGCTCCACGGCTTTAGGCAGCCACCATGGGGCGAGCCTCCAAGATCGGGGCCCACCCCACATCGGGCCATTGCGGGCAGGTCCACAGACCGCCCGAGTCGCCAGCAGCTTACGGGCCCCGATCTCTCGCCCCACGGCAGCTCCCGCCCAAAGCCCCTCCACCGCCCTCGCCTCAGGAGAAGTCCACCGTCGCGGAAGCTCAGAGATCCTGCACATGGCCGTAGAACATGTGCTGTGATCCTATGCAAGACCATCGAACTCAGGAGGAATTTTGCCCAGGAGGCCCACACAACACAGGGTAGCCTCCATGGCCGTCAACGCGGTGGAGCAGATTTGGGTTTCATTAGGTCATGCGACTGGAAAAATCCCGGAGGACTACGGTGAAGACCTCTTGATCCAAACCTGCCTTGACGATCGAATGGACCCGTCGAGGCTTTGGGTGCAAGTGAAGGGAACAAGAGGTGACTGCTCAAACCCAAGAAAGGCTCTACCCATTATCAAGGTAAAAGCCGAGCAGGTTCTTCGATGGGCGCGCAGTGCAGACCTAGTTGTCGTTATCCTCTGGGATACCGGGAATCAAATCGGCTTCTACAGCGTTCCTGCCGGTCACTTCGATCACACCAGTCTAAGAAATTTTCCGGATGGCAAGGTTCCTCTAAGATTTACACGAGACAGAACCTTCAACGAGGGAGCCGCAAGGCACCTTGCCTGGTCTGCGAGAATCAGACACACAAACAGATCCCTCCAGTGCGCACTGGCAAACCTACGGGATGCCGAATGCGCCAACATTCAACAAGACGTGATGTTTTTCAGGAACATCATCAAGGAATTACTGGTCGACTTCCTGGCAGACGCGAAAGTAAGCAACCCAGACGGAACCCTAAGCGAGCACTTTAAGGAGCTGATTGCAGTTGGCGTTCGTCGATCGGAATCCACAATCCTCGAAGAAGTGGTACTGAAGGCCACCATTGACGCACTACTTAAATCCGCACATCGAAATTGCGAAGGAAACGGGCTACCCCCCACACTCGTCCAGCACCTGGCGAGCCCACTATGTGAGGGAATTTTCGGCAGCGGCTTAAGGGAGCTGCGCGAATCGAGCATCGGGCCCTGAAGCAAGGGATGCCCCGAAAAGGCAGACTTCAGGGACTCGGCGCGCGAGGAATTTACATATCGGCGAAAATAGCATCTAAATGAGCTCGGACAAAACTCAATGGTTCGACCACAACTACTACAGCACCTACCGAATCGCCAGCAGAGTTCAAAGGCTCGCCCTATGCCCTGACTACCGTTACCTTGAAGCACTGATGCTAGATGACGGCATCTTCGAGTTTCTTCCACATTGGCAGAAAGACAGCGCTCTACATAAATTCATTCGCTACATTGCTGACGAAATAATGGAATCCGACAACAGCGGTGATCGTGCCGTCCTCTTCGGTGCGGACATGATGAAGCCCAAGAAGACCATACCTGTCGAAGCAGCTCTAGTGGCCTACGGACTACGGGAAAAAATCTCTTTTGAGATTCCAGACATCCCTCCTACCGCCCACACTGAAGGGAACCTGACGCGATTTGAGACCGCAGTAGAGGTGCACGACGCCTGCTACGAGCATTTTCTCGAAGTGCGACTAAGTCAGGCGTACGAAGACTTCCTGAAAAAGATTTCCAAGGAGGTCTTCTATGTGATGTTCACGAATCGAGTCACCCTCCAGGCGCTTCACGAGTACCTGTCTCGATACGTGATGGGGGTTGGGCATGACACCGAAGAGTCACAGAGTTCTAGGTACAGAAAATATCTGGAGCGTCCCGGCGCGATTAAGCGCACAAAAGTACCGAAGTGGGTGCAGCGAGCTATCTACTTTCGCGATCGCGGCATGTGCACAAAGTGTGGCCGAGATCTGACGGGCTTGGTAAATCGATTCAGTTCCGAAAATTTCGATCACATGATCCCACTCGCCCGAGGGGGCTTGAATGACGTGACGAATATTCAATTGCTTTGCTCAGGCTGCAACAACAGCAAATCAGATAAGTTTCAACTGTCGAGCAGTCGCTACCAGGACTGGTACTAGGGATCCATGCCTCACTCATGAGGCAAATCCAGGACCACCCCTCAATCGGTTCATTGATGAATCCGGGCATGGAAATCACGGTAAATCACGTGGCAGTCCTGTGCGATCTTTTGGTAGTCCTCAGCAACGACCGGTTCGATATCGGCCAGGTGTTCGGGTGTGCGCGCCTTGCTCAGGTGCATAACGTGCTGGCTGGCCAGGGTCCATGCCTCGCGCATACGGGTGTCAGCTTCACGATCTGCGGGAGTCCAGCCGGGAGCGAAGTCCTGGGCCTGCCAGTCGCGGACGTCAGTTCCCTTGACCAAGAACTCAGCCAGGAGACGCACATTAACCCAGAACGACTCGATACACGCTACTCGTACAGCGTCAGCAACGCCGACAACGTCCGGCAGCAGCGGAGCGAGCCGTTCGATCTGGTCTGCGGCTAAGTCGACGAAGTCCAAGGCGCGAGCCTTGTCTGGGTGCTCAGCGTCCCACCAAGTAGGTGACGGTTGTTTGGTCATGGTCGGCAGGATAGAGCTACGTCAAGTGGAGCGTCACAGGCAGAACAGCGAGGGCAGCTTTGGAGGGCAACACCTCATGGACTACGTGTGGACGGGTGAGCTCTGATCTGACCTTTTTGTGCCCTTGACCTGCGTCTTTCCCACAAGGGCACAGGCCCTCCGGAGTCATGTGCGGAGGCGAGAATGACGGAAGCCCTAACAGGACCAACTGTTGTGGATGGCATGCACCCACATTCCGCGAGGAGCTCATCACCAACCGAAGGCTAGGGCCGTCTACGTCACGGCCGAGTGGGTGGCCGACAGTCGGCGGACCTGCTGTCGCTGCGGGGGTGTGTCCGGCCGGCATGGCTGGTGGCGCTGGCTCGATCGGACGAGAGGCCTTTGGAGGCAAGCCGTTCTGCTGACATCTAACGCTGACATCAACGACTCCGGATGGCGGCGGCCCACTCCATCCACGGGTGGCCCCGGTTCACGACGCGGACCCCACCAGGTCGAGGCCGTATCGAACTTACAAAGCAGATGTCGGCGGTTCGAAACCGTCCGCGCCCACCGTGTTGACCAGCAGCGGAGCCCCCTACCGATCTTGGTAGGGGGCTCCGCTGCTGGTCATTTAGGAGAAATTTAGGGGACGGGCTCCACGAAGGAGATCACGATCCCGGACTCCGCCCGCGCCGCCACCGCGCTTCCAGCGCGTCCGGCCGGTGCCGCCGCATCTCCGGTGTGACGTGCTCGTATACACCCTCGATGTCCTTGGGGACCCACCCCATGGTGGCGAATCGGAGGCCCTGTCGACCCGGCCCTCCTTCGTAGGAGACGTTACGTAGCCTGATCCCGCGTCCAGCTGTCCGCGCGTCAGGGTGTTCTCTCACCGGGCACTGAGGCGGGTGCGAAGGTGCCGTTTGCTGGGCTCGGAGTAAGTCTCACCGGCGGCGGCCAGCCTGTGTACGTCACCGAGTTCCAGGTGACCGACGAGCCACGCGGCCAGGGCGGGCACCTTGATCCCTCCTGGTGGGTGGAGCCGGGCCATGCGCTCCAGGACGGAGGCGACCGCCAGGAGGTTCCCGGTCCCGGGGGCGAGGTCGGCGACGGTCTACCCGACGGCGCGGTGATGTTCCGGACCGTTGACCCGATGCCGCCGACAGCGGGGTTGAGCGCGAGTTCGGTACGGAGGCCGGCGATTTCCTCCATGGCCGTCTCACGGACACCCTTGAGGAAGAGCCGCCCTGTTGCTCGGCCCGTGGTCAGGGGAGGTCGGCGTCGAGGACGGTGGGGAGGTGGTCGCTGGCGTCGCGGGCGTGGGGGGTGTCGTGGGTCGCGTACGCCCTCGGGGTGAACCCCCTGTAGAGGATGTGGTCCAGGGTGAGGGGGACCTTCTCGTTGTCGTACGCGTAGCCGACGGTGGGTTCGCGCGGAGTGCCGAGGTGGGTCTGGGGTTCGTGCCAGCCGGATGTGATGAGGAGCTGGAGTGCGCGCCGGTCCATGCCGCCGAACCGTCCGTCGTCGGTGAGGTGCCGGTAGCGGGCGTGGAGGTTGCGGGGGATCGCGGCCCAGTCGTCGGGGTCCTGGTCGTGGATGCCGGAGGTGTTGAGGTCGCCGAGGAGGAGGGCGTGGTCGGGGGTGCGGGGGAAGGGTCCGGCGTGGTCGGTGAGCCACTGTGCCTCGCGCAGTCGGCTCTCGCCGTCGGTGTGGGTCAGGTGGGTGGCGAGGGCGAGGAGGTCGAGGCTGTCGTCGTCCCCGGCCTGCACGGGCCGCAGCCGGGCGTGGATCAGGGCGTGGTGGAAGACCCCGACCCCGGTGGTGCGGTGGCCGAGGAGCCTCAGCCTGGAGGGCCGGTACAGCAGGGCGGTGTGGTTGCGGCCGTCACCGATCCCGTCCCGGACCATCGCCACCGGCGCCATCTCCAGGGCGCGGCACATCCAGTGCAGGCGCCGCTCCTCACCCTCGTCCCAGAAGGTGCATTCCTGGAGCGCGAGCACGTCGGGCGCCAGGTCGGCGAGGATGTCGGCCTGCTGGTGGAAGCGCTGCTCGGAGGGGCCGTCGACACCGCCGCAGCGCAGATTCCAGGTGACGGCACGCAGACGTACGGACATGGATGTCCCTTCGGGTGGGTTGGGTGGGGCCCGGTACCGCTGGTTGCCGGGGGACCGCCGCCCGGGGGCCCGCCGGACAGGGGTTGGCGGGCCCACACGGACGGCGGTCCTGGTCACCCGCCCCCTCGTCGCCGGGCCCGGGGCAGGTGCGTCCGGCGCCCGAGGGGCGGGCGGGTCCCGCCCGTGCGGTGGGCGGGGGTTCAGGAAGTCAGGAGAGGTGGCAGCCGCAGCCGCAGTGCTCAGTGAGGACGGGTGCCTCGGCCTCGGCCTGCTGCGGAAGCCGTATCTCCTCGGGGCCGAAGCACAGCTCGCACGCGTCTTGTCGGCACTCGGGTGTGCGGTCTGGGGTCGACTGGGTGGGGGCGCTCACGACGGAGCCGTCTCGCTTGCTCCCGCCGGATCGGTGTCGGTGCCCACCGTGTGCAGCGGCTCGATGGTCACCTGCTGAAACTCCCGGTGTCCGGTGAGGAGGGCATGCCCGAGTGCCCACCCCGCGAACTCAGCCAACGGTGGCCCGAGCGGGGACCGGGCATCGCACCGGGTGCACTGAATCACCCGTGTCGTGGGCGCACCCTCCACTGGGATCAGTGTCTCTCTCTGAGCCATCCGGCATCCCTACGTTGTTGGTCACGTAGGACGAGCATCGGCTCGGTCAGCTAACACCGGTATAACCACGAGGGGTTACCGAGTCGGTAATAGAGTCGTTGAAGCTCCCGACAGACGCTGCTATGCAACGATCAACCCAGGAAGCCGTATGGACGCCTACACCCGAGGCCCGCTGCCTCAAGGTCTGCTCGACAGAGCAGATTTACGAGCAGCCCTGATCGAGCACGACTTTGCTGCCGCCTTCACTTTGATCAAGAAATGGGCCGGCCTCTCTCAGAACCGGATCGGCGCAGCTTGCCAGCTCACACCCGGCAAGGTGTCCAAGATCATCGGTGGAACCCACCGAGTCACCAGCTTCGAGGTGATCTGCCGGATCGCCGATGGCCTCCGCATCCCTGGTCACCTGCTGGGCCTGGCCCCGCGCCCTTGGGAAAGCAACAACACCGAACCACCGCAATGCGCGCCGGACTGTCCGCCCGCAGACGACCTCCTGTGGCGGCAGGATGCCACGGTGCACCTCGCGGACGAACTGACGAGGAATGATTTCCTGATGGACAGACGTGCGATAGCGCGTGCCCTGGCTGGAGCAGCGGTCGCCGGCGGCGCTCTGCTTGATCCCCTGGAAGGATGGTTGCAGCCGTCCGCCCCAGCGGCCACCTGTGTACGTCGGGGACGATTGGGAGCCCGGGATGTCACTGAGCTGGAATCCTCAGCCAAGGAGCTGCGGCACTGGAGCCGACGGCATGGAGGCGGGCTGCGCCGGAAGGCGGTCATCGGGCAGCTGAACGAGGTGGCCGGCACCCTTCGCGACCACCAGGCGCCTGCGGTTGAGGCCAGGCTCTACCGGGTGATGGCCCAGCTTGCGGGAACGGCTGCGACAACAGCGTGGGACGCCGGATTCCAGCGCCGGGCGCAGGACTACTATCGCCTCGCGCTCCGTGCGGCACACGCGGGCGGTGACCTCCCCTTCGGCGCGAACATCCTGGCGGGGATGGCACGGCAGATGCTCTACTGCAATCGCCCTGACGATGCCCTCCAGCTGATCCAGCTTGCGCAAGAGGGCGCGCGCGGAGCGATAGGGCCCCGGGTGCGCGCCATGCTCCACACGAGGGAAGCATGGGCGTACGCCGCTCTCGACCGCATGGCGGGTTTTGAGAGGGCCACCGCGCGAGCACGTGAAGTGCTTGCGGAAACGGGGCCGGACGATGATGAGCCGTACTGGATCACATACTTCGACGGTGCCGAGCTGGCCGGCGTTACCGGGGGTCGGCTCCTGGACATGGCCCGCCGGGATCCACGGAAGCACGCGGAACGGGCTGCGGAGCACATCCGCCTCGCTCTGGCGTCCCGTGGCCCGCAGACGGGACGGGGCCACGTGCTGGACCGGATCGGACTGGCCGAGTGCCACTTCCTGATGGGGGACAGGCGTGGTGCCACGACCGAGACGATGGCCGCTGTTGAGGCAGCCCGGGACATGTGGTCCGGACGGGTGCGTGCGCAGTTGGGCAAGCTCTACCCCTACACGGTTGGCGACACCGCCTCCCAGCCCCTGAAAGAAGCACGGGATAGTATCCGCGACCTGCTGTCGAGCTGATGAGGAGTGGACACATGGTGACCCTCGCTGTGACTGGACACATGGACTTGACCGAGGAGAGTGTGCCGCTGGTCCGGGCCGCTCTGCGCGACCTGATTGCCGGGTTCGGTCCTGAGGTGACCGGGGTGTCATGCATTGCCGCCGGATCGGACACGATCTTCGCGGAGGAGGTCACGGCGGCGGGTGGACAACTCATCGTCGTCATCCCCTCGCAGAACTACCGGGAGGCGAAGGTGAAGCCGGACCATGCCCCGTCCTTCGACCGCCTGATCACGGCGGCGTCCGAAGTCGTGACACTGCCGCACCCCACGGCGAACCGTGCGGCCTACGAAGAGGCCAACGACCTGTTGCTGAGGCGTGCCCACCGCCTTGTCGCGGTCTGGGACGGCTCTCCGCCGGCCGGAAGGGGGGGAACCGCCGACACCGTGGCCTTGGCGCGCGAAGCCGGGATGCCTGTCGACGTGGTCTGGCCGGCGACCGCCGCCCGCAGGGGTTGAGTGGCCCACCCGGCGCGCTTGGAGGATGGGCGGCGCAACCATGGTGATCCACTGTTGGACAACCCCGCGCGCACGGGGACCGCAACGCTCCGCACGCGTGGCCGATCTCGCGGACCGGATCATCGCGCATGCACGGGGACCACGCCGCGCACCACGACAACTGGTCGCGATTGGGCGGATCATCCCCGCATGCACGGGGACCACCGGACTCCCTCCGGGCCTGCCTGGGAGGCCAGCGGATCATCCCCGCATGCACGGGGACCACTCTTTCCGATCTGGGCCTCAGTGGCGGCTTTGCACTTGCTTTACGGAACCGGCACCGACCTCGAGCACGTTATCTTGCACCGCCAAAAGGCAGCGGACCGAGCCGGCGGACGACTTCGTGCCAGCGGGTGCTGCTGGCCGTCCGCCCCAACTTGTCGCGGCACGGTCGACCGCTGGGCGGGTTCCCGCGTGGAGGCCTGCCGGTGTTGTTGGATGACTCTCGGCTCCCACCGCAGGCTCGGCGGGAGCTGGCGGGCGTCCGGTACGTGATCCGCCTCGCCGAGGCGTGAAAGGGGACACCAGTGGGTGACCAGGACCTGGCGGATGTGGCTCACTTCCTCTGGGAGGCGGGCACCTTGAAGGCGGCCCGGCGAACGGGCTGGTGGATGGCGGGCATCCGGGACCCCGAGAGCGTCGCCGAGCACGCGTGGCGTACGTCCGTCATCGCCTCGGTCATCGCCACCCTGGAGGGCGCCGACGCCGCGCGGTCCGCGCATCTCGCGGTGTGGCACGACTCGCAGGAGACGCGCACGGGTGACGTGAACCACCTGGGGAAGAAGTACGCGCCCGCAGGCGACCCCGAGGCCGTGACGGTGGACCAGACGGCCGGCATGCCCGAGGTCCTGCGTTCCGCGATCCGTGCGGTCGTCGCCGAGTACGAGGCCCGGGAGACGCCGGAGGCCATCTGTGCGCGGGACGCGGACAAGTTGGAGTGCATGTTGCAGGGCCTGGAGTACAAGGGGCAGGGGTACGAGGCGGCCCAGCGATGGGTCGACAACAGCCGGGCCCGCATCGTCACCCCATCCGGCCGGCTGCTCGCCGACCAGCTCTTGGCCCAGGCCCCGCTCGACTGGCTGCGCGCGGCCATGGGCGAGCCCCGCGCTTGATCCGGAACGTTTGCCGCAGTCGGCTTGTCGACCCTGGGCATGCCCTCGGCTCGGGCGTTGACGGCGGTGAAACTCCTGGGCGGCATCCATCTCATCCGGTTGGGCATGGCCACGTGGCGCTCGACGTGTCGAGGCGTCGAATCAGTGTCGGCGAGGCGATGGCTCTTGCCGCGCGCACAACGTTTGACACACCTCGGTTCCGATGTGGGATGAGCCGTCCGGCGGGAGCTGTGTTGATCGGCCCGGGACGCGAAACCGTAACCGCGAGTCGGGTCCGCCTCCCTGTTCAGCTGTTCCAGCTCAGGAGACCGGTGCCACGCCGTACAGTCGGACGCGTGCACTTGGCGACGGAAAGAGCCCCCGCTGGGCTGGTCACGGTTACCGGAAGTTCGGGCCGGGTCGGAGCGGCCCTGGCTGAGGCACTGGACGCGGCCGGCTGGGGGGTCCGCGGCGTGGACCGGATTCCCGGCCGCTGGACGGGCGTCGTCGGAGACCTGCGAAACCGGGCGGTGCGACGGGCCGCGTTGCGGTCGGCCGATGCCCTGGTCCACACTGCCGCGCTGCACGCCCCACATGTCGGTCGCCTGCCCGATGAAGAGTTCCGAGCCGTGAACGTGGATGCGACCGCGGGCCTGCTCGACGACGCCGACCGCCTCGGCGCCCGGCGGGTCCTCTACATCAGCAGTACAAGCGTGTACGGACACGCCCTGGAGCCCACCGACCGTGCCGTCTGGGTGGACGAGCAGCTCACGCCGCTCCCCAGGGACATCTACGACGAGACCAAACTGGCCGCGGAGGAACTGGTCGCCGGCTGCGCCATTTCCTCGGTCACGCTGCGCATAGCGCGGTGCTTTCCGGAGCCCCTGCCGGTGCGGGCCCGCCACCTGCTCCACCGGGCGGTCGACGTTGCCGACGTAGCGGCTGCGGGGGTCCTGGCCGTGGCACACCCCACCGTTACCGGCAGGTTCAATATCTCCGGGCCGCACCCGTTTCACCGCGAGGACTGCCTTGCCCTGTCCCGCGATGCGGGCGCGGTGCTCGCTGAACGGGTCCCGGACGTCGTCCGGGCCTTCCGCGACCAGGGGTGGCCGGTGCCCGATCGCCTGGACCGGGTGTACGACTCGACCGCCGCGGCGAACGCGTTCGGATACCGACCTGTTCGCGGAGTCCGGCAACTATTGCGCGATGCCGCGGGTGGCCGGGCCTGAGCGATCGGACGGCTCAGCCCGGCTGGCCCTCTCGATTACCAGGTCGCCAGCGACGCCGACACCCGCCGCGTTGGCGTGGTGAGCCGGGCGTCCACCACGCCATGAGCGGCATCGCCCGACTGCATAACCTCGCGCTCGCCGGATAGTCGAACAGGCACCCCAGCCGACGGTGTTCACACCTCTCAGCAGATCATTCGCGGGGCAGCCCTCAGCCCCGCGAATGCGGGGAAAAGCTTTCCTGAACGAACTGGAAGGTGCGGTAAGTTGGTGAGCCCCTCTGGGGCCGATCGGTCAACCCCACAGCGCCGGAGTGGCGCCACCGCCCACTCGGACTTACCCACCGAACAGGGGAAAAGCAATCATGCGCTTAGCGCGTGCTCGCGTCGTGCCGGTCGTTGTCTGCCTGGCGGCAGGTCTGCTGCTCGGTCTGGTGGGCCCCGTGGCCGGGAGGTGGGATGCTCCTGTCTGCGTCGCCGTGGGCATTGTTTTCTCCAGTGGTTGGCCGTGGGCCTGCTACGCATTGCTGGTGGGCTGTTTCCGCCGGTCCAAAGTCGAGTCGGCACTGCTGGCATCTCTGGGACTGGCCATAGGCGTCGTCACGTACTACCTCTTCAAGGATATGAACCCCGCCATTCCGGCCGGAGCGGAGCCCGCTACCTCTGTTCCGGAGGGAATGGAATCCGCCACGTCCAGTGCGGGGCAGATCCTCGTATGGGGAACAGCGGCTTTCGTTTTCGGTGCGCCTTTGGGGCTCATAGGGAATCTGGCGCGGACGCCCGGAGTCGGTGGCCTGCTGTTCCGTCTGCTCGCCCCCTTGATCGCAGCCTTCGAGGCGACTCAGCGATTGAGCGCAGAGGCCGGCTCGCAGGGTCCGGTCTTCGCCATGACCTGGAAGGTGACGCGCGTGGCGGCATGCGTCGTCGCCGTGGCTCTTGTGGGGCACACGGTGTGGAGCCGGCGGGTTCGGCGCGGTCGAGTGGCCCCCCGTACCGGCCGGGCGCACGCTGGAAGAGGAGCGCGCAGGTGGTCAGGGGGTCACGAGGTGATGGAGCATGTCCGATTCCGAGAATGGCTTCGCCTGCAAGGCCGGGGCCGACGACTTCAGCGCCAGGGCGTACCGGAGCGGTGAGGGGCGGCGGTCCGTCGCCGTGAAGGGGGTCTGTTCCTGCAATACCGAGGGCTTTCGGCTGACGCTGGAGCTCGCGGCGCCGCCGCTCGTCCCCGTACCGGAGGAGCTTCACCTCAATCTGGTGGAGACCGCGCCGACCGATCCCGTGGTCCAGGTGATCACCGAGACGGAGGTGGAGGAGGCGACCTTCGACATCGGTGACGAAGTCGTACGGGTCCTCATCCGCAACAGGGGGTTCAGCGTGCCGGTCACCGAGGGCTGACCCGGCTGACCCGATCCAGGGCAACAGACAGGACAGCAGGCAGGGCGACAGACAGGGCAACAGACAGGGCAACAGACATGCGCCAGGGCGTCACGCGTCCAGCCAGGCGCGGCGGTCGCGGGCCGTCGCGAAGAGGTGGGCGACGTGGGCGGGGGAGAGGGTGCCCGTGAGGGAGCCCAGGGCGGAGATCTGGCGGTCCTGGTAGACGCGGAGGTCGCCGACGTCCGGGTCGACGGTGAGCGCGGTGACGCCGACGAAGACCAGGACCGGCTGGACCGGGACCGGGAAGTCGCAGTGGCGTTCCAGCGCCACGCGCACCCGGCGGGCCTCGGCGCGGCTCTTGGGCGGGTAGGGGCGGGGCGGACCCTGGCCCACCGTCGCCGCCGTGTCGCCGACCCGGACCGTCCGGCCCGGATGGTGCTTGGTGTTGACGCTGAAGACCCCGCCCGGCCCGATCAGCAGATGGTCGATGTCCACCTCGCGCGGCAGCGGTACGGAGTGCAATACGTGCCACCCGTACCGGCCCAGGCGGTTCAGCTCCGTCCCCACCCGGCGCTCCCCGGCCAGCCCCTTGCGCCAGGAGTCGCCCCGTACCGGGCGGCGCAACAGCCGCAGCAGGGCGCGTTCGAGCAGCCCGGGGCCGGTCGCGGCGAGGTGCTCGCGCAGGGCGGCGCCGGGGCGGCGGTGGGCGAGGTCGTTCTCCGGGGTGAGCGGCGGCAGCGCCCTCCGGGGCGGTGGCGGGGGCCCCGCCGGCTCCGTCGCCGCTGTCGGAGTGTGACGGGCCAGCGCGTCGAGGACGGCGTCACGGTAGCTCGGCCGCAGCAGGGTGACCTCCCCCGAACGGCGGTCCGCCCACCCGACCGCGGTGCCCGTCCGGCAGGTTCACATAGAGCCGGTCATGCCCGAAGCGCTTCCACGCGGTGACCCTCAACCCGTCCATCCGACCCCCCGCCGGCATAACAACTCGGTTGCTATGGCAGCAGGTCGGGTCACACGTTCACAAGAGCACGTTTAATGAAGTGCCTTGTGAAAAGGGGTGGTTGCCCAAGTGGTATAGGCCATTTGGTAACAGTTCGGAAGACCATCTCATATATCTTCATAATCTGCCCTAGGGTGACGCTCCCTTAACTGTGCGCTTCCTGGACGGGTCCCGTGTACGACACATCTCCCCAGCCTTCACCGGGTCAACGGCCTCCGCATGCCCACTGGGGTCAGCAGGGTCAGCAGGCCGACTGGACCACGGGGCAGCAGCAGCCCCCGTTCGCTCCGCCTCCGCCGCCGCCCCCGAAGAAGTCCCGCACCGGACTGATCGTCACTCTGAGTGTTGTCGCGGGGCTCGCGGTCGCCGGTGGACTGGCGTTCTATCTGATGGGCTCCGACAGTGCGGACGCCCCGACGGTGACCGAGACGACCACCGAGCCGGGCCGCCCGGCGAAGAAGGACGTGACGCTCAAGGAGTGTGCGGTCGACGACTCCGCCAAGGTCCCCATCGCGCTCGTCAACATCACCAACAACTCCAGCTCCACCAGCAACTACGTGATCGACATCGTCTTTGTCGACGCGGACGGCGCGAGCGTGACCAAGGGCGTGGCCAATGTCGATGGCGTCGCCCAGGGCGAGTCCACCGACGCCCGGGTGCGCGGCCTGGAGGAGGTCGAGGGAGAGGTCAACTGCGAGGTGGCCTATGTGACGCGCTGGGCCAAGTGAGCCCGGCGTGACCCCCGGCGCGTCACCCCCGTCCCAGCGGTAACACCCAGGGGTAACAGCAGGGCGGTAGCGGGCTGACAGCGGAGTGCCATCGGGCCGGACCCCGGCCGGCTCCCTCCCCGGGAGCCGGTTCCGGGCCCCGGCCCGACCTCGGTGGGCCGGACGTTCCGACCCCGATGGGCCGGAACCGAAAGGGCGTGTGACAGGGCTATCGCCGTGCCCCGGCGCTGCCTACAGTGCGGTTGTTTCCCGTTCCTCGCTCCTCGGTTTCTCCGCTGCTCCAACTTCTCCGCATGGGGGTTTTGGATGTCCACGGTCGACCCAGCCGCCGGGCGGCGGCGACTCCCGCGGCTCCTCCCGCGGCTCGGGACCGGCGGCCGCCGCCCGGTCGGCATGGGCACCGCGCTCGGCCTGCTGGCGTACGGAGCCGTCTGGACCTGCTTCGGCTTCGCCCTCGCCGACCTGGCCCGCTTCCCGGTCGCCGACCTCTATCTCGCACCCGGCGCCGAGCCGCCGAACAACACCCCCGGGCTCCTTTGGGCGTTCTTCGCCGCGCTGCTCGCGGGGTCGCTCATCGGTGTCTCGCTGCGTTCGGGGCTGGTGGACGCGATCGGCCTCACCCTCCAGTCCGCCCTGTCGTCCACCGTGGTCAACACCGGCATCGCGGGGGGCTTCCTCCTCGGTGCCCGGGTCCTGTGGGAGCCCGCCCCCGACCCCGGGCGCTTCACCGGCCCGGCCGGCCGCCCCGGCGGCGGCTGGGGCCCCGACGCCTGGATCGCCTGGAGCGCCGCCTACTGGGTCCCCGCCGTCCTGGTCCTCCTGGTCGTCCTGCGGGTGTGGGTCTCGCTGCGGTACGCCGGGGCCGAGCGCGACCGCGCCGCCCGTACCCGGGCCGTCGTCGTCACCGGACTGCGGACCAAGGGCCTGGTCACCGAGGCGCGCGAGGCCGGTCCCGGGCTCGGCACCCGGCCCCGGCTGCACTTCGTGGTCCGTTTTGTCGACCACGACGGAATGGCGCGCTCCGTCACCAAGACCGCCGTCTTCCGCCGGACCGGGCCGCCCCGCGCCGGGGACCGTGCGGTGGTCTGGTACGACCCGTCCGCGCCCGCCGACGCCGGCCGGATTGCCGTCGTCCTCACCGATCCGGGACAGGACGACACCGACCTGGCCGAGGCGCTCGCCCTGGGACAGCTGGTCATCCACTGAGCCCGGGCCCGGGCGGGAGGACGCGTCGCAGGGATCCGCCGGATGGCTGGATGGGGCGCCGGGGCCGGAGGCAGACTGGAACCATGTGCCGCAGCATCAAGACCCTCCGCCCGCCCGCGCTCCCCGAAGAGGCCACCGAGGACGACATCCGGGCCGCCGCGCTCCAGTACGTCCGCAAGGTCTCCGGCTTCCACGCACCCGCCGCGCACAACCGTGAGGTGTTCGACCGGGCCGTGGACGAGGTGGCCGAGGCGACCCGTACCCTCCTCGAACATCTGGAGGTACGAGGCTCTCACCAGGCGTCCGCGCGGGCAGCCGCGCAGAGCTGAGCCCCGCTCCCGCCGGGCCCGTGGACCGGTTCGG
The DNA here is from genome assembly GCF_040299965.1 of Streptomyces sp. NPDC000594. NCBI lineage: Bacteria > Bacillati > Actinomycetota > Actinomycetes > Kitasatosporales > Streptomycetaceae > Streptomyces > Streptomyces sp. NPDC000594. The sequence continues at coordinate 176,531 of NZ_JBEPCY010000015.1, read as the reverse complement.
TCAGATCTCCGCGCAGGCGGGCGCGGGAGGTCCCGCGGGCGCGGGCACGGTGGCCCCGGCGGCGGGGCGGCCCGTGACGGGCTCGGCGTCGGCCGCGGGGACCGGGCGCCGCTTCATGACATACGCGGCCAGCGCGCCCGCCGCGAACAGCGCCAGCACCGACACCCCGGCACCGACCCAGCCGGCGCCCAGCCACTGGCCGCCGAAGTAGCCGAGGCCCACGCTGTACCCGGCCCAGACCACACCGGCCAGGGCCGACCACGGCAGGAACTCCCGGACCGTACGGTGGGCCGCGCCGGCGCTCAGGGAGACCACGGACCGGCCCGCCGGGGCGAACCGGGCGATGACCACCAGGGCCCCGCCGCCGCCCCGGCTGAGGGTGGCGCCGAGGCGCTCCTGGGCCCGGGTGAGCCTGCGGGAACGGGCCAGGGCCCGGTCGAAGCGGTCACCACCGCGCCGGGCCAGCCGATAGGCGACGAGATCGCCGACCACGGAGGCGGTCGCCGCGCACAGGATCAGGATCAGCAGCGACGGTACGTTCTGGGGCACCTGCTCCGCCGCGCCCGCGACCTTGGTGGCCGCCGCCGTCGAACCGGCCGCCGCCGCGGTCGCCGCCGCGATCACCAGTACTCCGCTCGGCAGCACCGGCAGGAACACATCGAGCAGGACGGAGAGGGCCACCACCGCATAGATCCAGGGGCTGCTGGTCAGCGACCCCAGACTCTCCAGCACCTTGTGTCTCCCCGTTTTCGTGGCTCTGGCGCCACGAGTGGAAACGGTCGGTGTGGCGGCGGTATCAGCTGTACAGCGTACGCCGGGAGCCCTCCATCGATCACCTGAGGACAGCCGATGTTGTGATCATCACGTCATCCGCCAAAGGATCGCTTAAGCGGGGGCACACGCTCCGCCGGAGCGCATGGCCCGGGTCCTGCGGGGAAGCCGTACACAGCCGAGTGCCCGGCCCCTCTCGGGACCGGGCACTCGGCTGTACGGGAGTCGTACGGGATACGGGTCAGGCCGGGATCTTGGTCCGGTTCTCGCGGGAGGCCTCTCTGCGCGGGGTGAGGAAACGGTCGAGCGCGAAGGCGCCCGGACCGGTGAAGACCAGCAGCAGGAAGGTCCAGCAGAAGAGGGCGGACGCCTCGCCGAAGTTCTCCAGCGGGAACAGCGCCTCCGGCTGGTGCTCCACGAAGTAGGCGTACGCCATCGAGCCCGACGCTATGAACGCGGCGCTCCGGGTGCCGACGCCCAGCATCACCAGACCGCCGGCGACGAGCTGGATCACCGCCGCGTACCAGCCCGGCCAGCTGCCGGTCTCGACGGTGCCGCCACCGCCCGCCGCGCCGCCGAGGACGCCGAAGAGGGAGGCGGCGCCGTGGCAGAGGAAGAGCAGGCCGATCACGATGCGGAAGAGGCCGATGGCATAGGGCTGCGCCTGGTCGAGCCGCTCGGGCAGGCGAGAGTTGTCGGTCATGGGGGGACTCCTGTGTATGTGGGGGACAGGGACCGGGTGCCCACGTTAGGAAGCCCTCAGCATTACTTGCAAGTTCAACAAACCCTCTTGGAGGGGTTTCTCATCCGAATCTCATCCCCGCCCGACGAAACCCGGCCGAATCCCTCCGGAGCCGGGGCGGGAGTGGGAGCCGGGCCGCCCGGGATCACCGCGTGATGCGTCCCGGGTGTCCCGGGCGTCCCGGCGCGTCCCGGCGCGTCCCGGTGGCGGATCAGCAGCCGTTGAGCACGCCCTGGAGGGCGTTCTTCTCGGCGGTGTCCACCGTCAGCCCGTAGTGGTGCTTCACCTGCACCCACATCCGGGCGTACGTACAGACATAGGCGGTACGCGGAGGCAGCCATTCCGCCGGGTCCTTGTCGCCCTTGGCCTGATTGACGTTGTCGGTGACGGCGATCAGCTGCGGGCGGGCGAGGTCATTGGCGAACCCCTGCCGCTGGGCGGTGGTCCAGCTGTTGGCCCCGGAGCGCCAGGCCTCGGCGAGCGGGACCATATGGTCGATGTCCACATCGGAGGCGGCGGTCCAGGTGGCCCCGTCGAACTCGGAGTACCACCTTCCGCTCACCGCCGCGCAGCTGGCGTTCTGGACGACGCCCACACCGTCCCGCTTCAGGACGACCTCACGGGTGTTGCAGGTGCCGTACTGGGCGCTCCAGTGCGGGAACCGGTCCCGGCTGTAGCCGCTGGAGGAGCCCTCGGGGGTGGTGGTGAGCCGGGCGAGATAGGCGCGGGCGGTGGCGGCGTCGACCGGGGTGGGCGGGGCCGCCTGGGCGGCGGGGGCGGTGGCCAGCAGACCGGTGGCGGCGAGGGTGGCGGCGGAGAGCAGAACGGCGGCGCGGCGGGGGGAGCCCGGGGCGGCGACTCCGTGGTGGGTGCGACGGCTGTGACGCGCGTAGAGACCCGGCACGGCAACTCCTCTGGGGTGGGGGGCGGCTGACCGAATGTCATGCCACGGTCAGCGTGGCGTCATGGACACGTCAGATCAAGTGTTCTGATGAAACGACACCATCGCGTGACCGTTCGAGGGCATGGGCCCCATCGCGTGCGCGGCGTAGGGTTGCCGGGTGCTCCTGACCGTGGATGTGGCATTCGGGATCGTGCTGGCCGTTCTGCTGTTGGCGGCGGCGGGTGTCGCCGCCTTCGCCCATCTCGGACGGGGCCGGGAGATCCTGATCGCGGGCGTCCGCGCGGCGGTCCAGCTCGGCGCGGTCTCGCTGGTCATCGGCTGGGTGATCCGCCACCTCCCGCTGCTGCTCGCCTTCGTCCTGCTGATGTACGCGGTGGCGGTCTGGACGGCCGGGCGCCGGATCACCCCGAACGGGAGCTGGTGGTGGGCCGGGGTGCCCATCGCCGCCGGGGTCTTCCCCGTGGTGGCGGCGCTGCTGCTGACCGGGGTCGTCCCCGTCGAGGGCATCGCGCTGATCCCCGTCACCGGGATCCTCATCGGCGGGGCGCTCACCGCCACCGTGCTCGCCGGGCGGCGGTCCCTGGACGAGCTGCGCACCCGCCATGGCGAGGTGGAGGCGGGGATGGCCCTCGGGCTGCTCGACCGGGACGCCCGGCTGGAGGTCGCCCGCCCCTCGGCGGCGGACGCGCTGCTTCCGGGGTTGGATCAGACCAGGACCGTGGGTCTGGTCACCCTGCCGGGCGCGTTTGTCGGCATGCTCCTCGGCGGGGCCTCACCGCTGCTCGCGGGGGCGGTGCAGCTGTTCGTCCTGGTCGCGCTGATGGCGGTGCAGGCGGTGGCGGTCTCGGTGACCCTGGAGCTGGTCGCGCGGGGGCGGCTGCACCGCGACGAGCCCTCCTGACCTGGTGTTTCGTGCCCTGGTGACCCGGCCGGGGAGGCCCTCCGGTACGTCCTCCTGACCCGGCCCGGTCCGGTGGCGTACCCTGGTTCGAGCAGAAGGGGAGTAGCTCTTCGCCGGACCGTCGACATACTGCTGGGCCCCTGGGCCCGGCCGGCGCCCGGAGGCGGCCCCCGGTCCGGATCCCGATCCGTGACGTCCGATCCCGCGAGGGATCACGGTCACGGCCCGCCCCGGTCCCGGTCGCCAGCGAGACCTTCGGCCGCAGTGTCCATCGACGCTGCCGTGCCGAAGCGACCCCTTTTTCGTGGCAGGTCTCTCGGTGCGGACAGCCCGACCGATTGAGGAATCCACACGTGATCAGCTTTACCGTCCTGGCGATCACCTTCGGCGTCGTCTTTCTCGCCGAACTCCCCGACAAGACCGCGCTCGCCGGTCTGATGCTGGGCACCCGCTACCGGGCGTCCTATGTCTTCGCCGGTGTCGCCGCCGCCTTCGCGGTCCATGTGGCGCTGGCCATCGCGGCGGGCAGCGTCCTGACCCTGCTGCCGCAGCGGCTGGTCCAGGCGGTGGTGGGCGTGCTCTTCCTCGCGGGCGCGCTGGTGCTGCTGCTGCGCAAGCACGACGACGACGGCGAGAACATCAAGGCCCCGGCCGACCAGTCGTTCTGGAAGGTCTCCGGCGCCGGGTTCATGCTGATCCTGGTGGCGGAGTTCGGTGATCTGACGCAGATCATGACCGCGAATCTGGCCGCCCGCTACGACGACCCGGTTTCGGTGGGACTCGGCGCGGTGCTGGCGCTGTGGGCCGTGGCGGGGATCGGGATCCTCGGTGGCCGGACGCTGATGAAGTACGTACCGCTGAAGCTGATCACCAAGGTCGCGGCGGGACTGATGTTCGCGCTGGCGGGCTTCAGCCTGTACGAGGCGATCACCGGCTGACCCGCCCGTAACGCCGCCGGATCCGGCCGTGGGGCCATCGGCCCGCCCCGGCCCCGTGTACCGCCGCCGGTCCCGGCCCCGGCCCCGTAAAGCACATCGGCCCGGCCCCTGGTACGGGGCCGGGCCGATGGTGTTACGGGGGTCTCAGCCGGTGGTGCCCAGCTCGATCAGCCCCTCCGGGGTGATCGTCACCGTCAGCTCGGTCAGGTCCGCGACGTGCAGATCGGGGGCGAACGCCGCCGCGCGCGGGCCGATGCCCACCGTGCGCATGCCGGCCGCCCGGGCCGCCGCGAGCCCCGCCCCGGAGTCCTCGAAGGCCACACAGTCGGCCGGGTCGAAGCCCAGCCCGGCGGCGCCCTTGAGGAAGCCCTCCGGGTCCGGCTTGCTCGCCGCCACCGACTCCGCCGTGATCCGCAGGACGGGGACCGGCAGCCCGGCCGCGCCCATCCGGGCCTGGGCCAGCTTCTCGTCGGCCGAGGTCACCAGCGCGTGCGGCACCGAGGCGATGGCCGCCAGGAAGGCGTCCGCGCCGGGTATCCGGACCACCCCGTCCACGTCGGCCGTCTCGCGGGCCAGCATCACGGCGTTGTCGGCGTGGTTCAGCTCCATCGGGCGCTCCGGCAGCAGCTCCGCCATCGTCGCGTACCCCTGACGGCCGTGGACCACCCGGAGCGCGGCGTCGGGGTCGATGCCGTGCTCGACCGCCCACTCCCGCCAGAGCCGCTCCACCACCGCGTCCGAGTCCACGAGGGTGCCGTCCATGTCCAGGAGCAGCGCGCGGGCGGTGAGGGTGACGGTGTTCGCCTGGGGCAGGGTGGTGGTCTTCGGCATGGCTGCGCTCCGTACTTCCGGGGGCGGGCTCCACTCATGGAGGATGCCCCGTCCACCGGTCAGGGAGTGCGGACGGGGCACCCTTTGTTTCGCAACGATACAAAATGAACCCGCCGGGGCGCCAGCCCGGACGGCCCCGCCGTACCCGGGCGACGGCCGTCCGTACCGATCAGCCCTGCCCCCGGGCCCCCGGACTCCCGCACCTCCGGACTCCCGCACCCCCGTACCCGTACACCCCCGTACCCGTACACCCTCATCCCCGTACAGCCCCTGACCCGTACATCCCCCGCTCCGTACACCCCCGGCCCTCTCCACAGGCCGGATGGACCCGGACCGCCCAGGATGGAGAGCACGCGGACCCGGGGCCGCGTACCGAGGAGAGGCGCATGGCGGAGCAAGCGACCGGCACCACGGCCGGCCCGGTCCCCGGCGAGGGCAGCAGCCCCCGGGCCGTCATGGTCTCCATCGGCGCGCTGCTGCTCGGCATGCTGCTGGCCGCGCTCGACCAGACGATCGTCTCCACCGCCCTGCCCACCATCGTCAGCGACCTCGGCGGACTCGAACACCTCTCCTGGGTGGTCACCGCCTATCTGCTCGCCTCGACCGCCGCCACCCCGCTCTGGGGCAAACTCGGCGACCAGTACGGACGCAAGAAGCTCTTCCAGACCGCCGTCGTCATCTTCCTCATCGGCTCCGCCCTCTGCGGCATCGCCCAGAACATGCCCCAGCTCATCGGCTTCCGCGCGCTCCAGGGGCTCGGCGGCGGCGGGCTGATGGTGCTCTCCATGGCGATCGTCGGGGACATCGTGTCCCCCCGGGAGCGCGGCAAGTACCAGGGACTCTTCGGCGGGGTCTTCGGCGCGTCCAGCATCCTCGGACCGCTGCTCGGCGGCTTCTTCACCGACAATCTCAGCTGGCGCTGGGTCTTCTACATCAATCTGCCCATCGGGGCGGTCGCACTGGTCGTCATCGCCGCCGTGCTGCATATCCCCGTCCGCTCCACCCCGCACCGCATCGACTACCTCGGCACCTTCCTGATCGCCGCCGTCGCCACCTGTCTGGTGCTGGTCGCCTCCCTCGGCGGCACCACCTGGGCCTGGGACTCGCCCGAGATCATCGGCCTCGCCCTGCTGGGCGCGGTGCTGCTGGCGATCTTCATCCCGGTGGAGATGCGGGCCGCCGAACCCGTACTGCCCCTGCGGCTCTTCCGGATCCGCACCTTCACCCTGGTCGCGCTGATCAGCTTTATCGTCGGCTTCGCGATGTTCGGCGCGATGACCTATCTGCCGACCTTCCTCCAGGTCGTCCATGACATCAGCCCCACCCTCTCCGGGGTGCACATGCTGCCGATGGTCGTCGGGCTGCTGCTCGCCTCCACCGTCTCCGGGCAGCTCGTCAGCCGCACCGGCCGCTGGAAGGTCTTTCCCGTCCTCGGCACCGGGATCACCGCCATCGGACTCCTGATGCTGCACCGGCTCACCGAGTTCAGCACCACCTGGCAGATGAGCGTCTGCCTCTTCGTCTTCGGCACCGGGCTCGGGCTGGTCATGCAGGTACTGGTCCTGGTGGTGCAGAACGCGGTGCGGTACGAGGATCTGGGCGTCGCCACCTCCGGCGCGACCTTCTTCCGCTCGATCGGCGCCGCGTTCGGGGTCGCCATCTTCGGCACCGTCTTCACCAACGGCCTGCACAGCAGACTCGACGCGGTCCTCGCCGGCCGGCCGGTCCCGCCGGGCGCCTCGGCGGCCATCGCCGCCGACCCCAAGGCCATCGCGAGCCTCCCCGCCGCGCTGCGGATGCCGGTGAAGCACGCCTTCTCGGAGGCGATCACCCAGGTCTTCCTCTACGCGGTCCCGGTGGTGCTGCTCGCCTTCGTGGTGGCGTGGTTCCTCAAGGAGGACCCGCTGCGCGGCTCGGTCACCGCGCCCGACCCCACCCAGACCCTTGCCAGCAACCCCGTGGAACGCTCGTCGCGGGAGGAGTGCGCACGGGCGCTCTCCGTCCTGGGCTCACGCGAGGGACGGCGGGAGGTGTACGAGAAGATCACCGCCAGGGCGGGGTACGGGGACATGCTCCCGGCGGCGGGGTGGCTGCTGCTGCGGATCCGCCGCAACGGGACCGTGGAACCAGGACTCCTCGCCGACACCACCCCCGTACCGCTGCGGGCCATCACCGACGCCTCCCGCCAGCTGGAGGAACGGGCCCTGGTCCGCCGGGAAGGGGTCCAGCTGCTGCTCACCGAGGACGGGCTGAGTGCGGCGGTACGGCTGGCCAAGGCGCGCGAGGAGTCACTGGCGGAGCTGCTGGGGGACTGGTGGGGGCCGGACCGGCCCACCGATCTGGTCCAGCTGGTGGAGGAGCTGAACGCGGAGCTGTGCGGCTCGGACCAGGAGCGCCCGAACGGCCAGCGCCCGGCCCGCGACCACCGGGCCCCCTGAGGGACCCTTTTCCCGCGCCGGGCGCCCGGGGCTTCAGCTCTTGGGGGAGGCCGACTGGACGACCTCGAACGACCACAGGGTGGACCCGGTCGCGGCGGGCTTCGGCTGCTCGCCACCGCCCTGTCCACCCGGGCCGCCCTGGCCACCGCCCTGCGGGGCGTGGGCCCCGCGCATGGAGGTCGCCATCCAGGCCTCGAAGTCGGCCTCGCTGCGCCAGCGGGTGTAGACCAGGTACTGGTCGGTGCCCTCCAGCGGGCGCAGCAGCTCGAACCACTCGAACCCGTCCGCGTTCTCCACCATCCCGGCGCGGGACGCGAAGCGCTTCTCCAGCACTTCGCGCTGCTCGGCGGGGACGGTCAGGACATTGATCTTCACCACACTGGCCACGGCACATCCTTATGTCTTGAGGTGATCCCGACCGTACTCCTCCCGGGGCGCGGCGGACCGGGAGGGCCCGGTTTCCGGCCGGGGTGGCCGGGGGTGTCCGGGGTATCGCTCGTTCGGGCGACTGGCCTTCGGTTCGGCCGCCGGTGCTGTCGCCGGGGCGTTAGTACGTGGTGGCATGGGACTCGGTGACCGGCACCAGAAGAAGGACGTGGAGGCTGCCCTCAAGCGGGCGGAGGCGGCAGGGCTCAAGGTGACCCACGACAAGAACCGTCATCGGTGGGGGTGGGTGCTTTGCTGCCCCTGTGACGCGAAGCATCGTGTGGTCTCTACCCCCAAGAGTCAAGGAGACGAGGCGACCAAGATCGATGAGTTCACCAGGAGCCACCGTGGCCATGCGTGACTGGAGTTTCACTCTGCATCTTCAGGAGCCTTTGACTCCGGAGCAGTCGGACACCCTGGATGGGCTGGACAGCTTCAACGACGGGCGCATGAGCCTGGTCGAGGGTCCCGGCTGGGCAAAGTTCAGCTGCATCTTTGAATCCGACAGCCTGAACGGGGCCATTGTGGAAGCGCTGAGCCTCTTCCAGGACTTCCCCGGACTGCTGGTGCGGAGCGTTGCGCTGCCCCCGATCCAGCTGGAGCGCAACGACATGATGACCCCCGCCGTGGTTCCCGCGCCGCCTCCGCTGGAGGAGGCTCCTCCGGGGGCCTGACCGCAGCGGACAGCCCCGCTCCCCTTGTGCCATGGAGGGGGCGGGGCTGTTCTTGTGGCTGCTACACGTCGGCGGTACGGGCGAGGGTGACGAGGCCGGCGAAGGCGTCGGTGGAGAGCATCAGCACGGGGCCGGTGAGGCGCTTGCTGTCACGTACCGGGACGGTGCCGGTGGTGGAGGCGTGGGCGGGTGCCCACTCGACACACTGGCCACCGCCGCCGCTGTACGAGGACTTTGTCCATTTGAGGGATTCAGTCATCACAAGATGCCCTTCGTACCTGCTCGATCATGGTTACGGACTGGGCTTGCGACGGCGCTTCCGTCTGCATGTGATGGTAGGCCCTCAACAGCGGCGGCGCTGTGGTGAGTTCCGGTGACGGAATACTTCTGAGCTGTACGGCACATGACGGTCAGCCCGTAGCGTGTGCTTCATGACGACTTCCGTTCTGGTGATGGGTGGCTCCCACTTCCTCGGTCGAGCCGTCGCGGCTGACGCCCTGCGGCGGGGCTGGTCGGTGACCGTGTTCAATCGCGGCAAGACCGGCAGGAACCCGGAGGGCGTGCACGCAGTCCAAGGAGACCGGACGCGTCAGGCGGACCTCTCCCATCTGGCCGGCCTCGGTCCCTGGGATGCGATCATCGACACGTCCGGTATGTCAGCGGATGTAGTGGACCGCGCGACGCGGACGCTCGCCTTGGCGACGAGCCGGTACGTCTATGTATCCACGGTCTCCGTGTACGCGGGTTGGCCGCTGCTGCCTCTCACCGAGGAGCTTCCGACCCTGTCCGATGCCGGGCCGATGCCGGATGTTCCGAGTGATGTGAACGTGGCCTACGGCCTGGACAAAGCCCATGCCGAGAAGGCGGCCCTGACGAATCTCGGGGACCTTCTCACCGTCCTGCGCCCAGGCGTGATCCTGGGGCCCGAGGAGTACGTCGGCCGACTCCCCTGGTGGCTGAAGCGCGTAGAGCGCGGTGGGCGCGTCCTGGCTCCCGGTGATCCGTACCAGCTCATTGCCCCGGTGGACGCGCGCGACGTGGCGACGTTCGCGTGCGACCGCGCGGTGGCCGCCCGGAAGGCCGAGGTGTTCAATCTGACCGCCCCGAAGAATCACGCGACGATGGAACACTTCCTCAGAGCATGCATCGGGGTCACCGGTTCCGACGCGGCCCTGGAGTGGGTGGACGGCGGCTTCCTGCTCGACCACGGGGCGAAGCAGTGGACCGAGCTGCCGTTGTGGAGGACATACCCGGGGACGTGGGCCGTGTCCGGCGTGCGCGCCCATGAGGCGGGCTTTGCGTGTCGGCCGCTGTCGGAAACCGTCACCGATACCTGGTCGTGGCTGAGCTCCGGGGAGACTGCTGTCGACCATGAGCGGGCAGCCCGGCATGGTCTGACCGAAGAGAAGGAAGCCGCTCTGCTCGCTGCGTGGGATGCCCGTCAGGTGCCGATTTCGTAGCGCGGGCTTCCGGGCAGGGTGGACCTGGCGGAGTCCCGCCCGAAGTCTTCGAGCCGACGCCCCAGCGCCGTAGCCTCACGGTGTCTGTGCAGCGCGGGGACCGTGAGTTGCCTGCGCACACCCTGAAGGCGGGACAGGAGTCCGTCCACCCGCTTCTCGGGTGGCAACTCGAACACCGGGCCCAGAGTCGTTGCTGCGGACTCCAGATCGTCGTCCAGGAGCCGGGCGAGCGCGAGATCTGCGGTGGCTTCCATCTCGACTTTGATCGAACAGTGCTCCCCGGGCCTGGATCGCAGCAGATCGAGCGCGCGCGAGGAAGCGATGGCGGCTTCGGTGCCGTTCCCGACCAGGAGTCAGGAGGTTCCGGCCGACATGGCGGCACGCTCCAGGGAGAACCCGAACTCGCCGCCCACCCCGTCGTGATGGTCATCCAGGACGTCCCTGTCGACCTGTGCTGCCGCTTCGAGTTCGTATCGGACGTGCTCGGGCCTGCCGAGGTGCCCGTATGCGCGGGCGGCGATGCTGTGAAGCCTGAGCTTCGCCGTCCCGGACCTGGCGAGCGCCTGAGCGGATGTGACGTGCTCCAGAGCCTCGGCCGGCCGACCGTCCCAGTAGGCCAGCAGTGCGAGGTTCCCTCCGCACCATGCGAGCAGCGGGGCATGGTCGATGGGCCGGGCGTAGGCGAGAGCGGCCCTGGTGAGGGTCTCAGCAGCGTCCTGAGATCCCAGGTCGAAGGCTGCGGAGGCCAGAAGCGCGCACGACTGCCCGGCAAGGAAAATAGCTCGGAGGTCTGGCTCGGACGGTGTGTGAGGGGCATCCGGCGTTCGATGGTGTCGCGGACGTTCCTGGCCGTGACGAAGATTTCGGCAGCGGGCTTCCGATGGTAATTGCGTGCCAGGCTCTGGAGCCGGCTGCGCAGCAGTTCGATTGTCTCGGGGGTCAGGAACGTGGAAGCGGCGTCGCCGGCATGTGCGGCGGCGTCGTTTGCGGTCATGATCAGATCTTCTTCCGTTATGTGTGGGTGCCGCGCTGTCGAGAGGGGGGACTCCGTCCTTGCCTTCGCCGCGCCCGCCGGAGCCATGAGCCGGTCCACGGGTTGTCCGAAGATCTCTTCCAGGATCAGGCAGGCGTAAGGCTGCGGGGTGACGCCGCCTCCGAGCCAACGGGTCCACTGCCGCGCCCCAACCGTCTCGCGGCTGAGTCTGGGGTCCCCGTTCAGCTGTCCTAATCGGCGCGCTGTCTGCTCGTACCTCGGGAGGAACAGGGCGTGCGACTCGACGCGCCCTGTTCGTGCGAGTGCGCGCAGGAGTGTTTCTTCCTGATTTTCGGTCATGCCGACTCTCCCGGGGCGTGACGAAGTCCTCTTGGAGTATCACCAACCGGGACCCCGGTGATGGGGTGTTCCAGGGCTTCACGGCGAGGAGTCCGGTCGAAGTCCTCCCAGCGACTTCAGCGGCAGTGGCGCGTCCTCAGGTGTCGGCCGTAAGTCGTGGAGAAGTCATTCCGCTGCTCCGATGCTTTACGTCACACCGGAACGGAACGTGGCGACGGAGGCACAGACGGTGGTTCGACGCCTCCTCCCGGGCGGGCCCGCTGTTGGCCGTGCCACCCGCACGTGAACCGCTCCATGGGAAGGGAGCGGGCGGAATGAGCATGACGATCAGGGTCTCCCGGGACGGCGGCAGGACCTTCACCGTTCAGGAGACGTACCGGACGGACAAGGCGAAGCCGCCACCCGTCTTGGCGACTTCCGTATGGCCGCCGTGCCAGTGCCCCGGCTGCAGGGAGAAGCGGTTGGCCTACCAGTTCGCGGCAGGTGCTGATAGCCCGCCGCCACGACCACAGGGCCGCCGCGAGGCTGGACCTGAGCCGGCCGGAGGACCCGGGCGGCTGAACCGGGCATCCCTATCGGGAGGTGATCTGTGAGTCAGCTGCCCCCACCGTTGCCTGAGCCGACCGAGGACAGCCTGCTGTTGCGGACTCTCCGCCTGCGGATACGGCAGGACCACCGCCTGCGTGAGCGATTCGGTCCGTTCCACGACACGGTCAGAAAGGCGCATGCGTGCGAGAGCGGCGAAGCGCAGGGTCCATAGCCCGCACGGTGGCCCTGCTGGCCGTGTGGTCGCTGTCCGTCGGTCTGCACGCGATCTGCGTGGCCGAGCGGATCTGATAGCTCCGTCCTCCGTGGCACCGGCAGGTTCAGCGGTGTTCCTCTCACCAGTGCCGCGGAGGGCGGTTCCAGAACGGCCCGCCCGAACCCCTGCCCTGGGCGGGCCCCGCTCTCGGACGCACCCCGTACGCCCTGGGGTTCCCGGGAGCACCAGGGCCCCGGCCGCTCGCCCCGCACGGGCGGCCGGGGCCCGTCCACGCCCGAGCCGGACCTTCTCTGACCTCTCCCCGTCGCGGACTGCCCGCACCCCCGGGCCCGTTCCTCGTGGCACGAGGTCGGGGGGTGCAGGGTCGCCTCCGCAGGGGACCGGCGTACGACTCCCTTGAACTGAACCCTCTTCCCGGTTCGCCGGCCCCGAGGAGGTGAGCCCGGAGGCCCCCGCCCCCGCACTTGCGAGTCACCTCGCCGCCGCCCCTTGTGGCAAGGGCTGCCCGCACAAATCCAGCCCGATGGGGGTCCCCCCGGACGAAGTCTGGGGGAGTTTGAGGACGGACCCCAGCCCCGAGTCACCTCGGGCGGACGTCGGGGGCCGGCCCCCGAAGCCCCCGCGCCTCAATCGCCGGCGAGGCTGGGATCAAGGCACCTGTCGGGGCCAGCCCCGAACCCCGCTCCTCAAACGCCGGAGGGGCTGAGTCTTGGCTTCCGTCCGGGGCGATCAGCTCGGGCGATCGTTCGACCGGGTCAAGAGCGGACGCGGGCGAGGAGGAAGCCGTCGTACCCCTTCGACCCCACCGTCTGGACCGCCGTCGCCTCCAGGCGGGGCTCGCGGGAGACCAGGTCGAACATCTCGCGCGTACCCCGCACCGAGGGGTCACCGTGCTTGTTCAGGACCGCGCCCCGGCGGATCACGTTGTCGACGACGATCACACTGCCGGGGCGGGAGAGCTTGAGCGCCCACTCGACATAGCGTGGGTTGTTGACCTTGTCCGCGTCGATGAAGAAGAGGTCGAAGGGGCCCGCGCCGGGCTCCGCCGCCAGGAGGGGGAGGGTGTCCAGGGCCGGACCGGTCCGGACCTCCGCCACCGTGTCCAGGCCCGCGCGGGCCAGATTCGCGCGGGCGACCTCGGCGTGGGCCGGGGCGTACTCCAGGGAGATCAGCCGCCCGCCCTCCGGCAGCGCCCGCGCCAGCCAGATCGTGCTGTAACCCGCGAGAGTGCCGATCTCCAGCACCGAGCGGGCTCCCACCATCCGGGTCAGCAGATACAGGAGCTTCCCCTGATTCCCCGCGACACCGATCGGCGGGAGCCCCGCTTCCTCCCCGGCGGCGAGCGCCGCGGACAGCGCCTCGTCGTCCGGGGCGAGGAGATCTGTGACATACCGGTCCACCTCCTCCCAGGGCTCGTCGGACCGGCCGGGCTGGTGGGGCTGCTGACTCCGCTCGCTCATACGTCAAACTTATGTCAGCGAGGGGTTCCCGGGTCCGTCCCGGAGACCGCGATTTCACAGGTCCAACGACCCCTCGCACCCCCTTGGGTCAGGCAAAGAGGGGGCTGCCCGAGTCTCTGTGACCGGGCAGTGCGACGCTCTGGTGACACAGAGCGGGACCAGACAGGACCGACCGGACGAAACGTAGGGGAGGCGCGGCGCGACGTGGCGAACGCGGAGCACAGCGTGCGCGGGAGTGCGACGACGGACACGAGGATGGGCATGGCGAGGATCGCGCTGTGGCTCGTGGCCGCTGTCCTCGCCATACGGCAGACGACGGTGGTTCTCAGACAGCCGCCCGGCGAACGGTTCATCGATCTGGAGACCTGGCTCGGCGAGAACGGGGTCCTCCGGGTCAAGGGCTCGCTCTACGAAACCGACCCCTTCACCGGGACCCCCTTCGCGGGGCTGGTGCTCAGACCCCTGACCCGCTCGGCCGAGCAGGCCCTCGGGGTCGGCTGGACCCTCGGCACCCTGCTGCTGGTCGCGGGGATCGGGGTGCTGATCGCCCGCGCCCTGCCCGGACCGGTCTCCCGCCGCACCCAGCTGCTGGCCGCCCCGCTCGCCATCAGTCTGCTGATGCTCTCGCTGCCCGTACGGAACAGCTTCCACCTCGGGCAGACCAGCATCATCCCGGTCCTTCTCGTCCTCCTCGGCGCCTTCGCCGCCCGGGGCGAACGCACCTCCGGGGTGCTGATCGGTGTCGGCGCGGCCCTCCAGCCCGCCGTGCTGCTCTTCGCCCCGCTGCTCTGGTTCACCGGCCGCCGCCGGGCCGCCGCGAGCAGCGTGGCCACCTTCGCCGCCTGCTCCGCCCTCGCCTGGGCCGCGCTGCCCCGGGACTCCTGGGCGTACTGGATCGACCATGTCGCGGGCGCCGGGCTCGGCACCCACCCCGACGGGGTCGCCAACCAGTCCCTCCACGGCATGCTGCTCCGCTTCGGCCTGGAGGGGCCGCTGGAGATCGCGCTCTATCTGCTGCTCGCCGCCGGGATCGCCTGGCTGGGTCTGCGCCGGGCGATCCGCTACGCCGACGACGGCCAGCTGCTGCTCGCCGTCGCGCTGACCGGCTGTGTCGCGGTCGCGGTGTCGCCCACCACCTGGCAGCACCAGGCCCTGTGGGTGCTGCTCGCGGTGGTCGGCCGGGTCGGCAAGCGGCAGCGGGACCGGATGCTCTGGCCGTTCCTGACGGTGGCCGTGGTCACCCTGCCCAGCAAGATGCTGCTGCCGAACATGCCGGTCACCCTGCCGGTCCGGGAGAACGCGGTGCTGCTGATGGCGGTGGCGGCGGCGTGCGCGGTGCCCTTCCTGAGCCGCACCTCGCCCCAGTTCCACCGGCCGATCCCCACCGAGTACGTCACTCCCGCGCCGTCGCGCTGGAGCCGGGTGCCGCTGCTGCCCTTCTGGCGGCGGGTGGTCAGCCGGCCGAATCTGCTGCTGGAACTGATCGCCATCCGGGTCGGCTACTCGATCTACTCCCAGATCCGGCTCGCGGCCACCGCCGGGGTCGAGGAGGCCCGCGCCCACGGCCGTCAGATCAACTCCATCGAGCAGGCCATCGGCATCGACATCGAGCACTGGTTCAACCAGTGGGTCGTCGGGATCGGCTGGCTGGAGGAGTTCTTCAACTTCTACTACACGTCGTTCCACTTCCCCATTCCGCTGATCATCCTGGGTCTGCTCTATGTCCGCCGCCCGGGGGACTACCGCTGGGCCCGTGCGGCGCTCGCCTTCGCCACGGTGCTGGCGCTGGTCGGCTTCTGGCTCTATCCGCTGGCGCCGCCGAGGCTCATGCCGGGCATGGGCTTCGTCGACACCGTCCACAAGACCCAGGACCTGGCCAACCCCGAGTTCGGGGCGATGACGGCGGTCACCAACCAGTACGCGGCGATGCCCTCGCTGCACTTCGGCTGGTCGCTCTGGTGCGGTGTGGTGATCGTGATGCTGGCGCCGAAGATGTGGATGAAGGCGCTCGGCCTGATCCATCCGCTGATCACCCTCGCGGTGATCGTCGGTACCGCCAACCACTGGATCCTCGACGCCCTGGGCGGCGCCGTGGTCGTGGCCGCCGGCTTCGCGCTCACCTATCTCCTGTCGGGGCGCCGCCGGCTCCTCCCGCCGGGTGCGGAGGAGCCGGAGAAGGAGGACATGGAAGGTACGGGCAAGGGGGCGGAGGTCCCCGTTCCGGTACTGGTCCCGGCGGCCCGGAAGTCCGTATCCCGGGAGTCCGCCGCCAAGGACCCGGGCGAGCCCCAGGAAGAGGCGCCCGTCCCGGCGCAGTAGTCCCGCCCCGCCCCACCTCCGCCGACGGGGGTACGGGTGCCCGTACCCCGGGCACCCGTACCCCCGTCGTCGTCCCTACCGCCCCGTCGTCACGCGCAGCTCCTTCACCCCGTTGAGCCAGGCCGAGCGGAGCCGCCGGGGCTCGGCCGCCAGCCGCAGATCCGGCAGGGCGTCCGCGAGGGCCTCGAACATCAGCTCGATCTCCATCAGCGCCAGGGACTTCCCCAGACAGAAGTGCGGACCGCCGCCGCCGAACCCCAGATGGGGATTGGGGTCCCGGCCGATGTCGAAGACCTCAGGGTTCCCGAAGACCTCCCGGTCGTTGTTGGCCGAGGAGTAGAAGAGCCCCACCCGGTCCCCCTGGGCGATCTCCGCCCCGCCCAGCACCAGATCCTCCGTCGCCGTCCGCTGGAAGGAGACGATGGGGGAGGCCCAGCGCACGATCTCGTCCGCCGCCGTGGGCGGGCGCTCCGCCCGGTACCGCTCCCACTGGCCGGGATGGGTGAGAAAGGCGTGCATCCCGTGGGTGATCGCGTTGCGCGTGGTCTCGTTCCCGGCCACCGCCAGCAGGATGACGAAGAAGCCGAACTCGTCCGAGGAGAGATTGCCCGCGCCCTCCGCCGCCACCAGCCGGGTGACGATGTCGTCGGCGGGACACTCCTTCCGGGCGGCGGCGAGGTTCATGGAGTACGCCAGGAACTCCATCGTCGCCTCCAGCCCCGCCTCCTCGGTGATCGCGAACTCGGGGTCGTCGTACGAGGCCATCGTGTTGGACCACTCGAAGATCCGCGCCCGCTCCTCCTGCGGTACGCCGATCAGCTCGGCGATGGACTGGAGCGGCAGCTCCACCGAGACCGCGCTGACGAAGTCGAAGGAGTCGCCCGTACGGGAACGGGCCACCGCGCCGTCCACGATGGCGCGGGCGCGCTCCCGCAGCGCCGACTCCAGCGACGCGACCGCCCGGGGGGTGAACCCCCGCTGCACGATCTGGCGCACCCGGGTGTGCTCCGGCGGGTCCATATTGAGCATGATCAGCCGCTGGACATCGATCTGGTCGCGCTGGATCGACTCAGTGAACCGGATCACGGCGGTGTTGCGGTACGAGGAGAACAGCTCCGGGTGGGTGGAGACGTGCTTGACGTCGGCATGGCGGGTCACCGCCCAGTACCCCTCGTCGTCGAAGCCCGAGACGCCGCGCCGCTGCGGGATCCAGCAGACCGGGGCGGTCTCCCGGGCGAGGGCGAACTCGGGGTGGGGCACACGGGTGCTCAGCAGATCGGGGTCGGTGAAGTCGAATCCCTCGGGAAGTCCGGACGCTCCGGGAGAACGGGGGCAGCGCATCGGCAACTCCTGGCCGGGTGTCGGCGCCGGGACACCGCGCCGCGCTTGCGATCCCGCCGACGCCTCGTCAGATGCTGGCGGAAAGCTAGTAACGAGTTCTACAACTAGCAAGGCCCGCAACGGGATTGACCGTCCCGTATAGGTGTTCCAGGGACGTGCACGACCCTTGCGTACTCGGGGTAACTCTCATAAGACTGGCGGAGGGGAACGAGAACGCGTACCAGTTCTCGCGTGGTGCGCGGAACGACCTCCATCGCCAGGACCGGACGCCGGGTCCGTCAGGAGAGGACGATTCACGAGTCATGGCCGCGGAACCCGTCATCGTCGAAGCCGTACGCACCCCCATCGGCAAGCGTGGAGGGGCGCTGGCCAACCTCCACCCCGCCTACCTCCTGGGCGAGACCTACCGTGAACTCCTGGGCCGCACCGGGATCCAGCCCGACTGCGTCGAGCAGATCGTCGGCGGTACGGTCACCCACGCCGGGGAGCAGTCCATGAACCCGGCGCGCACCGCCTGGCTCGCCATGGGGCTCCCGTACGAGACCGCCGCGACCACCGTCGACTGCCAGTGCGGCTCCTCGCAGCAGGCGGCCCACATGGTCGCGAACATGATCTCCTCCGGCGTCATCGACGTGGGGGTGAGCTGCGGTCTGGAGGCGATGTCCCGGGTGCCGCT
This sequence comes from Streptomyces sp. NPDC000594, assembly GCF_040299965.1. Taxonomy (NCBI): domain Bacteria; kingdom Bacillati; phylum Actinomycetota; class Actinomycetes; order Kitasatosporales; family Streptomycetaceae; genus Streptomyces; species Streptomyces sp. NPDC000594. Next base: position 158,554 of record NZ_JBEPCY010000015.1, on the reverse strand, counting down.
GGGCAGCGCCACCCGCCACGGGCCCGGAAAGCCCTTCCCGGACGAGTGGAACGTCGATCTGCCCAACCAGTTCGAGGCCGCCGAGCGGATCGCCCGCCACCGGGGGCTGACCCGGGAGCGGGTCGACTCCCTCGGTCTGCTCTCCCAGGAGCGCGCGGCCACCGCCTGGGCGGAGGAGCGGTTCAAGCGCGAGACCTTCGCCGTGCAGGTCCCCACCACCGAGGAGGAGCAGGCGGCGGGCCAGGGCATGTGGCGTCTGGTCGACCGGGACGAGGGGCTGCGCGACACCAGCATGGAGGCGCTGGCCGGGCTGAAGCCGGTGATGCCCGCCGCCGTGCACACGGCGGGGAACTCCTCCCAGATCTCCGACGGGGCCGCCGCCCTGCTGTGGACGTCCAAACGGATGGCGCGGGCCCTGCGGCTGCGCGCCCGCGCCCGGGTGGTGGCGCAGGCGCTGGTGGGCTCCGATCCCCGGTTCCATCTCGACGGGCCGATCGACGCGACCCGGGCGGTGCTGGGGAAGGCGGGGATGTCCCTCAAGGACATCGATCTGGTGGAGATCAACGAAGCCTTCGCCTCGGTGGTGCTCAGCTGGGCGCAGGTCTTCGACCAGGACCTGGAGAAGGTGAACGTCAACGGCGGGGCCATCGCGCTGGGCCATCCCGTGGGGGCGACGGGGGCCCGGCTGATCACCACGGCCCTGCATGAGCTGGAACGCCGTGACCGGGAGTTCGCGCTGGTGACGATGTGCGCGGGGGGCGGTCTCGCGACGGCCACGATCCTTCAGCGGCTCTGAGGACGGCCCGCTCCCCGGGTGGGTGCGGACACGGCTGTGGGGCCGGGGCGGGTGCCCCGGCCCCACAGTGGGCCGTGCGGTACGGAAGGATCAGGTCAACGGGACCGGATCAACAGGGACCGGATCAGTACCAGCCCTGGGTCTGCCAGGCGGACCAGGCGGCGCACGGGCTGCCGTAGCGGTCCTTCATGTAGTCGACGCCCCACTTGATCTGGGTCTCGGGGTTGGTGCGCCAGTCCGAGCCATGGGTGGCCATCTTGCCGGCCGGCAGGGCCTGCACCAGACCGTAGGCACCGCTCGACGGGTTGGTGGCGGTCACCTTCCAGTCGCTCTCATGGTCCACGATCTTGTTGAAGCACTGGTACTGCGCGTCGTCCTTGATCACCTTCTTGGCCACCGCCTGCGCGGACGCGACCGTCGGCGCCGCGGGGGCGGCCGAGGCGGCGGGCGCGGTCACACCGAGGACCATGGCGGCCGAGGTCACCGCGAGAGCGGAGCCGACCAGCGCGGTCTGGGGACGGGCGATACGGCTGAGGATGGAGCGGGACAAGGCGGACACCTAACGTCGGGGACAGGGGCGTCACCGGAGCAGGCCGGACCCCGGGGGCGTCCACGGGGGATTCCGGCCGCCGGACGGTGGCGAGCGGGCCGCGGGGGCCGCGCCGCACCGGGCGACCAGACCGTTGTAGCGGTCCGCCGGGCCCCGCCGCAACGACCCCGCTTACTAGCCGGCCTCGGACCCGGCGCTCTGTGACCCGGCCGCTTGACAGGCCGTCGCCGCAGGTCGGCGCGGGGGTACGGGGTGGTCTGGGGGCGCCTTCGGATCTACTGCCCCGGGTAGTGGCGCACCGGGGCCCTGTGGGTCTCCTCACCCGGCCCCGGCCCCGCCGGGGGCTCGAATGTGACCTGGGCCTCGAAGTCCGCCCGGCGGGTGGCCCGGCGCAGCGCCCGCAGTACCGCCGTGCCCAGGGTCAGCGTGAGCACCAGGGTCATCACCGCCCGGCCCAGGTCCCAGCCGAGGGAGGTGGCCACGCAGTACGCCAGGAAGCGGACCAGGTTCTCGGCGAGCGGGTCGCCCGGCTGGAAGGAGATGCCCGAGGACAGGCCGCCGATATAGGTCCAGCCCTGGAGGTTCATGACCGTTCCATAGGCGAAGGAGGCCACCGTTCCGTACGCGCCGAGCATCCACAGCTCGGCCCGGCCCCGGATCCGCTCCTGGCCCGGCAGCAGCCCCGCGCCCAGCGTGAACCAGCCCATGGCCAGCATCTGGAACGGCATCCAGGGGCCGACCCCGCCGGTCAGCAGCGCGGAGGCGAACATCGTCACCGAGCCGAGGACAAAGCCGAAGCCCGGTCCCAGGACCCGGCCGCTCAGCACCATCAGGAAGAACATCGGCTCCAGACCGGCGGTGCCCGCGCCCAGCGGGCGCAGCGCGGCGCCGACCGCCGCGAGGACGCCCAGCATGGCCACCGCCTTGGCGCCGATCCCGGAGTCGGCGATCGTCGCCACCACCACGGCGACCAGCAGCGGCAGCAGCGCGGCGAAGAGCCAGGGGGCGTCCGTGTGGTGCGCGGCGACCCCGGAGTCCGGGTCGGCGAGGAGCGGCCAGCCGAAGGCGGCCACCCCGATCGCGCTGACCAGGGCGAGCGCGGCGGCGGCCCGGGGACCGAGCCGTACGGGACGGTCGGCGGTACGGGAACGGGGTCCGGCGCTCTGGGCAGGAGTGTCGGGGGCGGTACGGGTACGGGGTCCGGCGCCCCGGAGGGTCCTCACAGGGCGCTCCTGACCTGCTCCACCGTGAGCCAGGGCAGCGGCGCCAGCACCTTGGCGATCTGGGGCGCGTACGCGGGCGAGGAGACCACGACCTCGGCGGTGGGCCCGTCGGCCAGGATCTCGCCCTCCGCGAGGATCACCACCCGGTGGGCCAGCTCCGCCGCCAGCTCCACATCATGGGTGGCCAGCACGATGGTGTGTCCCTCGGCGGCGAGCCCGCGCAACACCGTGACGAGCCGCGCCTTCGCCGCGTAGTCCAGGCCCCGGGTGGGCTCGTCGAGGAGGAGCAGCGGCGGGCGGGCGGTGAGCACGACCGCCAGCGCGAGCGTCAGCCGCTGGCCCTCGGAGAGATCGCGGGGGTGGGTGGCGCCGTCGATGCCGGGGAGCAGGGTGCCCACCAGCTCCCGGCAGGTGCCGGGGTCGGCCCCGGCGTCCTCGTCGGCGGCGGCGCACTCGGCGGCCACGGTCTCCGCGTACAGCAGATCGCGGGGTTCCTGGGGGACCAGACCCACCCGGCGGATCAGCTCCGCCGCGCGGGTGCGGTGGGGTTCGGCCCCGCCGACGCGGACGGTGCCGGAGGCCGGCTCCACCAGTCCGACCAGGGTGGCGAGGAGGGTCGACTTCCCGGCGCCGTTCCGTCCCATGAGGGCGACGATCTCGCCGGGGGAGAGGGTGAGTCCGACGCCGCGCAGGGCCTCGATCCGGCCCCGGCGGACGGTGAGCCGCTCCACGACGGCGGGGGCGTCGGCCTTCTCGGGGGCGTCGGGGGCTTTGACGGATGTGGATACGGGTACGGGGGTCTCGGCGAGCCGGTCGCGCAGCCCGGCGGCGCGGCGGCGGGCGTCCCGTACGGTCAGCGGCAGCGGCTCCCAGCCGGCGAGCGCGCCCAGGTCGACCACGGGCGGCCGGACCGGGGACACCGCCATCACCTCGGCGGGGGTGCCCAGGACCGGGGGCAGGCCCCGGCCGGGCAGCAGGATCACCCGGTCCGCGTAGTGCACCACCCGTTCCAGCCGGTGCTCGGCCAGGAGCACCGTCGTCCCGAGGTCGTGGACGAGCCGTTGCAGTACGGCGAGGACATCCTCGGCGGCCCCGGGGTCCAGGGCGGAGGTCGGCTCGTCCAGGACCAGCACCCGGGGGTGCGGGGTCAGCACGGAGCCGATCGCGACCCGCTGCCGCTGGCCGCCGGAGAGGGTGGCGATCGGGCGTTCGCGCAGCTCCGCCAGGCCCAGCAGATCGAGGGTCTCCTCGACCCGGCGGCGCATCACGGCGGGCGGGATGCCCAGGGACTCCATCCCGTAGGCGAGTTCGTCCTCGACGGTATCGGTGACGAAGTGGGCCATCGGGTCCTGGCCGACCGTGCCGACGACATCGGCCAGATCGCGCGGCCGGTGGGTGCGGGTGTCCCGGCCGTCGACGGTGACCCGGCCGCGCAGGGTGCCGCCGGTGAAGTGCGGGACCAGCCCGGAGACCGTGCCCAGCAGGGTCGACTTGCCGGAGCCCGAGGGGCCGACCAGCAGCACGAGTTCGCCCTCGGGCACGGTGAGGTCGAGCCCGCTGAGGACGGGGGCGGCCGGAGCGGGGCCGTCCTGGGCGTAGCGGACCGACACATCCTCGAAGCGGATCACCGGGTCTCCTTTCCGTCCGGAGCGGCGGCTGTCTTTCCGGACGTACGGGTGGTGGGGCGGGCATCGGCGGGTACGGGGGCGACCAGCGCCGGGACCAGCCCGATCAGGACCGAGAGCGCGGGCAGCAGCGGCAGTACGGGTGCGGTCAGCGGGACGAGCGAGGGGTGCAGCGCGCCGGGGGCGTACCCGGTGGCGGCGATCATCAGGGCGGCGACCGCCGTACCGGAACCCGCCACCAGCCAGGAGCGCGGGCCGAAGCGGTCGGGGCGGTAGCGGGTGCGGGGCGAACGCCGTCCGCCCAGCCAGAGCCCGGCCAGGGCGGCGGCGAGCCCGGCGGCCAGCAGGGGCATCCCGTAGGCCGCGCCCTCGGCCGCCAGCAGTGCGTAGGTGCCCGCGCAGACGCCGATGAGCCCGCCGAGGGTGCAGACCGCCGTCAGCCGGCGGACGGCGGGGGGTACGGCGGCGGTCCGTCCGTAGCCGCGTGCGTCCATGGCGGCGGCGACCGCGACGGACCGTTCCAGCGCGCTCTCCAGCACCGGCAGCCCGATCCGGGCGACCGCGCCGATCCCGCCGGGGGACCGGCCGCGCAGCCGGCGGGCGGTACGGAGCCGGGCGACATCGGCGACCAGATGCGGGGCGAAGGTCATCGCGACGACGACGGCGACGCCCGCCTCGTACAGCGCGCCGGGCAGACAGCGCAGCAGCCGGGCGGGGCTGGCCAGGGCGTTGGCCGAGCCGACGCAGATGAGCAGCGCGGCGAGCTTGGCGCCGTCGTAGAGCGCGAACACGATCTGTTCGGCGGTGACCCGGCCGCCGATCCGGATGCCCTGGGCCCAGTCGGGGAGGGGTACCTCCGGCAGGGTGACCAGGGTGTGGGTGCCGGGCAGCGGCGAGCCGAGGAGTACGGAGAAGACGACCCGGATCGCGATCACCGCGAGCCCCAGCTTGAGGAAGGCGGTGTACGAGCGGGCCCAGGGCGCGTCGGTACGGCGGGCGGCGACGACGAGACCGGCGACGCCGACGAGCAGACCGAGCAGGAGCGGGTTGGTCGTGCGCGACGCGGCGACGGCGAGCCCGAGCGCCCACAGCCACCAGGCGCCGGGGTGGATGGCGTTCCCCCGCCCGCTCACAGGCGCCCGCCACCAGTCCTGCCGCTCGCCCCCGGCCCCTTCGCCGGCCGGCTCGCACCCGACCGCGCCCCGAGGGCCCCGTCCGACGATCCGCTCCCGCCGGGTGCTCGCGTTCGCGCCGACGGGGGGACGGCCTTCGGTGACCGTGGTCCGTACGCCGGGCTGTACGCCGATCCGTACGCCGGTCCGCGCGGGGGCGTCGACGGGCGTGGGGCCGTCCATGTGCCGGTGCCCCGCAGGGTCGGGTGAGGGTGCCTGAGGAGGGGCGCCGACCGGGGTACGCCCGGGTGTCGGCCCCCGGTGGGCGGGTGTTCCGCCCGTGCCGGGGCGCGTCGGCCCGGTCCCGGGTGCGGGGGACGCTGGGTGCCGGGTGCTCATGGGCCCGTGCTCCGCAGGCCCGGGTCCGGGCTGGTGGCGGCCACTGCCGGTGAGCGTTCCGTCCGTCCCGAGGCGCGCCGGGTCGGCTGAGGTCGCGGCGGAGCTGGGGTGCCGGGCGTCGGCGGTCCCGGTCGGAGATCCGTCGCGGGGTCCGGCGGTGCGTGTTCCCGCTGTACCGGTTGGCTCGGGGTCGGCCGGAGGCGCGTGCTTCGTGCCGCCGGTGGGTGTTCCGGCGGTGTCGGGGTGCGTGGGGTCGGTCCCGGGGGCCCCGGACGGGTCGTGCCGGGTGTCGGCGGGGCCGTCCGTGGGCCGGTGCCGTGCCGGGTCGGCCGGGGGTACGCGGTGGGTGCCGCCGGTGTGCGCTCCGGCCGTACCGGATCGCCTCGGGTCGGCCGTGGTCGTGGCGGAGGCGGAGGCGGGGTGCCGGGTGTCCACGGGGCCCGCCGGGTCGGCCGGAGGCGCGTGCTTGGTGCCGCCGGTGGGTGTCCCGGCCGTGCCGGGGTGCGAGGGACCGGCCCCCGGCGCCGTGGGCGCGGGGGTGTGGCCCGGGTCCTCCGGGGCGGGCGAGGGGGTCCCGGGGGCTCCCGGGTGGGGGGTGTCCGGGGTCATCGACGGCGGCGGCGGGACTGCCACAGGGCCGCCGCGCCCAGGGTGACGATCGCGCCGACCCCGACGAGGGGGCCCAGTGCGGGGCCGTCGTCGGATGCGGCCCCGGAGGTTGCCTGCGAGTCAGCGGTGGTGTCGGCGGAGGTCTTCCCGGACCCGGTCGCGGCGACCTGCTCCCCGCAGCCCGTGCGCGGATAGCCGGAGATCCCGCAGAGCAGCGCCTGCGTGTTGTAGCGGAGCGGCTTGGCGACCGCCGCCAGCGCCTCCGCCGTGGTCGCGGACTCCGGCACCCGGGCACAGGCGCTCCGGCGCTCCGGCGGGGTCTCGCCGTTCGGGGCGTCCACCCGGGTGCCCGGGTCGATGACCAGGGCGATCCGCTTGGCGCCCGGCTCGGCCGGGGTGGATCCGCAGATGGCCGCGAAGTCCGGCGCGGTCCTCGGCCGTGCCGAGTCCGCGCTGTTCTCGCTGACGGCGAAGCGGAACCCGGCGACGGAGCCGTCGGCGGGCCGGTGGGTCGCCGGGCCCACGGTCGCGTACGTCCAGCTCTCCTTCCCGTCCAGCCAGAACGACCAGTAGCGGTATCCCGCCGCCTGCGCCGGACCGGCGCCGAACAGGGTCAGCGCCGCCGCGAGGGCCAGCACCGCCCCGAGGGCGCGCGCACCCCCCGTACCCGCCGCGCGCCTCATGAGCGGGGCTTGCGGCGGCCCGCGAGGAGGAAGCCCGCACCGGCGCTCGCCGCGAAGAACGCGCCGACGAACCACCACACCCCGGAGCCGGAGTCGTCCTTCTCGCCGGACTTCCCGCTCTTCTCCGCCTGCTGGGCCTGCTGGGCCTTCTCGGGAGCGGGACCGGTCGCGTTCAGGGCCGCCACCAGGTCCGTCCCGCCGAAGTCACGGGGGTCGGTGCCGGTTGCGTGCGCCGCGAGGACCAGCTGTGCGTACGCCGCCGGGCCGGACTCCTTGGCCCAGTCGGAGGCGTTCCGCTCCAGCCAGGCCAGCGGCTTGGCCGCCTGCTCGGTCAGACCCTGCGCGGCGAGCGCCACGACCGCGTCCGCCGTGTTGCCGAAGTCCGGCGCGGGCTTCGTGTCCGAGGCGCCCGGGGTCGGCGGCAGCAGCAGATGGCCGGTCTTCGCCAGGGCGTCGGCGAGATACCCGGCGCCCTGGCGCGCGGCGTCCTCGATCGTCGCCGGGTCGCAGGCGGGCTTGGCCTCGCGGGCCTGCGCGGGGGCGGTCACGACCAGGCCCTTGCCCGCCGAGGCGGTGACGGCGGCGGCGGTCGAGTCGCCGACGATGCCGGGCTGCTTCGGCTGGTAGACGAAGGCCCGGCCGTGCTCGCGGGCGTCGCAGGGCCGCGCGAAGGTCAGCAGCGCGTCGTACGGGCTCCGGTCCTTCGCGGACAGGGTCTTCTCCGGCTCGGCGCCCGCCGCCGCGAGGGCGCCGATCACCAGGGATGTGGAGTTGGCGTCGCTGGCCCCGCCCGGGGTGTAGCTCCAGCCGCCGTCCTCGTTCTGGACGGACTTCAGCCAGTTCACGGAGTCGCGCACGGCCGCGTCCCGCCCGCCGAGCGCGGCGAGCGCCTGGATCGCGGCGGCGGTGGCGTTGGAGTCGGGGAGCGTCTTGGGGCCGCAGTCCTGGGTGGAATTGGCGCGGTACGAGGGGAACGCGCCGCTGTCGCACTGCTGCGCGGTGAGCCAGTCGACCGCCCGCGCGGCGGGGCGTACCCCGGCGGTGTCCTGGGCCAGCAGCGCCAGCGACTGCCGCCAGACGCCGTCGTAGGTCGGGTCGCCCTTCCCGTACAGCCCGGCGGGGACCGGGGCGGGCGGCGGGGTGGTCGCGGCGTGGGCGGTGGGTGCGACGGCGGCGGCGACGGCCCCGCCGAGAACGGCGGATACGGCGAGCGCGGCGATGCCGCGACGGCGGGCGTTGTTCATGAGCGGGGCGGGCCTCTCCTGCGGGAGCCGGGCCGGGCCCTGCGGGGCGCCTGGGCTCCGGCTCCGTATTCCTCGACGGTGCCGGTCACCGGGCGGTACGCCGGTGACGCGAGCCGTCCATGGCCGCGTACGGGGCATTCCGACTCACCGCTCCCGGGACCGGGCGGGCGGCTCACGGCTGCGGGTCAGCGCCGGATTCGCACCGGCTTCCCCCCGTACGGGCGTGATGACGACCTGCCTACTGTACGGGGCCCGTCGCCCCATCCGGAACCTGAACCCCCGCTTCCCCGGCTGCCCGGCCCTTCGTCTCCGGCCCGGCTACCCGGCCCCGGCTGCCCGTGGGCGGATCGGCCGCTACGGCTCCGGCGGGGGGCGTACCCCGGGTGCCGGCTGCCCGGGGCCTGCGGAGCCGCCGTCCCCGGGTCCGCCGCCCGCGTCCGGTGCCGTTCGTCTCCCTGGCCGCCGCTGCCGCTGCCCCTGTCGGTGCTCCTGTCCGTGTCCTGGCAGGACGGCGCTTCCGACGCCCCGGATGTTCCGCTGACCCGGCTCCGGCGGTCGTTCTCCGGCGGCCCCGGCCGGAGGCCCCACGTCAGGAAGCCGGTCCCGTCGCCCGATAGCGCGTCGGGCTGCCCGGCAGGACATCCGCCAGGCCCAGGTGGACCAGGCGGCGCAGATGGGCCTCGGCCTCGGCCAGGGCGATGGTCCGGGAGGCGAAGGGGATCCGGGCCCAGGGGCGGTTCCACTCCATCCGTTCCGCCGCCTCCCAGACCGTCCGGTCCTCCGCGAGCACCGCCGTCAGGGTGCGCAGCCGCCGCTCATGGTGGTCGAGCAGCTCCCGTACCCGCCGCTCCGCGCCGGTGAAGGCGTACTGATGCGCCGGGAGCACCTCCGCCACCGACAGCCGGCCGACCAGCTCCAGCGAGGCGAGATAGTCCCCGAGCGGATCGGCGGACCCCGGGAGCGGCGGGCCGCCCGGGGTGATCGGGTCCTCGTACAGCCCGATGTGCGGACTGATCCCCGGCAGCAGATGGTCCCCCGAGAAGAGCCTGCCGTGCCCCGGCAGCCCCGCCGGATGTTCCTCCTCCAGATGGAGGCAGACATGCCCCGGGGTATGTCCCGGCGTCCAGATCGCCCGCAGCCGCCGCCCGGCGAGATCCAGCAGCTCCCCGGGGACGATCTCCCGGTCCGGCAGGGCCGCCGCCCGCGCGCCCGGCGGGCCGCCGTCGTGCCGGGCGCGGGCCGCCCGCAGCGCCGCCGTGTGCTCCTGGGGCGCCCCGGTCCGCTCCGCCATCCGCGCCAGATACCCGTACCACTGCCCCGGCGGCTGCGCACGGCCCCGGCGGACCATCTCCGTGTCGGCCGGGTGCATCGCGATCCACGCCCCCGACGCCTCCCGCACCCGCCCGCACAGCCCATGGTGGTCGGGGTGGTGATGGGTGACGACCACCCCGGTCACCTCGGCCACCGCGACCCCGGCGGCGGCCAGGCCCGCCGTCAGGACGTCCCAGGACTCCGGGTCGTCCCAGCCGGTGTCGACCAGGACCGGACCCCGGTCCGTGTCGAGCAGATGCACCAGGGTGTGGCCGAGCGGGTTGTCCGGGATGGGGACCCGGATCGAGTGCACCCCGCCCCCGTGATCGGTGACCTCCGCCATCGCTGCCGCCCTCCTGGCCCGGAGCCGCGCCGTCCGCCGTGCCGTCCGCCCGGCCCGGGGGCCGCGCCGCCCGCCCTCCCCGCCGGACGGACGCCCGCACGGAGGCCCGCACGGGCACCGCACAGCACCGCACGGGCACCCGCCGCGCACCCGGACGGGAACGTTGCCCATGGTAACGAGAACTGGTATCAGTTCTGAAAGACCGTCAGAAACACTGCTGGAAACCGCTCCCCGCCGCAGGAGGCAGCCGTCATGACCGACTTTGTCGAGCACGGAAAGCTGTTCGTCGGCGGGCGGCTCACCGACCCGCTCTCCACCGCCACCATTGAGGTCGTCTCGCCCCACAGCGAGGAGATCATCGGCCGGGTCCCGCACGCCTCGCCCGCCGACGTGGACCGCGCGGTCGCCGCCGCCCGGCGCGCCTTCGACGAGGGCCCCTGGCCCCGGCTCCCCCTGGACGAGCGGATAGCCGTGGTGACCCGGATCAAGGACGGCATCGCCGCCCGCCACGAGGAGATCGCCCGCCTCATCAGCGCCCAGAACGGCTCCCCGTACTCCTGGAGCGTCTTCGCCCAGGGCCTCGGCCCGGTCCTGGTCTGGGACACCTTCATCGGCATCGCGCGCGGGATGCCCCAGGAGGAGTCCCGCGCCGGAGTCCTCGGCCCCCTCCTGGTGCGCCGTGAGCCGGTCGGCGTGGTCGCCGCGATACTGCCCTGGAACGTCCCGCAGTTCATCGCGGCGGCCAAGCTCGCCCCCGCGCTGCTCGCCGGCTGCACGGTCGTCCTCAAGCCGTCCCCCGAGGCGCCGCTGGACTCGTACCTCCTCGCGGAGATCGCCCAGGAGGCCGGGCTGCCGGAGGGTGTCCTCTCCGTCCTCCCCGCCGACCGGGAGACCGGTGAGTATCTGGTGGGCCACCCCGGCGTGGACAAGGTCTCCTTCACCGGCTCGGTCGCCGCGGGCCGCCGGGTGATGGAGGTCGCCTCCCGCCGGCTCACCCGGGTCACCCTGGAACTCGGCGGGAAGTCCGCCGCCGTGATCCTCCCCGACGCGGACATCGCCACCGCCGTCGCCGGGATCACCCCCGCCGCCTGGATGAACAACGGCCAGGCCTGTGTGGCCCAGACCCGGATACTCGCCCCGCGCGAGCGGTACGACGAGGTCGCCGACGCCCTGACCGCCGCCGCCCGGGACCTGGTCGTCGGCGATCCGCTGGACCCCGCCACCCAGGTCGGGCCGCTGGTCGCCCGCCGCCAGCAGCGACGCTCCCTCGACTACATCGAACTCGGCCACAAGGAGGGCGCCCGGCTGCTCACCGGCGGTGGCCGCCCGGCCGGCCGGGAGCGCGGCTGGTATGTGGAACCCACCCTCTTCGGCGAGGTCGACAACGCGATGCGGATAGCCCGCGAGGAGATCTTCGGCCCGGTGGTCTGTCTGCTGCCGTACGGGGACGAGGAGGAGGCCGTGCGGATCGCCGACGACTCCGAGTACGGGCTCAGCGGCAGCGTCTGGACCGCCGACCCGGAGCGCGGGATCGCCTTCGCCCGCCGGATCAGGACGGGTACGTACTCCGTCAACACCTTCGGCCTCGATATGCGCGGGCCGTTCGGGGGATACAAGAACTCCGGACTGGGCAGGGAGATGGGGCCCGAGGGATACGCGGAGTACCTTGAGCACAAGACGATCCATCTGCCCGCCGGATACGAGGCCGAAGGCGCTCCGGGCGCCGACGGGGTCAAGGGAGCCGACTGATGGGTGACCGCTGGCATATCGAGGTCGACCGGGGTGTCTGCATCGCCTCCGGGATGTGCGCGGGGACCGCGCCGGACGGTTTCCGGCTGGACGAGGCCCGGCAGGCGCATCCGTCGGCCGCCGACACGGACGCGAGCGAGGCGCTGCTGGACGCGGCGGAGAACTGCCCGGTCGAGGCGATCACCATCACGCTGGCGGGCAGCGGTGTCCCCGTCTTCCCGCCGGACGACTGAGCCGGACCCCCAAGGCGCGGCGCCGACTGGCCGACTGACCGACCGGCCGGGCCCGGGATCCGCTCCCGGCGCCCTCAGTGGTCGCCCGGCGCCCGCCCACGCTCCCGTACCGGCTCCGGCGCCGTCAGGTCGATCAGCCGGCACACCGTCTCGATGTCCCTCTTCACCTGCGCGATCGAGGCCCGCCCCGACAGCCAGGTGATGAGCGCCGAGTGCCAGGTGTGCTCGATGACCCGGACCGCCGAGAGCTGCTCCGGCGTCGGCCGCTCCAGACCGGTCGCGTCCAGGATGATCGCCGTGGTCTGCCGGGAGACCGTGTCCACCTCGGGGCTGACGCTCCGGTCCGCGAAGGTCAGCGCCCGCACCATCGCGTCCGCCAGATGCGGCTCCCGCTGGAGCGCGCGGAACGCCCGCATCAGGGTCTCCGCCACCCGCTCACCCGCGCCGGTGCCCCCGGGGGGCCGCTTCCGCAGGGTCAGATGCATCTGCTGGAGCTGGTCCTGCATGGTGGCGACCAGCAGATGGATCTTGGAGGGGAAGTAGCGGTAGAGGGTGCCGAGCGCGACCCCGGACACCTCGGCGACTTCCCGCATCTGCACCGCGTCGAAGCCGCCCCGGCCGGCGAGCTGGGCGCTGGCGCGCAGAATGCGACGGCGGCGGGCCTCCTGGCGCTCCGTCAGCGATGTCGAGGCGGACCTCCGCGGTGTGGTCTCGGCTGTCATCTGTCCCGCTCTCTCACGAGGTGGGTCGTTCCGTTCCGGGCGTGTCCGGTGGCGGCCACCGGGTGAGTATCGGCCACGGGGCGGTGGAGGGGGACGGCGGTGCGCCCGCCGTGGTGCGAATCACCTGTTCCCGCCCTTACAGCGGGTCTACCTGCCGGTAGATTCAAAGCTTGTTTGAACGGCCGAGGCTGAAACTTGTTCTAGATTAGCGTGAGCGGTTACGCTCCGCCGAAACGCAGTGGGAAGGGGGCCGTGAGTGACCGCTGAGGCCATCGACACCGGCCCTCACGCAGGCCCCACCGGCCGTCCCCACCAGGCCCTGGAGACCGCCGGCGGCGCCCCCGCCGGCCGTACCGGCGACGCCGTCGGACCGGCCCCGGGCGACGGCTCCGGATCCCTGCGGATCGCCCTGCTCAGCTACAAGGGCAACCCCTTCTGTGGCGGCCAGGGTGTCTATGTCCGCCATCTCTCCCGTGAACTGGCCCGGCTCGGCCACCGGGTGGAGGTCATCGGCGCCCAGCCCTACCCCGTCCTCGACACGCTCGACTCGCTCGAAGGCGGGGTCACCCTCACCGAGCTGCCCAGCCTCGACCTCTACCGCCAGCCCGATCCCTTCCGCACCCCCCGCCGGGACGAGTACCGCGACTGGGTCGACGCGCTGGAGGTGGCCACCATGTGGACCGGCGGCTTCCCCGAGCCGCTCACCTTCTCCCTGCGGGCCCGCCGCCATCTGCGCGCGCGGCGCGGGGAGTTCGATGTCGTCCATGACAACCAGACCCTCGGGTACGGGCTCCTCGGCGATCTGGGCGCCCCGCTGGTGACCACCGTCCACCACCCCATCACCGTGGACCGCGCCCTGGATCTGGCCGCCGCCGCGGACTGGAAGCGCCGCGCCTCCGTACGCCGCTGGTACGGCTTCACCCGGATGCAGAAGCGGGTGGCCCGGCGGCTGCCCTCGGTCCTCACCGTCTCCGGCTCCTCCCGCCAGGAGATCGTGGACCAGCTGGGGGTACGGGGGGAGCGGATCCAGGTCGTCCCCATAGGCGCGGACACCGATCTCTTCTCGCCGGACCCCGCCGTCCCCGTGGTCCCCGGCCGGATCGTCACCACCTCCAGCGCGGATGTGCCGCTCAAGGGCCTGATCCATCTGGTGGAGGCGCTGGCCAAGGTCCGTACCGAACACCCGGGGGCCCATCTGGTGGTCGTCGGGAAGCGCGCCGACGGCGGCCCGGTCGCCCGGCTCATCGAGCGCCACGGCCTCGCGGACGCCGTGGAGTTCGTCAAGGGCATCTCCGACACCGAGCTGGTCGATCTGGTACGGGGTGCGCAGATCGCCTGTGTGCCGTCGCTGTACGAGGGGTTCTCGCTGCCCGCCGCCGAGGCGATGGCCACCGGGACCCCGCTGGTCGCCACCACCGGCGGGGCGATCCCCGAGGTCGCGGGCGCGGACGGGGAGACCTGTCTCGCGGTGCCGCCCGGGGACGCGGACGCGCTGGCGGGCGCCCTCGGCCGGCTCCTGGGCGACGCGGAGCTGCGGGACCGGCTGGGCGCGGCGGGCCGCGCCCGGGTCCTGGAACGTTTCACCTGGGCCAAGGCGGCCCAGGGCACGGTGGAGCTGTATCGTGCGGCGCTGACGGGGGCGGCCCGGCGGGGACCGCGATGACCGACGACCGGACCCGGCCCCCGGGCCGATCCCCCCACCGGACCGACGCCTCCCACACGTCCCACGCCTCCTGTGCCTCTCACGTCGCCCACGATCCTCACGACTCTCATGACTGCGAAAGCGGGACCCCGTGCTGACCGTCGACTTCTCCCGCTTCCCGCTCGCCGCGGGGGACCGCGTCCTCGATCTGGGCTGCGGCGCGGGACGGCACGCCTTCGAGTGCTACCGGCGCGGTGCCCGGGTCGTGGCCCTCGACCGCAACGCCGACGAGATACGCGAGGTCGCCCGCTGGTTCGCCGCCATGAAGGAGGAGGGTGAGGCCCCCGAGGGCGCCACCGCCACCGCCATGGAGGGGGACGCGCTCCATCTCCCCTTCCCCGACGAGTCCTTCGATGTCGTGATCATCTCCGAGGTGCTGGAGCACATCCACGACGACAAGGGCGTCCTCGCCGAGATGGTGCGGGTGCTCAAGCCGGGCGGCCGGATCGCGGTCACCGTCCCCCGCTACGGCCCCGAGAAGGTCTGCTGGACGCTGAGCGACGCGTACCACGAGGTCGAGGGCGGCCATATCCGGATCTACCGGGCCGACCAGCTGCTGGAGCGGATCGAGGAGGCGGGCCTGGTGCCCTACGGCACCCATCACGCCCATGCCCTGCACAGCCCCTACTGGTGGCTCAAGTGCGCCTTCGGCGTCGACAACGACCAGGTGCTGCCGGTCAAGGCGTACCACCGGCTGCTCGTCTGGGACATCATGAAGAAGCCCCTCGCCACCCGGCTGGCCGAGCGGGCCCTCAACCCGCTCATCGGCAAGAGTTTCGTGGCCTACGCGACCAAGCCCCAGCTCTCCCGGATCCCGGCGTGACCACTCCCCGCACCGAACATCTGGTGCTGCCCGGGGTGCTCACCGCCGAGGAGGCGGCCGAGACCGTCGCCGCGCTGCTCGCGGTCGCGCGCGAGGACGGCGCCATCCCGTGGTTCCGCGGCCACCATCTCGACCCCTGGGACCACACCGAGGCCGCGATGGCCCTGGACGCCGCCGGGGAGCACGAGGCCGCGTCCCGGGCGTACGCCTGGCTGCTCCGCCACCAGAACGAGGACGGCTCCTGGTACGCCGCGTACCACGACGGGGAGGCCGACCGCCCCACCGACCGGGGCAAGGAGTCCAACTTCGTCGCCTATGTCGCCGTCGGGGTCTGGCACCACTACCTCGCCACCGGTGACGACGCCTTCCTGGACCGCATGTGGCCGGTGGTGTACGGGGCGATCGAGTTCGTCCTGCGGCTCCAGCGGCCCGGCGGCGAGATCGCCTGGAAGCGGGAGGCGGACGGCACCGTCGTGGACGACGCGCTGCTGACCGGCTGCTCCTCGATCCATCACGCGCTGCGCTGTGCGCTGGCCATCGCGGCGGAACGGGAGGAGCCGCAGCCCGACTGGGAGCTGGCGGCGGGGGCGCTGGCCCATGCCATCGACCACCACCCCGAGCGCTTCCTCGACAAGGGCCGCTACTCGATGGACTGGTACTACCCGGTCCTCGGCGGCGCGCTGACCGGTACGCGGGCCAAGGCCCGGCTGGAGGAGCGCTGGGCGGAGTTTGTTGTCCCGGGGCTCGGGGTGCGCTGTGTGCTGCCCAACCCCTGGGTGACCGGGGGCGAGAGCTGTGAACTCGCCCTGACCCTCTGGGCGATGGGGGAGTCCGACCGGGCGCTGGAGATCCTCCAGGCGATCGGGCATCTGCGGGCACCGGGCGGGCTCTACTGGACGGGGTACGTCTTCGAGGGCAACCGCGCCGTCTGGCCCCGGGAGCAGACCACCTGGACGGCGGGGGCGCTGCTGCTCGCGGTGGCGGCGCTCGGCGGGGACGAGGCGACGACCGCGGTCTTCGGCGGGGAGCGGCTGCCCCGGGGGCTGGACCCGGAGTGCTGCGACGGATCGTAGGGACTCCCCGCCCCCGGAGTGCTGCGGCGGGTCGTCAGGGGACGCCCTGGGGGAGGGGCTACAGCGCCAGCTCCGCCAGGGTCCGCAGGGTCTCCGGGTCGCGGGCGGTCAGCAGCAGGTCCGTCACCGGGCCCGCCCGCCAGGCCGCCAGCCGTTCGGCGATCCGCTCCCTCGGCCCCACCAGCGAGATCTCATCCGCGAAGGAGTCCGGTACGGCGCGTACGGCCTCCTCCCGGCGCCCCTCGGTGAACAGCCGGTGGATCCGGACCGCCGCCTCCTCGTATCCCATCCGGGCCATCAGCCCGGCGTGGAAGTTGCGGGAGGCGTGCCCCATGCCGCCGATGTAGAAGCCCAGCGAGGCCTTGACCGGCAGCAGTCCCTCGGCGATGTCGTCGCAGACCCGGGCATGGGCCAGCGGGGCGACCACGAAGCCCTCCGGCAGGCCGTCGCGGGGGAGCGGATACGCGTCGGTGCGCAGCGGCGACCAGTACAGCGGCAGCCAGCCGTCGGCGATCCGCAGGGTCTGCGCCACGTTCCGGGGGCCCTGCGCGCCGAGCAGTACCGGCAGTGAGGCCCGCAGCGGATGGGTGATCGGCTTGAGCGGCCGGCCCAGACCGGTGCCGTCGGCGCCCCGGTAGGGGTGGGGGTGGAAGCGCCCGTCCAGCTCCACGGGCGCGGCGCGCCGCAGCACCTGGCGGACCACGTCCACATACTCCCGGGTCGCGGTGAGCGGACTGCTGGGGAAGGGCTGCCCGTACCATCCCTCCACGACCTGGGGTCCGGAGAGGCCGAGGCCCAGCATCATCCGGCCACCGGAGAGATGGTCGAGGGTGAGGGCGTGCATGGCGGTGGCGGTGGGGGAGCGGGCCGCCATCTGGGCGACGGCGGTCCCCAGCCGGATCCGGCTGGTGTGAGCGGCGATCCAGGTCAGTGGGGTGAAGGCGTCGGAGCCCCAGGCCTCGGCGGTCCAGACCGAGTGATAGCCGAGCCGCTCCGCCTCCTGGGCGAGGCCGAGGTGGCCGGGGGAGGGTCCACGGCCCCAGTAGCCGAGCGCGAGTCCCAGCCGCATGCTCCCACCTCCGTGGTTCCCCACCGCACCCCGCTTGGCTGACGGTGTGTCAGATGACGAGGATGCGGGAAGTCGGGCAATTTTCGCCGATACGGCCATGAGAATGGCTGAAAAAGGCCCCCCGGAGGAATGAACCCCGCTTCGTTATTACGCATCTTTCTCACGCAGACTCAAATAGCTTCAGAGCAAAGGCTGTTGGAAAGAAATATCTCCACGAAACCTTTGACGGAGCGGCCGGACCGCTGTTAGTTTCCAGGAGTCGATTTACCGCAGGGGGTTTTTCGGATCGGGTATTTTCTGGCCAACGGGCAGAAGATATCCGTCCTCTGTGGATTTCCCTTTCTTTGAGGAACGGAGTTCATCCCATGAATCTCGGTGCGTTCAGAGGCCGCTCGGGCCGTATCGCCGCCGCCGGTGTCGCCTCCGCCGCGGCGGTCGCCGTGCTCGCCGCCGCCGCACCCGCCCTGGCCGGACCGCCCACCCCCTCGGCCGAGCCCAGGACCGTCCAGCCCAAGGGGCCGGGCGCGCCCATCATCGGCGGTTCCGCCGTGCCCAACGACAAGTACCCCTTCCAGGCCGCCCTGCTCTTCAAGGGCAAGGGCAGCCCCGTGGACCGCCAGTTCTGCGGCGGCAGCCTCGTCGACGCCTTCACCGTCATGACCGCCGCGCACTGTGTGGACGGCGGCGACCCGAAGGAGATCGAGGTCACGGTCGGTCGTACCGTCCTCAGCAACACCAAGCAGGGCAAGCTCCGCAATGTCGTGGACACCGTCGTGCACCCGCGCTACGGCAAGAACGGCGCCTACGACCTCGCCTTCGTCTACCTGGAGAAGCCGGTCACCGGCATCGCGCCCATCGGCCTGCCGACCGTCGGCACCGACGCCCTGATCAAGCCCGGGGTCAAGGCCACCGTCACCGGCTGGGGCAACACCGACACCGTGCTGCCGAACTTCCCGAACCGGCTGCGTGAGGTCAAGGTGCCGATCCTCTCCCACGAGGAGTGCGAGATCAGCACCGGCGGCTTCACCAAGGGCATCGACCTCTGCGCCGGGGTCCAGGGCAAGGACTCCTGCCAGGGCGACAGCGGCGGCCCGCTCTTCCGCAACATCAACGGCCGGGAGAACGCCATCCAGGTCGGTATCGTCTCCCGCGGCGAAGGCTGTGCCGCACAGGGTGCCCCCGGCATCTATGTCTCGCTCAGCTCCGCCAAGCTGTGGAAGACCCTCTACGAGTCCCCCGAGGGCAAGAAGATAGCCAAGCGCCTCGGCCGCTGACCCTTTCGGGCCGCCCCTTTCGGGGTGTCCCGCCCGAATTCGGGTAAAGCATAAGGCCGTGGCCCCCGCCCTGTTCGGGTGGGGGCCACGGCCATGCATAAGGAAAGAAATCAGCCGCGCTGAATTCCGGAAGTGTCCTGGAGAACTCCGCGACGCCCGTCCTGGGTCTGCGCCACCAGCCCGGCACCCCGCTGCTCCACCGCCAGATACCAGGTACCGGGGGCCAGCTCGGCGATCGTGCCGGGGCTGCCGTCCTCCGCGTACAGCGGACGGGTCACCGGCACCGCGAACCAGAACGGGGAGAAGTCCCCGGTGGCACCGCCCGCCGGGGGCTGCGGCGAGCCGAAGGGCGCCGGGCCCGAGGCGCCCGCCGCCGGGCCGCCGGGCTGACCGCCGAAGGACGGCGCGCCCGGACCCGGGTACCCGTACCCCTGCGGCTGCCCGCCGTAGGGAGCCGGGGCCGCCGGACGCGCCGCGCCCAGCAGCGACGCCTTGAGCGCCGGGACCAGCTCGGCGGCGACCGCGCCCGCCGCCAGCAGCAGCGCGGCGACAAAGCCGAGGATCAGTCCGAGCCCCGCGTCCGGGCTCGGCGCCTCGTCGTACAGCGAACCGCCCGGGTCGAAGATCGCACCCAGCGCGGAGAGGGCGGTGAAGAGCGCCAGCGCCGTCCCCAGCTGGCCCAGGTCGATCCCGAGCACCTTCGGCCGGCGGGGCAGCACCCGGGCCGCCACGATCATCGCCGCGGCGGCGACCCCGGCGAGATAGACCCCCACCAGCAGGGAGCCGCTGTCCCAGCCGGTCGGCGCTTCGGGGCAGAAGGATTCCCGTTCGCAGTTGAGGTCCCACGTATCCAGGAACGAGGCGATGAACAGCAGAACCGCTGCTCCGATCACCACGCCGTCGCCTCTCGTGAGGGAGCGGATATTCACGTATGAAGTCCTTCGCAGGTCGACTCAATCGGGGCGGTGCTCGCTGCCGTCGTCGGCGGTGAGCTGGCACGGAGCCGGGAAACGCTTCCCGTCGTGTTCGCAGGGACGAATCTATCGGTTGGCCGATCCCCCCGTCTGCCGGGTTGTACGGGACCTCCCCGCTCTCCCCACGACCTGCTCTTCCCCGGCTCCTCCACGGCGTGGATTCCCGGGACTTGGGCGCTTCGGGGCGGCCCGGTGCCCCGTTCCCGTACGGCCGGGTGCGCTGTTCCGTACGGCCGGATCCCCGTTTCCCGTACGGCCGGATCGCCGTCTTCCGTACGCCCGGATCGCCGTTTCCCGTACGGTCAGATCCCCGGGCCGGTGCGGCGCAGCACCCGCAGCGAGTCCCGCACCGACACCTCGGTGAACGCGCCCGAGGCGAGGGCCCGCCGATGGATCCGGTACGGGGCCTGTCCGCCGTCGGCCGGGTCCGGGAAGACATCGTGGATCACCAGCAGCCCGCCGTCGGCGACATGGGGCGCCCAGCCCTCGTAGTCCGCGGTCGCGTGCTCGTCGGTGTGGCCGCCGTCGATGAAGACCAGCCCGAGCGGCGCCGACCAGAGCCGGGCGACCTGCGGCGAACGGCCGACCACCGCCACCACGTGGTCCTCCAGACCGGCCCGGTGGAGCGTGCGCCGGAAGGTCGGCAGGGTGTCCATCCGGCCGACCTCCGGGTCCACCACCGACGGGTCGTGGTACTCCCAGCCCTCCTGCTGCTCCTCGCTGCCCCGGTGGTGGTCGACGGTGACCGCGGTGACCCCGGCGGCCCGTGCGGCGTCGGCGAGCAGCAGCGTCGAACGTCCGCAGTAGGTGCCCACCTCCAGCAGGGGCAGTCCGAGCGCCGCCGCCGCCACGGCCGCCGCGTGGAGCGCCAGCCCCTCGGCGCGCGGCATGAAGCCCTTGGCCTCCTCGAAGGCGGCGAGGGTCCGGGGCCCGGGTGCGGCGGTGCTCGTGGTCATCGGGGGGTTCCTCCTGGTGGCGGGGTCGTTCGTCCGGGCCGCCCATGGTGCCGTACGGGCCGGGGGCGGCCGGGCCCGCCCCCGTACCCCCGTACCGGGTCCTGTGTATGTGCCCCGGCGGCGGCGTCGGCGGGCTTCCCTCGTACTGGAACGTGTTCTACTCTTCCGCTCGGCACTGCCGGAGCACCCCGTCGCCCCCGTGGCCGAAGGAGCGAGCCCATGGCCCAGAGCTGGATCGCCGGTGTCGGAATGACGGCGTTCACCAAGCCCGAGACCCGTGACCTCGCCTACTGGGAACTGGCCCGGGAGGCCGGGACCCAGGCCCTCACCGACGCCGGGATCGCCTACGAGGAGGTGGACCAGGCCGTCGCCGGCTACTGCTTCCAGCCCTCCACCGCCGGACAGCGCGCCCTCTATGAACTCGGCCTCACCGGCATCCCCGTCTGCAATGTGAACAACAACTGCGCCACCGGCGCCACCGCCCTGATGCTCGCCCGCCAGCTGGTCGAGGGCGGCGCCGCCGACTGCGTCCTCGCCCTCGGCTTCGAGACGATGCGCAAGGGCCCGCTCGGCGCGGGCGCGGACAGCGGGGACTTCGCCCACTCGCCCGTCGCCCGCCACTACGGGGTGATGGCCGCCGCCCATGGCTTCGCGAGGACCCCGCCCACCGCTCAGATCTTCGGCAACGCCGCCCGGGAGCACAAGGAACGCCATGGCACCACCGACGCACAGCTCGCCGCCGTGGCGGCCAAGAACCACCGTCACTCGGCGGCCAACCCCCGCGCCCAGTTCCGCGAGGTCTGGAGCGCCGAGGAGATCCTGGCCTCACCCGCCGTCCACGCCCCGCTCACCAGGCTCCAGTGCTCGCCCACATCGGACGGCGCGGCGGCGGTCCTGGTCGTCTCGGAACGCTTCGCCGCCCGGCACGGGCTGCGCTCCCGGGCGGTCGCCATCGCCGGGCAGGCCATGACCACCGACACCGGGGAGTCCTTCGCCTCCGGCAGCTGCCTCGACGTGGTGGGGGTCCCGATGTCCCGCGCCGCCGCCCGGCTCGCCCAGGAGGCCGCCGGTCTGGGGATCGACGAGGTCGATGTCATCGAGCTGCACGACTGCTTCTCCATCAATGAACTCCTCACCTACGAAGCCCTGGGCCTCTGCGCCGAGGGCGCCTCCGGGGAGCTGGTGGAGAGCGGGGCCACCACCTACGGGGGCCGCTGGGTGGTCAACCCCTCCGGCGGGCTGATCTCCAAGGGGCATCCACTGGGCGCCACCGGGCTCGCGCAGGCGGCCGAGGTGGTCTGGCAGCTGCGCGGCGAGGCCGGGGACCGCCAGGTGGAGGGGGCGAGGATCGGTCTCGCGCACAACATCGGCCTGGGCGGCGCCGCCGTCGTCACCCTGCTGCGCCGCCCCTGACCCGTACCCGACCCGTCTGCACGATCCGTACCCGGCCGGTGCGCCGCGGTTCGTCCGCGGTCCGTGCGCTACGGGTATGCGCGGTATATGGGATGTACGGGGTGGAAGCCCTGCTGGAACCATGGCCCCATGGCCCACCCCCCGTCCGACGCCCCAGGCGCCCGGAAGACCCTCATATCCAGCTCCCCTTCTTCCCCCGACTCGGCTGGCGCGCCTGCCGCCTCCCCCGTGCCCGCCCGTGCCTGGCCGGTGCTGCTCGCCGCCTGTGCCGGGCACTTCCTCGTCGTCCTCGATGTCTCCGTCGTCAATGTCGCCCTCCCCTCGATGCGGGCGGACCTCGGACTCTCCACCACCGGACTCCAGTGGGTGCTCAACACCTACTCGATCGCGTTCGCCGGATTCATGCTCCTCGGCGGCCGGGCGGCCGACCTCTTCGGCCGTAAGCGCACCTTCCTGACCGGACTCGCCCTCTTCACCGCGGCCTCCCTCGCCGGTGGACTCGCCCAGGAGGGGTGGCAGCTCCTCGCCGCCCGTACCGCCCAGGGGCTGGGCGCGGCCATCCTCGCCCCGGCCACCCTCACCATCGTCACCGCCGCCGTGGCCCCCGGCGCCGCGCGCACCCGCGCCATCGGCACCTGGTCGGCGGTGGGCGCGGCGGGCGGCGCCACCGGTGGATTCGTCGGCGGCGCCCTCACCGAACTGCTCTCCTGGCGCTGGGTCCTGCTGATCAACGTCCCGGTCGGCGCCCTGGTGATGCTCGCCGCGGCCCTCTGGCTGACCGAGAGCCGGGACACCGCCGGCCGCCGACTCGACCTGCCGGGCGCGATCCTGGTCACCGGGGGCCTCGCCGCCGTCGCCTATGGCGTGGTGCAGACCGAGGAGTCCGGCTGGGCCGCCGCCGCCACCCTGGTCCCGCTGCTGGCCGGAGTCGCGCTGCTCGCCCTCTTCGTCCTGGTGGAGGCGCGGACCGCGGCCCCGCTCGTCCCCCTGAGGCTCTTCCGCTCCCGCGCGGTCACCTCCGCCAACGCGACGATGATGCTCTGCGGTTCGGCCTCGTTCGCCATGTGGTTCTTTATGACGGTGTACGCGCAGAACGTCCTGGGATACACCCCTCTGGAGGCGGGGCTCGCCCTCATCCCCAGCTCCATCAGCATCGTCCTCGGCTCCACCCTCGCCCCCTGGCTGATGGCCCGTGTCGGGGCGCGGACCGTCGCCGTCGGCGGGCTGCTCACCGCCGGGTGCGGATTCGCCTGGCAGTCCACGATGACCGCCGACGGCACCTTCCTCGGGACCATCCTCGGCCCCGGCATCCTGATGATGATGGGCATCGGGCTCGCCGCGACCCCGCTCGCCGCGGTCGCCACGGAGAGCGCGGCGCCCGGTGAATCCGGCCTGGTCTCGGGGCTGGTCACCACCTCCCGCACGATGGGCGGCGCGATCGGGCTCGCGGTCCTCTCGACCATCGCGGCGGCCCGGACGGGCGGCAGCGAGGACCCCGTCGACCTCACCGCCGGATACGCCCAGTCGTTCCAGGTCGGTGCGGGGCTGATGCTCACCGGGGCGCTGGTCAGCCTGGTTCTGCTGCCGCGAGCGCCGGGTCGATCACGGTCTCCCCGGTGAGCACCCGCCGTACCGCCCGTGCCAGTTCCTCCACCGGTCCGTCCTTCACCAGCAGCCCCACCGCCCCCGCCGCCAGGGCCCGGGGCAGCCGGCCCGGCCGGGCGCTGTGCGTCAGCAGCACCACCCGGCACTCGGGCACCTCGTCCCGCAGCGCGGCGGCGGCCCCGAACCCGTCGAGCCCCGGCAGATCGACATCCAGCAGGGCCACATCGGGGCGTACCTCCAGTGCGGTACGGGCCACCTCGTCGCCCCGGCCCACCTGGCCGACCACGGCGAACCCGGTCACCAGACCGAGCCGTAACGCCAGCGCGCCCCGGGGCGTCCCCTCGTCCTCGGCGAGCAGCAGACGGACATCACGGCCCGGACGATGGTCCCGGGGGATCTCTTCCACGGGCGCATCGTAGGTCGGGACGGGTCCGTACTCCGGGAGCCCCGGCCGGGGCGGTCGGTCCGGGTGGTACGGGTGCGAGGGCGGGGCGGTCGGTCCGGGTGGTACGGGGGCGAGGGCTGCGTGGTCGGCTCGGGTGGCCGGGTGGCCGGGCGGTGCGGCTGCGCGGGTGGCGCGGTGGGCGAGGGCGGCGCGGGTGGCCTTCCCATCGCTTGGAGGCTGCGTTATACATAGGCAGCCGGTCCTAGAACGCGTTCTAGAACGAGCGCCGGGCCGGTCCCGTGCGACCTCGGCGCGGCCGACGGTGCGGACGGCCGTGCCGGGGTCTTCTCCGCCCGGGGCCGAGGGCCTCCTCCGCCCGGGGGCCGTGGCGACACGGAGCCACCGGCCCAGCGGCCCCGTACCGGCGCGGTGGAGCGGTTGAGCGGAAGCGATCGGGCCGGTGGCCCGGACCGGCGACCAAGGGAGCTGTGCACCGATATGCCCATCGACCCCGCCACGGCCCTCGCGGCACCGCCCCGCAGCGCCGGGATCAGCTGGGACCACAAGGACGTCCTGCTCTATCACCTCGGGATCGGCGCCGGAGTCCCCGCGACCGACCCGGACGAACTGCGCTACACCCTGGAGTCCCGGCTCCAGGTGCTGCCGAGCTTCGCCACCGTCGCCGGGGCCGGCCAGGGCCTGGTGGGCGGGCTCGACGCCCCCGGTATCGACATCGACCTCGCCGCCGTGCTCCACGGCGGCCAGTCGGTCCGGGTGCACCGGCCGCTCCCCGCCCGGGGCACCGCCGTCTCCACCGCGCGGATCGCCGCCCTGTACGACAAGGGCTCCGCGGCGGTGCTGGTGCTCCGCGCGGAGGCGGCCGACGCCGACGGCCCGCTGTGGACCAGCGACTCCAGCATCTTCGTCCGGGGCGAAGGGGGCTTCGGCGGCGAGCGCGGCCCCTCCGGCCGCGCCGCACCCCCCACCGGCGACCCGGACCGCACGGTCGAGCGGCCGATCCGCGAGGACCTGGCGCTGCTGTACCGGCTCTCCGGGGATTTCAACCCCCTGCACGCCGACCCCGGTTTCGCCGCCCTCGCCGGCTTCGACCGGCCGATCCTGCATGGGCTCTGCTCGTACGGCATCACCCTGAAAGCGGTGGTCGACACCCTGCTGGGCGGGGAGGCCGTGCGGGTCCGCTCGTACCGCACCCGCTTCACCGGGGTGGTGTTCCCGGGCGAGACCCTGCGGATCCGGATGTGGGCCGGGGACGGTGCGGTACGGGTGACGGCGGTCGCGGTCGAACGGGACGAGGCCCCGGTGCTCTCGGACACCGTGGTCGAACACGGCTGAGCCCTCCGGTCCCCCGTACCCCCGGTCCCCCCCCGGTCGCTCTCCCGGCCGTCTTGCTCCGGCCGATCCACACGTACCAGCGAACACACACAGGACAGGAGCCTCACCATGCGCGCAGCCGTGCTGCGGAAGACAGGCGGGACCGAACTGGAGGTGCTCGACGGCGTCGAGACCGTGGGCTTCGGCCCGGGAAAGGTACGTATACGCATACGGGCCACCGGGCTCTGCCACTCCGATGTCTCGGCCATGTCGGGGGTGCTGCCGATGCCCGTACCGTTCGTCCCCGGTCATGAGGGCGCGGGTGAGATCGTGGAGGTCGGGGAAGGGGTGACCGGGCTGAGCCCCGGCGACCGGGTCCTGATCGGCTGGCTGCCCGCGTGCGGCGGCTGTCCGTCCTGCGAGCGCGGCCAGAGCCAGCTCTGCCTCAGCGGCTTCATGAAGGTCGGCACCCCCGCCTTCGTCCACGCGGGTCAGGACATCCTCGGCTTCGCGGGCATCGGCACCTTCGCCGAGGAGGTCGTCGTGGACGCCGCCAGTGCCGTACCCATACCCGACGATGTGCCCTTCGACATCGCCGCGCTCATCGGCTGCGGGGTGACCACCGGTATCGGTGCCGCGCTCAACACCGCCGATGTCGCCGCCGGTGCCTCGGTCGCCGTGATCGGCTGCGGCGGCGTCGGTCTCTCCGCCCTCCAGGGCGCCCGGCTGAAGGGCGCCGCCCGGATCGTCGCCGTCGACCCGGTCGCCTCCCGCCGGGAGGCCGCCCTGCGCTTCGGCGCGGACGAGGCGGTCGCCCCGGACGCCCTCGCGGACGCCAAGCAGCGCCTCACCGGGGGCGAGGGCTTCGACTATGTCTTCGAGGTGGTCGGCAGGTCCACCACCGCCAGGGCCGCCTATGAGGCCACCCGGCGCGGCGGCACCCTCTGTATCGTCGGCGCGGGCGCCACGGACGACTTCCTCAAGCTCAGCATGTTCGAGCTGTTCTTCGACGAGAAGCGGATCCTGCCCTCGCTGTTCGGCGGCGCCGACGCCGTCACCTCGTACCGGCGGATCATCGAACTGTGGCGGGCGGGCCGGATCGACCTCGCGGGTCTGATCACCCACCGGGTGCCGCTCGACGGGATCAACGACGCGCTGGAGCAGATGCGGACCGGGGTCGCGCTGCGGACCTGCATCGAACTCTGATCCCCCGGGTGCACCGGATCTCCCGGGTGCACCGGATCTCCCGGGTGCACCGGATCTCCCGGGTTCATCGCGTCCACCGGATCGACCGGGTCCCCCCCCGGCTCCCCCGGGCGTTTCCGCGTCCTTCCCGCCCAGGCCGGCACCACCACCGAAGGGAACCGCACCATGCCCCAGCCACTCGACGGACTCTCCGCGATCGTCACCGGCGCCGGGCGCGGGCTCGGCCGCGCGGAGGCGCTGGAACTCGCCCGGCTCGGCGCGGGGGTCGTCGTCAACGACTACGGCAGACCCGGCCGGGACGGATCGGGCCGGTCGTCGGCGGCCCCGGCGGACGAGGTCGTCGCGGAGATCCGGGCGGCGGGCGGCACCGCCGTCGCCCACCACGGCGACATCGGCGACCACGCCACCGCCGGGGAGCTGATCGGCCTGGCGGTGGCCGAGTTCGGGAAGCTGGACATCCTGGTCAACAACGCGGGCATCCTCCGCGACCGGATGGTCTTCTCGATGAGCGAGAGCGAGTGGGACGAGGTGATCCGTATCCATCTCAAGGGCCACTTCAACACCACCCGTTTCGCGGCGGCGCACTGGCGCGAGCGGTCGAAGGCGACCGGCGGACCGGTCCACGGACGGATCGTCAACACCTCGTCCGAGTCCTTCCTCAGCGGCTCGCCGGGCCAGCCCAACTACGCGGCGGCGAAGGGCGGCATCGTCGGCCTCACCACCTCCAGCGCCACGGCGCTGGCCCGGTACGGGGTGACGGCGAACGCCATCTGCCCCCGCGCGCGTACCCGTATGACCGAGGATGTGTTCGCGGGCTTCCCGCCGCCCGGCGACGGCGCCCCGGACCCGCTGGCGCCCGAGCAGGTGGCCCCGCTGGTGGGATATCTGGCCTCCCCGGCGGCGAGCGGGGTCAACGGCCAGCTGCTGGTGGTGCACGGCGGGATGGTGGCGGTCGTGGAACGCCCCAAGGTGGCGGCGGTCTTCAGCGCGGCGAAGGACCGCTTCGCCCATGAGGAGCTGGACGGGGCCCTCGGGCCGTACTTCGCCGAGCGGCCGGAGGGGTTCGCCGCCCCGGAGATCCTCGCCCTCCGCCGCGCGGACTGACCCGGAGTCCGGTCGGGCCGGACGCACGGTGGGCCGGGTGCACGACGGGCCGGACGTACGACGGGCCGGACGTACGACGGGCCCCCGGCTCACAGGGAGCCGGGGGCCCGAGGGGTCGTTCAGGGCCGCCGGATCAGGCGGCGGTGTCCGCGCCGGCGGGCCTGCGATGCCTGCCGTGCGGCTCGTCCTGGGTGTTCTCGGCCGCGGCGGCCACCCCCCGGTGCCTACCCGCGCCCTCATCGGTCGTGTCTTCGTGGTTCGGTCGGGCCTCAGTCGTCTCGGTCCGGCCATCTGGCATAGGGAGTTTCCCCCGTCATGTACGTGTGCGGTCGCTGAAAATACTGAAAAAACACAGGGCGCAGAGTTTAACGAAACCCCAACCGTCCTACGAGGGGCGCCTGCTGCAACGGGACCGGCCGGTGCGCGCCCTGTGCGCCGGGAGCCATCGGCGCTCCCGGGACGACCGGCGCCATCGGGCCCACCGGGGGTGCGGGGGTACGGTGCGCGGTCGTCGTCACGGTCGGTGCGGCGGGGGCCGCCGGAGCCGGCCGGGGGGCCTGTGCGGGGGCCGGCGGGGCCATCGCCGCCGGGGTCATCGCCGCCGGGGGAACGGGCTCCCGGCGCTTGGCCATCGTCACCCCCCGGCCCGAGCCCGGGGACCCGGCGGGCCCGGACGGCGCACGGCCCGGCGCGAGAGCGGGCCGCGCGGTCATCGCCGGGGGCCTGCGGTGCACCCGGGGCGGCAGCGGGGCCTCCCCGGCGAAGAGCGCCGCCGCGTCCACCCGGGCCATCCCGCACCCGTCCGCCCCGGCGGTGTACGGCAGCCGCAGCTCACCCTCGCCGCTCCACAGCCCCGTACCCGTCAGCCAGCC
The DNA here is from genome assembly GCF_040299965.1 of Streptomyces sp. NPDC000594. Taxonomy (NCBI): domain Bacteria; kingdom Bacillati; phylum Actinomycetota; class Actinomycetes; order Kitasatosporales; family Streptomycetaceae; genus Streptomyces; species Streptomyces sp. NPDC000594. The sequence goes on along the minus strand of NZ_JBEPCY010000015.1, from coordinate 130,167 downwards.
CTGGGGTGCCGCCAGTTGATGCAGCCGCCGCCCCGCGGGCCGCCAGACGCCCAGCCAGCTCCCGGAGGGCCCCTCGATCCGCAGCGCCACACCGGAACTCTCCGGCACCAGGGCCTGCCCCGGCTGCACCGCGAACGGGGTCACCGCGCAGTGCGGCAGCCGCAGACAGTCCGGGAAGCGCACCGGGCGGTCGCTCCCCATGACCCCCCAGCCCAGCCGCTCCTGGCCCGCCGCGTCCGAGCGGATCAGCAGCAGCCCGCTGTCGGGGTCCGCCAGCAGCAGCCGGTCCTGGCTCTCCTCGGTGATCTGGAGCAGCGGCGTGGTCTCGCCGCCCCGGGCCAGATCGACCGCGACCGTCTTCACCGGCCCGTCGCCGTCCCGCCGGTCCAGCGCCAGCAGCCGCCCGGCGCGGTCCAGCCAGACACCGCCCGTGCAGTGGCCCGGCACCTCGGCGACATACTCGGGGCCGAAGGCGGCACCCCCGGCGACCAGCCACACCGCGCTGGACCGAGCACCCGGGACGACCACATAGGCACGGGCGCCGTCCGGGGACGGCGGCAGCAGCAGCGCGGGACGGTGGGTCTCGATGCCGCCGAGACAGACCTCACCCGTCCCCGGCCCGGCGGGGTAGACGAGCGAGAACATATGGCGTCCCGCCACCCGGCGCCGGATCAGCACCCGGCCGTCGCCGAGCGGCAGCACCCCCGTGCTGCGCTCCTCGGGCTGGCCGAGCGGGAGCGGTACCGCGTACGGCTCCGGCCCGTCGAGTGTCCACCGCTCCGCGAACAGGGCCTCACCGTCGCCCGCGAGCCGCGCCGCGTAGGCGCCGTCGGCGGTCATGGCGATCCGGCCCTGGCCGCCGACGCCGAGCGGGTCCCCCGGTACCGGCCGGACCGTAGCGGGGTCCGCGCCATGACCGGTGGCGAGGGCGGTCAGGACGGATCCGTTGGCTCTGGCGGAGTCAGCGGACTCACGCGTCCCCCTGGTCTCAATAGCACAGGCTGTCATCGGACAGTCACCTCCAGCCACGAACGTAGGTTTCGCACTTCCTGCCGAACAACGCGCCACCGACCCGTTCACACATAAGGGTGGTCATGGGGGTAATCAGCTGAGAAAGGGAGTCATATGTGATCCATGTGCGGCCCGTGGGTCGGCCGGGACCCCCTCCGCGACGCCCCCGGGCTCCGTCCGGCGCCGTCGTGGGGCGGCGCGGGGCCGGGGGAGGGGCGCGGGCGCGGCGCCGGAGCCCGGCCGGAGGCCCAGACCGGGCGGGTGCCCGGCGCGGGTAACCTGTTTCCGTGCCCCGCCTCTCCGAAGTCATCGCCGCCCTCGACGCCCTCTGGCCCCCGTCCCGCGCCGAGCAGTGGGACGCGGTCGGCACCGTCTGCGGCGATCCCGACGCCGGGATCGAGCGCGTACTCTTCGCCGTCGACCCGGTTCAGGAGATCGCCGAGGAGGCCATCCGGCTCGGCGCCCAGCTGATCGTCGCCCACCACCCCCTCTATCTGCGGGGGACCACGACGGTCGCCGCCGACCACTTCAAGGGACGGGTCGTCCACACCCTGATCAAGAACGACATCGCCCTGCATGTCGCCCACACCAACGCCGACAGCGCCGACCCCGGGGTCTCCGACGCCCTCGCCGGCGCGCTCGACCTGCGGGTCCTCGGCCCGCTGGTGCCCGATCCCACCGATCCGGCGGGCCGCAGGGGCCTCGGCCGGATCTGTGAGCCTGAGCACCCCGAGACCCTGGCCGCCTTCGCCGAGCGGGCCGCCAAGCGGCTTCCCGCCACCGCGCAGGGCATCCGGTTCGCCGGTGACCCGGAGGCGGTCGTCCGCCGGGTCGCGGTGAGCGGCGGCTCCGGTGACAGCCTCTTCGACGCCGTGCGCGCCGCGGGCGTGGACGCCTTCCTCACCGCGGATCTGCGCCACCACCCCGTCTCCGAGGCCACCCAGCACTCACCGCTCGGGCTGGTGGACGCCGCGCACTGGGCCACCGAGTGGCCCTGGTGCGAGCAGGCCGCCGCACAGCTCGACGAGATTTCCGACCGGCACGGCTGGAACCTCCGGGTCCATGTCTCGCACACGGTCACCGATCCCTGGTCATCCCGATTCTCTTCTCCTGGAGCCCCCAACTGAACGCCGCGCCCGCCGACCAGATCCGACTTCTTGAGGTCCAGGCCCTCGATCTGCGCCTGTCCCAGCTCGCGCACAAGCGCAAGTCGCTGCCCGAGCACGCCGAGATCGACTCCCTCACCAAGGACCTCACCCAGCTCCGCGATCTGCTGGTCGCAGCCCAGACCGAGGAGAGCGACACCGCCCGCGAGCAGACCAAGGCCGAGCAGGACGTGGACCAGGTGCGGCAGCGCGCCGTCCGCGACCAGCAGCGGCTGGACTCCGGTGCCGTCAGCTCGCCCAAGGACCTGGAGAGCCTCCAGCGGGAGATCGTCTCGCTGGCCCGGCGCCAGGGCGATCTGGAGGACGTCGTCCTCGATGTGATGGAGCGCCGCGAGGCCGCGCAGGAGCGCGTCAACGAACTGACCGAGCGGGTATCCGCCGTTCAGGCCAAGGTTGACGACGCCACCACCCGCCGGGACACCGCTCAGGGCGGCCTGGACTCCGAGGCGGCCTCGGTCACCCGCGACCGCGAGGCCGTCGCCACCGCCGTGCCGGCCCCTCTTCTCGCCCTCTACGAGAAGATCCGCGTCCAGCAGGGCGGCGTCGGCGCGGCCCGGCTCTCCCAGCGCCGCTGCGAGGGCTGCCGCCTCGAACTCGACATCACCGGCCTGAACGAGGTGCGCTCCGCCTCCCCCGACACCGTGCTGCGCTGTGACAACTGCAGCCGCATCCTGGTGCGTACCGCCGAGTCCGGCCTCTGATGCGCACCTTCGTCGTCGAGGCCGACGGAGGCTCCCGGGGCAACCCGGGACCTGCGGGGTACGGCGCCGTGGTGCTCGACGCGACCACCGGTGAGACGCTGGCCGAGACGGCCGAGTACATCGGCGTCGCGACCAACAATGTCGCCGAGTACAAGGGTCTGGTGGCCGGCCTGAAGGCGGCCCTCGCGCTCGACCCCACGGCCAGTGTCCGGGTCCGGATGGACTCCAAGCTGGTCGTGGAACAGATGTCGGGCCGCTGGAAGATCAAGCACCCGGACATGAAGCCGCTGGCCGCCGAGGCCGGGCGGGTCTTCCCGAGGTCGTCGGTCAGCTACGAGTGGATCCCGCGCGAGCGGAACAAGCACGCGGACCGGCTCGCCAACGAGGCCATGGACGCGGGCCGGCAGGGCAGGCAGTGGGAGCCCTCCCGCTCCCGGGCCGAGCAGGCGACCCGGGACGAGGGCGCCGCCCGGGTGGTCGGTGACGCCACGGCGGGCGCGGCCAGGGCCCGCGCGGCCCTCTCCAGAACAGCCGCCTCCACGGCAGCCCTCTCCGGTACGGGCACCGGCCCGGCGGTCCCCGCGGGTACGGGCACCGCCGCCACGGCGGGGCGCTCCGGGGCCACCGCGCTCCGGGAGGAGCGGGACACCACGGCGGCCCGCGCCGCCGCCCCGGCCCGGGGATGGGCGGCCCCGGCCGATCTGGGCGCCCCCGCCACCTTTGTCCTGCTGCGGCATGGTGAGACCGCCCTCACCCCGGAGAAGCGCTTCTCCGGCAGTGGCGGCGCCCATGACCCGGAACTCTCCCCGGTCGGCCGACGCCAGGCCGATGCCGTGGCCGCCGCACTGGCCGCCCGTGGCACCGTCCAGGAGATCGTCAGCTCACCGCTGCGGCGCTGCCGGGAGACGGCGGAAGCCGTCGCCACCCGGCTGAACCTCGACGTCCGGATCGAGGAGGGGCTGCGGGAGACCGACTTCGGCGCCTGGGAAGGGCTGACCTTCGCCGAGGTGCAGGAGCGTTACGGCGCTGACCTCGACGCCTGGCTGTCCTCCCCGAAGGCGGCTCCGACCGGCGGCGGCGAGAGCTTCGCCACCGTCGCCCGCCGGGTCTCGGCCGCCCGCGACCGGCTGGTGGCACGCTCCTCGGGCCGTACGGTCCTGGTGGTGAGCCATGTGACCCCGATCAAGACCCTGGTCCGGCTCGCCCTCGGCGCCCCGCCCGAGTCCGTCTTCCGGATGGAACTCGCCGCCGCGTCGCTGTCGGCGGTGTCCTACTACACCGACGGCAACGCCTCGGTGCGGCTCTTCAACGACACCGCCCATCTGCGCACCTGACACCCTCCCTGTCACACCGCACCGCCCGGTCCGCCATCTCCGGTGGGCCGGGCGGTGCGCTGTACGGGGGTACGGGTGCACGGGTGCAGGGGTGTGCCGCACGGGGTGCGCGCGGCACGGCGCTGGGTGTTGCCGGGTGGTACGGGTGTGCCGGGCGGGCGGGCGGTACGGGTACGGCGCGGTGGGGTGCGCTCAGCCGCGCAGGGCCGCCGCCCCGGCCGCGAGGGAGCGGACCCGGTCCCAGTCCTTGGCGGCGAGGGCGTCCGCCGGGAGCATCCAGGTGCCGCCGACACAGCCCACGTTCGGCAGCGCGAGATAGGCGGGTGCCGACGCCAGGGAGATCCCGCCGGTCGGGCAGAACCGCGCCTGCGGCAGCGGACCGGCGAGGGACTTGAGATACGCCGTCCCGCCCGCCGCCTCCGCCGGGAAGAACTTCATCTCGCTGACCCCCCGCTCCAGCAGGGCCACCACCTCCGAGGTGGTGGAGACGCCGGGCAGGAAGGGCACCCCGGAGCCCTGCATCGCCGTCAGCAGCCGGTCGGTCCACCCCGGGCTCACCAGGAACCGTGCCCCGGCCGTCACCGCCGTCTCCACCTGCTCGGGGGAGACGACCGTGCCCACACCGACGACCGCCTCAGGGACCTCGGCGGCGATGGCCCGGATGGCGTCCAGTGCCGCCGCCGTCCTCAGGGTCACCTCGATCGCGGTCAGCCCGCCCGCGACCAGGGCCCGCGCGAGCGGGACGGCATCGGCGGCGTCCTCGATGACGACGACGGGAACGACGGGAGCGAGATCAAGAACGGAGGTCATGGCCTCATCCTGCCGTGGCCCCGCACACCTCGCAACGCTCGTTGCGTCCTCTGCAATGCGATGGCTTTGTGAGGCTGACTCGGTGGATCCTCAGTGGATCTCGGTCACCACTACATCCAGCGCCCAGGGCCGCCCCGCCCGTGCCGGGGCCTCGGCCTCCACCGCGTACCCCAGCTCCCGCAGGGTCCCGACCAGCTCGGCGGGTCCCTTCGGCTTCGCCCCCGCGTTCAGCAGATCGCGCACGATCCGTCCCTTGGTCGCCTTGTTGAAGTGGCTCACCACGGACCGCTTCTCCACACCGTCGACCATCTGCGCGTGCAGCACCCGGACCGTCGCCGTGCGCTCCGCGACCTCTCCCTTCGGCTTCCAGGCGGCCGCATACGCCGACGACCGCAGATCGAGTACCAGCCCGCTGCCGGCCGCCTCCGGCAACGCCTTCTCCATCGGGGCCCGCCAGTGTGCCCCGAGTGCCCCGAGCCGGGGCAGCTTCACCCTCATCGAGCAGCGGTAGGAAGGGATCCGGTCACCGATTCCCACCGCGCCCCACAGCCCGGAGAAGACCAGCAGCGAACGCCTGGCCCGGCGCCGGGCCTCCGGCTCCAGGGTCGCGAGCCCCAGCGCGTCGTACAGCACCCCCGTATAGATCTCCCCGGCGGGCCGTGCGCCCGCTGTCCGCAGTTCGGTGTTCTTCGCGATCTCGCCGCGCAGGCCCTCGCTCAGCCCGAGGACCGTCCGCGCCCGCTCCTCGTCCGATGCGCACATCTCGACCAGCTCGTCCAGGACCGCCGTACGCGCCTCGGCCAGCGCGGGCAGCGACAGCGACTCGACCTTGAGCGGGGCCCCGCGCCCCGACGCGGCCTTGCCCTCGGACGGCGGCAACAGTACGAGCACGGACGCTCTCCTCACGGCGCGGGCCGCACGCCGGGGACGTGGGGCGCGCGACGGTGTTGGGGGAGGGCGGCCCACCGCTCGCGCGGCGCCGCCCCGCGCCAGGGTACGCGCCCCGACCACCCTGACCTCGACCGTCCCGCCCCGCATGCCCCGCCCGGATGCGCCGTGTGTCCCGCGCGATGTGTTCCGTGTCGTGTGTCCCATGCCCGGTGTTGCCACTGTGTCCCGCGCCGCGTGGTCGGCCTCCTCTCCGTCCGTCGAGTGCTCCGTCGGCCGTGTGCGCTGCCCGTCCTGTGCCCTGCCGGTCGCTCGCCCTGCCGGTCGGGTGTCCTGCCCGTCCCTGCCGGCCTGCCCGAGTGCCGCTCCCGCAACCTCTCCCACTTCTACGATAAGTAATGAGATGTGTTCACGCAGTCACTCGTCCGGGTGATTGATCGCCCGCGCTTCCGGAAGCGCGCGTTCCCCTGCGGCCGGCGGCGAACGACGCCCGGCCACCGGGAATCGGGCCCTCCGCGCAGGGAACCCGCAGGAAAACCCGTGGGAGCAGCGGCGGCGCGCGACCGTGCCGGGCATCCCCACCCCGCCTAGGCTCACTGTCATGCCCCGCCGTCCGATGCGTACCACCGGCGCAGCCGAGGCCCCGCTGACCGCCGCGCTGCGCGCCCTCCGGACCGGTCTGAAGCTCCCCGGCGACTTCCCGCCCGCCGTCCTCGCCGAGGCCGAGCGGGCCGCCGCCCACCCCCGCCTCCCCGGCGCGGGCCCCGGGGCCGACGCCACCGACCTGCCCCTCTTCACCATCGACCCGCCCGGATCTGCCGATCTCGACCAGGCCATGCATCTGGCCCGCCATGAGTCCGGCTACCGCGTCCACTACGCCATCACCGATGTCGCCGCGTTCGTCGGGCCCGGCGGCGCGCTCGACTCTGAGGCCCACCGCCGGGTCCAGACCCTCTACTTCCCCGACACCACCGTCCCCCTCCATCCGCCCGTCCTCTCCGCCTCCGCCGCCAGCCTGCTCCCCGGTCACCCGGCACCCGCGCTGCTGTGGCGGATCGACCTCGACGCCGAGGGCCGGGCCGTCGCCGCCGATGTCCGCCGCTCCCTGGTGCGCAGCCGGATCCGGTACGACTACGCCACCGCGCAGCGGCTGATCGACACCGGTACCGCCGAGGAACCCCTGGCCCTGCTCCGGACCATCGGCGTGCTGCGCGAAGCCCTGGAACGCGAACGCGGCGGGATCTCCCTCCAGGTCCCCGAGCAGGAGATCGGCGAGGAGGACGGTGCCTACCGGCTCAGCTACCGCGCACCCCGTCCCGCCGAGGGCTGGAACGCCCAGATCTCCCTCCTCACCGGAATGACCGCCGCCGAGATCATGACCGCGACCGGCACGGGCATCCTGCGGACGCTCCCCATCGCCCCCGACGGATCGGTGGCCCGGCTGCGGCGTTCGGCGACGGCGCTGGGCATCGACTGGCCGCACCATGTCCCGTACGCGGAGATCATCCGTTCCCTCGACCCCCGTGAGCCCCGGCACGCGGCCTTCCTCCAGGAGTGCACCGGACTGCTGCGCGGTGCGGGCTACACCGTCTTCACCGGCGGCCGGCTCCCGACCCCCAGCGTGCACGCGGCGGTGGCCGCCGAGTACACCCACTGCACCGCCCCGCTGCGGCGGCTCGTCGACCGCTACACCGGCGAGATCGCCCTCGCCGCCTGCGCCGGCCGGGGCATCCCCGAGTGGGTGCTGGCCGCGCTCGACACCCTTCCCGCCGAGATGGCGACCGGGTCCCGGCGGGCCAATACCGCCGAACGCGAGACCGTCGACCTGGTCGAGGCGGCGCTGCTCCGGGACCGGGTGGGGGAGGAGTTCCCGGCGGTCGTCATCGATGTCCAGGAGCGGGACCCCGCTCTCGGGACCGTCCAGCTGGAGGACCCCGCCGTGGTCGGCGCGGTCGGGGGCACCGGGCCCCTGCCACTCGGCGACCGGGTCCGGGTGCGGCTCACCCAGGCGGAACCCGGGGTGGCGAAGGTTCGTTTCGCCCTGGTGTGACGGGTGGCCTTGGCCCGGCGACATGGCCCGGCGACGGGACCGGGAGACACCCGCAGAGGCGCCCGCCGTCAGGAAGCGATCGTTCCGGTACGTCTCGCGCGGACCGCCGCCACCAGCGCCGCCGGGTCGTCGGCATGGAAGCGGACGGTGTGCGCCGTGCCCCGCCGTCCCAGCGGCCGTACGTACTCCACCGGCGCCACCAGCTCCACCACGACCGTGGTCTGCCCGGCGACGATCACCTCCAGCGACCCGTCGTCACACGGCTGCACCACCTGTCCCGCCGGAAACCGCCGCTCCACCCGTACCGCCTGGATCTCCGCCGCCGCGAGCCGCAGATCGAACAGCGCCCCGTACCGTATCCGCAGCCCTCCATCGGCCTCCACCACATGCGGCCGGACGACACAGGCCGCGTGCAGACCGACCGCCATGAACAGCCCGTACACATCGATCACCAGCATCACCCGGTGGATGACGGGCCAGGGGATCAGCACCGCGAGGGCGATCGTCTCGATCACCGACACCACGATGAATCCCCACATCAGCGCGGTTTGCGGACCGGTGTACGGGGCAGGGTGCGCCCCCGCGTTCACCCCATGGCGCCGCCGGACCACCCAGAGACCGATGCCGTGCAGGGTCCGCAGCTCATGGACGAGCAGCCGGGCCGTGATCCCCCTCATGCCCCGCCCTCCGGGCTCTTCCCGGGACGCCGCCGCGCGCGCTCCGCCACCCGTACCGCGAGCAGCTCCATCATCCGCCGGACGACGGCCGCCTGCGCGGGCGCGAAATCGGCGAGGAGCGCCTCGCCGAAGGCGCCATCGAGCCCCTGTGTCGCCGGGCCACCGCCGGTGTCGTCCTCCATCAGCCCGAGCAGCTCGTCCGGCATCAGCCCGGCCAGCTCCTGGGCGAGCGGCTCGATCCGCGCGTCGTCCGTACCCGCCGTCGCCAGCGTGTCGAGCCGCTCGTAGAGCCGCTGGGTCCGGGACACCCGCCCGGGGTCGTCCACCAGAGTGTGCAGCGCGGCGAAGAACCCTGCCCGCCGGTCCTCCGGCACCATCGTGTCCAGCAGCGTCAGATGGGCGCGGTCCTTGGCGGCGATGGGTGAATCACTCGGCCCGAGCCCGCCCAGCAGCCCCGCCAGCTCCTCCGACACGGGCCCCTCGGCGGGCAGCCGGCCCTCGCGCGCCTGCTCGATCAGGACCGCCAGCCGCTCGCGCCGCGCGGCGATCCGTGCCTGGTCCCGTGCCAGATCGGCGTCCAGCTCCGCCAGGACCTCCACCAGCTCCCGCCCGGCCTCGTCGGCGAGGACGTCCCGTACCTCCGCGAGGCCGAGTCCCAGCTCGGTCAGCCGCCTGATCCGGGCGAGCAGGACCGCGTGGCGCAGCCCGTAGTCGCGATAGCCGTTGGCCCGGCGCTCCGGCTCGGGCAGCAGACCCTGGTGGTGATAGTGGCGAACGGTACGGGGGGTGACCCCCGCCATGTCGGCGATCTCTCCGATCCTCATGCCCCCAGTGGAAACCATGACGTCGCGACAGGGTCAACGCCTTCCCCGCCGCCGGGTAGCATGGTCGACACGGCAGACGAGCCGGGCGGGCGGCCGCGTGGGGACCCTTCGGGGGCCTCCCGAGGAACGTCCGGGCTCCACAGAGCAGGGTGGTGGGTAACGCCCACCCGGGGTGACCCGCGGGACAGTGCCACAGAAAGCAGACCGCCGGGGACCTCGGTCCCCGGTAAGGGTGAAACGGTGGTGTAAGAGACCACCAGCGCCTGAGGTGACTCAGGCGGCTCGGTAAACCCCACCCGGAGCAAGGTCAAGAGGGAGCGCCCCGGCGCTCCTGCGCGGACGTTCGAGGGCTGCTCGCCCGAGTCCGCGGGTAGACCGCACGAGGCCGGTGGCAACACCGGTCCTAGATGGATGGCCGTCACCCCGACGACCGCGAGGTCCCGGGGTACAGAACCCGGCGTACAGCCAGGCTCGTCTGCCCCTCAGGGCTTCTGACCAGCAAACATGCAGGTCAGAAGCCCTTTTTTAGGAGACGGTGAGATTGGCCCGCTCCCTGTGCATACCGGTGCAAAACGGGACCGCCCAGGTACGAACGTAGCCACGAAGGTAGCCACGAAAGTAGCCACGGGAACAACGGCAACAGCGGTCTAGCCCGGGTGGTCGCAGGTCATGTCGCGGGAGGCGGGGAGGTCCGCCGCCAGGCGGTCCCAGGCGAGGGTGGCCTCCGCTCCCGTGAAGGACTGGACGGGCTCCTTCGGGAAGCGGGAGACGCTGATCAGCATCCGCTCGCCCTCGGGGAAGTAGCCCGCCTCGGCGCGTGGCACCGTGAACGTGGTCTCCTCCGGGCCCCGCTCCGGCTTGAGATAGCGGGCCACGTCGAGGACCACCCGGCTGCGGTCGCCCTGGGTCTCGGTACGGGCCACCGTGCCCTCGGCAATCACCTTGGCGCAGGCGACCTCGCCGGCGGGGGTGAGCTTCGCGGAGGCGGCGACTCCGCCGCTCTCCTCGGTACCGGCGTAGTGGACGGCCGCGACCGTGCCCGCCGCGACGGCCCCCGCCGCACCGACGGCGGCGACCAGCGTCAGCACCCGCCTCCGCCGCGACCACCGCCGCCACCTGTCCTTCGGGCCCGGGGCCGCGCCCGGGTCGTTTGCGGTGTCCTGTGCCATCCACATCACCTCGTCCACTCGGAGTCACGCGTACCGACCGGCCACCCTGGGCGACCGACGCCCCGCTCCCCGGCCTTCTACGGTGTTTCCCCTACGACGCGACACCACCCCTCATCGTTCGCCCTGCCCGTCCCCGCCGTCACCCCCGTCTCCCGATCCCGGCCGCTATGGCCCCATCCGCCCCATTCGGTCTAAGGTGCATGCGCGGGGTCCGTCACCCAGCGGCGGGTCGGAATCAGGGAAGTGGGGCCGCTCGGGCAGGGGGCCTGGACGAGAGGAGCCGTCGTGCGTTCGCTTCAGCCTCAGCCCCTCGGTGTGGAGACCGGCGCCGAGCGTTCCTGGGATGTGACCCTCACGCCGGTGGACGGCCCCGGGCCCGGCCAGGACGGAGCGCTCGGGCTCAGCGCCGCGCTGTTGCGGCGGGTCGCCGGGTTCCACGCGAGCGGACTGCGGGCGGCCCAGTTCCTGTGGTGCGAGGACGGGCGGTGGGCGTGGATCAGCCTGGAGATGCGGCCGGTCGCGCGGGCCGTGGTCTCGCTCAGTGTGCGACCGCTCAGCGGGCCGCCCGCAGGGCTCACCGCGCGGGAGATCGACATCATCTCGCTGGTCGCGCTGGGGCTGTCGAACCGCGAGATATCCAGCCGCCTCGGCACCAGTGTGCGCACGGTGACCACCCAGGTCGAACGGCTGCTGAAGAAGCTGGGCCAGGACTCCCGCGCCGGACTCAGCGCCCTCGCGGTGGACCGTGATCTGATCCGGCTGCCGATCCCCGGCGGAGTGGAGATGCGCTCCGGGGTACGGGTGCTCGACATCGAGCGGGACGCCGGCACCGCGCGCACCATCGCCACCCCGGCGCCGCGCCGCTTCCGGTCGGCGGGCCGGGACACCCTCAGGATCGGGACGATCGCCGTCGGCGGCGCCTTCGCGGCGGACGGCCGGGAGACCGCGCAGGGCGCCGAGCTGGCCGTACGGAACATCAACGCCCTGCTCCACGAGGACGGCCGCTCGGTCGAGCATGTCGTCGTCCATGTCGACCCCCTGGACGACACCTCGGTACGCGACGGGCTCGCCGCCCTGACCGCCGCCGATGTCGACGCCGTGACCAGCAGCTATGCCAGCGCCCTCAGCCCCGCCGTCTTCGGCTTCGCCGCCGACTTCGGCCGGACCTTCCTCCACACCAACACCTGGACCCGCAGTGTGGAGGCGGTACGCGAGGACCCGCGCCGCTACGGGCACGTCTTCCAGACCTGCCCGTCGGAGACGGCCTACGGCTCCGCGCTCCTCGCCTATCTGCGGTCCCACCCCGCGACCGGCGGCGCGGACCGGCCCAGACTCGCCGTGATCGAACTCGACGGCTACGGCTGCGCCGTCACGGACGGCACCTTCGCCACCCGGGTGCACGACATCGGCTGGACCGTCGCGTCGACCCATGGCGTGGGCCTCGCCGTCGACGACATCGACACCCTGATCACCGAGGTCCTCGCGGACCGGCCCGACATCGTGGTCGTCTCCCACCTCAACGTGGAGACCGCCGCCGAGATCCAGAACGCCCTGGTCGCCCGGAACCCGCACCAGCGCACCTACCACATCTACACCCCGTCGGTGCCGGGCTTCGCCCGGCGGCTCGCCCCCACCACGGGTGACGCCGAGGTCATCTGGTCCACGGTGACCGGCCGCCCCGACGACCCGCTGGGCCGCCGCTTCAGCGACTCCTACGCCCGCACCTTCGGCACCCCGCCCGGCCGCAGCCAGGCCAGCGCCGCCTATGACCAGGTACGGATGCTGCACGCCGCGTTCTCCGTCACCGGCTCCTTCCGGCCCGAGGCCGTCGACGCCTACCTCCGCGACTCCGCCTACCGGGGCGTCAACGGCACCTACCTCTTCGCCGGCCCCGGACAGTCGTCCTGCGGCTACCCCTACGACACGGCCGACCAAAGCCTCTCCCAGCCCACCCTCACCTACCGGCTCTCCCGCACCGGCCAGGAGGTCATCAGCGTGGCCTGAGCGGGACAGCGGCACCGCGCCGCTCCCTGGGCCGCTGTCCCGCTCAGGCGGCGAAGAACTCGCGGTAGTCGTAGGTCACCCGAGGCACCGCGCACGGATGCCCCAGCACCAGATGCATCAGCCGCTGCGCCGGCTCGATCACCACACTCGCCACCGTCGACCCCTGCTCCAACTCGTGCTCCGCCGGATCCGGGTGACAGCAGATCGCGTCCGGGAAGTTGGCGTGATCACTCAGCACCTCGTGCCACCCCGCCACCGACGGCGTCGGCATCAGCTCCGCCAGCGCGAGCGCCCGCTCCCGCCGGAAGAGCGTGTCCGGCATGACCCGGGGACCATGGTCCGTCCCCGGCTTCGCGAAGACCGACTCCTCACTGGTGAAGTGATTGCAGTGGATCAGACAGCCGTCCTGGCCCACCCGCTGCCAGGCGATCTCGTCCCCGCCGCCCGGACGCGTCTCCGCGTCCACCCCACGGCCCTCGCCCACCAGGAGGTAGTTGGCCGAGGACGCCCGGTCGGCATCCCGCAGCACCGCCTCGGCCGCCACCACCGACTCCGACTCCAGCAGCGCCCGCAGCATCAGGTGGTACGGAACCCCCGGCTCCCCCACGTCCAGCGAGGTCACCAGGGCGTTGGTCAGCACCGTCACCCCGGCGGAGTTCATCCCGAACTTCGCGAGCAGCCCCGCCTCCACCACCGAAACCCACCGGGGACCGTGCTCCGGCACCGCCTCCAGCACCACCACCGTGTCGTGCGAGAACGGGATCCAGTCCCAGTTCTGCCCCACCACCGGCTCCGGTCCGCGCAGATCGCAGAAGGCCGTGCACTCGCCGGGCGTCCGCACCCCGGTGGCCTCGGCTATCGCACGGGCCTTGCCGGAGAAGAGGATCTCCGTCCGCAGATTCAGCGCCAGAATGTCCTCGAACGACACCCCCGCCCCCAGCGCGATGCCCTCCATCTCCTCCAGATACTCCGGCCGCCACGCGGAGATCACCGGGACGAAGGTCTCCGCGAGCGCCGTCGCCTCCTCCCACCGCAGCCCGGCGAAGGTCGTGTACACCCGCTCGTAGTTCTCCATCGAGAGCAGGATCCGGTCCTTCGCGGCCACCCCGTAGTACCGGCCGCGCTCCCGGGGCCCACCGTGCGCCCGGATCACCAGCGGGTGCGAACGCCTCGCGGCCGAAGGGTCCCCGGGAACCGGCGGGATCGTGGCATCTGTGGTCGTCATGACGCGCTCTGTCCTCCATCCACGGCGATGATCGTGCCGCTCACATAAGCCGATTCCGCCGACGCGAGAAAGAGGCACACCCGCGCCACCTCCTCGGCCGTCCCGAGCCTGCGCGCCGGAATCCTCCGCAGCACCTGCTCGAACGCCCCGGGATCGCCGGACACCGTCGTCATCGGCGTATCGATCACCCCGGGCGCCACCGCGTTGCAGCGGATCCCGTACGGGCCCCACTCCACCGCCAGCTGCCGGGTCAGCGACTCCACCGCGCCCTTGCTCGCGCTGTACGCCGCACTCGGCTCACCCGCGTCACCCCGCGCCGCTCCGATGGACGACAGCAGGGTGACGCTCCCGCCCCCGCCCTCCCGCATCCGCCGGGCGGCGGCCGACGCCACCAGCAGCGAACCACGGGCGTTGATCGCGAGGACCGCATCCCACGCCTCGGCCGTCGTCTCCAGGGCGGGCCGGAACCGGTAGACCCCCGCACAGTGCGTCAACGCGTCCGGCGCGGCCCCCTCCCACACCTCGTCCACCCGGGCGAAAGCGTCCCGCACCGACCCCTCGTCCGTGATGTCACAGGCGATGATCCCGGCCCGCCGGTCCTCGGCCAGATCCAGCCCCAGGACCGACCAGCCGCGCTCCCGGGCCAGCTCCGCCGTGGCCCGGCCGATACCCGAACCGGCGCCGCTGACCACCAGCCGACGCGGTACGGAAGGGACCGTACTCATGAGGCTCATGAGGTGAGCACTCCTCCATTCACATTCAGGGTCTGCCCGGTGACATAACCGGCACCCGACAGCAGATAGTGCACGGCGTCGGCGACATCCGCCCCGACCCCATGACGGGCCAGCGGCACCTGGGCCACCACCCGCTCCCGCTCCTCCTCGAACGAACGCCCGCTGCGCCGCGCCCGCGCGTCCAGCTCCTCCCGGTGCATCTCGGTCATCACATAGCCCGGCGCCACCGCGTTCACCGTGGCGACCGGTGCCAACTCCAGCGCCAGCGTCCGCATCAGCGAATGCGCCGCCGCCTTGCTGGCGCTGTACGCCCCGGCACCCGGAACCGGCTGCTGGGCGAAGAGCGAACCGATGATCACGATCCGTCCCGGAGAACCGTCCTGCCCGAGCAGCGGCCGGACCGCCTGGACACAGTGGAGCACCCCGAAGACATTCACCTCGAACACCCGCCGGATCTCCGTGTCCGGTGTGTCCAGCAGCGCGGTGTCGGGACCGCCCACCGCCGCGTTCGCCACCAGCGCGTCCACCCCGCCGAAGACCTCCACGGCCGCCTCGGCCAGCCGCGCCGCGTCACACGCCCGCGACACATCCGCCACCACACCGACCGCCCGCCGCTCCCCGCCGCCGGACCCGTCCAGCTCCCGGGCCACCGCCTCGACGCCCGGATCGACATCGCTCAGCAGTACCCGCCAGCCCTCCTGGAGCAGCCGCCGGGCGATACTCCGCCCGATCCCGCGCGCGGCACCCGTGACCACGGCGGTACGCCCGGTCATGACCGCGCTCCGGAGGCCGCGGCACGGGTCGCCCCGGCCACCTCACCGCAGGTCGCCAGCCAGACCGAACCGTCGTCGTACGCCCGCACCCCGGTCAGGAACCGCTCCAGCATCCGCAGCCGCCCCGGGCGCCCGATGATCTGCGGGTGGACCGTGAGCGTCACCAGCCCCCCGCCGTCATGGATCGCCGTGGCCTCCTCGCCCCACACCTCGGCCACCTCGCGCGCCGACCGGATCGTCCGGTCCCAGCTCGTGGCGTCGAACCAGAAGTGCGGGGCGTCGTCCAGCGTCCAGTGGACCGGTATCTCCACCAGGTCATGACCCGCGTGGACATACGGCAGCACCGCGTCCATGAGGTTGGAGGAGTACGAGAAACCGTGCTCCACCAGCAGATCCAGCGTGTGCGGGCTCAGATCCCAGGACGGCGACCGGTACCCCGCCACCCGGTCCGTGAACTCCCGCAGCACCGCCAGCCCACGGACCAGCTCCTCCGTCTCCTCCTCCCGCGCCATCAGATGCGGAGAACGGTGCGAATGGCCGTGATGGCCGATCTCATGCCCACGGGAAGCCACGGATTCCAGCACCGACGGATACCTCTCGGCATCCCGGCCACAGACGAAGAACGTCGCCGGAACACCGATACGGTCCAGCATGTCGAGAAGCTGCGGAACGGCTATTTCCGCGCCGTACCGGGCCTGGGAGAGAACCCCGGGACGGGCCGCGTTCGCCGGGTCCTCGGCGAGCCACAATTCCTCGGCGTCGAAGTCGACCGTCAGCGCCAAAGCCGCCTTATAGCCTGCTGGCCACATATGAGGTGGTCCTCTCTCACGGGACATCCCGGTGGGTAGAGGAACACGGTAGCCACGGGTCTCCTTTCCTGGCTTCCGTAAGATTACGTATCGACCGTGCGAACGGCCGAAGCGCTGGGACCGGGGCCCCTCAGGGCCGTATCGAACCGTATTCGGCGCGCTCCCCGTACGTACAGATACGTATGTCGGTCACCCCCTGGTTTTGCGACTCTTCGGGAATCGATTGAACTCCCGTTGAACCGACGGGCGCGGAGAGGAATCAAGCCGGTGTCCAGTACCAACAGAGTCAGCACCGAGAGTGCCCCCCATCTGAAGCGCGTGCTGCGGCTCCCCGCCATCGTGCTCTTCGGCCTCACCTATATGTCGCCCGTCGCCGTCTTCACCACCTACGGCATCGTCAACGACGAGACCGGCGGCCATCTCCCCGCCGCGTATGTGCTGGCACTCGGAGTGATGCTGCTGACCGCACACAGCTACGGACGCATGGTGCGCAGCTTCCCGGCGGCCGGCTCCGCGTACAAGTACTCACAGAAGGTGTTCGGCGGGCATGTCGGTTTCCTGACCGGCTGGACCCTGATGCTGGACTACCTCTTCCTCCCGATGGTCTCCTTCCTGCTGGCGGGCATCTACCTCCACGCCCAGTTCCCCGCGGTGTCCCAGGGCGTGTGGAGCGTGCTCGTCCTGCTGGTCGTACTGGTCTTCAATGTCCTCGGCGTGAAGTTCGTCAGCCGCATCACCGCGATCATCATGGGCGCCACCGCCCTGCTGCTCATCGCCTTCGTGGTCCTGGGCGCCGTGAACTCCGAGGTCCCGGCCGGTGACGCCTTCCAGTCCTTCGTCCCCGAGTCCGGTCAGTGGACCCTCCTCGCCGGTGGCGCGGCCATCCTCGCCCTGAGCTTCCTCGGCTTCGACGCCGTCTCCACCCTCGCCGAGGAGGCGCACAACCCGCGCCGGACCATCCCGCTGGGCATCATCCTCACCACCGCCATCGGCGGCGGCCTCTTCATCCTGGTCGCATGGATCGGCTCCCTCATCCGCCCCGACAACGTCTTCGCCGACCCGGACTCCGCCGGCGCCGAGCTGATGCGTACGGTCGGCGGCTCCGCCATGAGCGGTGCCTTCACCGCCGTCTATGTCCTCGGCTGCTTCGGCTCCGCGATGGTCTCCCAGGCCAGCGTCTCCCGGATCATCTTCTCCATGGGCCGTGACGGGCTGCTGCCCCGCCGGATCTTCGGACGGCTCCACCCCCGCTACGGCACGCCCGTCGGCGCGCTGCTGGCGGTCTCCGCCGTGGCCCTTCTCTCCACCCTTCTCACCCTCGACCAGGCCGTTGTCATGATCAACTTCGGCGCCCTGGCCGCCTTCTCCATGGTCAATCTGAGCGTGATCAAGCACTACCTCTTCGGAGCGGGCCGCCGCACCGGCGAGAATCGATCCCGGAGCCGATTCCTGCTGGTCAACGGCTTGCTCCCGACGCTGGGCTTCGCCAGCACCGTCTGGTTGTGGACCAGTCTGACAGGGGACACCTTCGTCGTGGGGATCCTGTGGATAACTGTCGGAGTGGTGCTCCTGGCCATCTCCACCCGCTTCTTCACCCGCCGCCCGCCCGAGCTGCACATGGGCGAGGAGGGCGAGGAACTCTCCCCCGGCCCGGAGGACGTCCCCGCCCCCGCCCCGCGCTGACCGGACGGCCGGCCCCGGGGGCTCATGCCGCGGCCGGGACCGTGCACCAGGTGCACGTCCCGCGATTTCGCTCACCAGAAGGCGCACCGTGTCGACGGCATTCCAGTCGAGCACACCACTGAGATTCTGAAATCAAGTTTCTGCGTGAACTGCTCCTGTTTCACGGGCCGTTCGCGCGACGGCGAAACATCCTGCTGTGGCGCAGAACGTTTCCTGCTGTGGCAGAACCTTCGCCGACGCACTGGGCAACGCGCGCAGGAAGGACAGCGGATGATCACGGACATCGAGTCGGCCACGCCCGCTCTGTGCCGTCTGCATCTCAGAACGGAGTTAAGGCAACTGCGGCACGCCGCCGGGATGAAGGCCGACCAGGTCGTCCGGCGGCTCATCTGGAGCCCGTCCAAGCTGACGAGACTGGAGACGGGCGAGGACGCCACCGTCGAGCCGTCCGATGTCATCGCGCTCTGCGACATGTACGGCGCCGACCCGGACAAGCGGCAGCTCCTCATGGAGTACGCCGTGGTCACCAAGACCAAGCGCGACTGGTGACAGACGCCGGAGTACCGGCCCGCCATAAGCCCCACCTTCAAGGCGTACCTGGGCCTTGAGGAGACCGCCGCCTCCATGCACAACTACGAGTCCGAGTTCGTCCCGGGCCTGCTCCAGACCGAGGGCTACGTCCGGGCCATCTATCAGGTCGCCTCCGAGAGCCGTGACCCGGATGAGATCGACAGGCATGTGGGCGGGCTGTCGGTGATCCGTGCTCAGCCATCTTCGAGGGCCCCGCCTGGATCGGCTTTGTCGACTCCCTCAAGTCGGGCGCGCTGTAGCGGGCGCCGCTCCGGCACTCGGCCACGGGCCACTCCGTTATTACTGCGGGGTGGCCCGTTGTCGTTGAACTCTCCGGCCCGCTGGGGCGTTGTAAGAGGCAGAGGCCGTGCCCCCGTGTGGGCGTACGGCCATCCCGAGCCGGGTGAACCGCCCCCGCCCCGGCGGAAAATATCCCCACAGCGCGCATTACCGGTCACCCCAGGTCGGTGAAGGAACCGGGCATGAAGCCCAAAGCGGTGATCTGAGGCGGAAGTGGATAGGAGTATTCCGTCCGCCCGTCCACTCGGCGTGATCCATCCGCCTGTCTCGTCGGTCAGTCGCGGCGCCTCCCCGGCGGCGTTCGCGCGGCGGGTCTCCGCGCGGCTCCATGGACCGTAGCGGAATGGCGGAAAGCCACTTTGCGCCCCGTGAACATTCCGTGCCTCACTGTCACTGCCCCGTGTCATATGACGGACTGTCAAGTACGCGTCGATCAGCCAACCCGACGCGGATGGGCTGCTCGGGGGCACTGAAGGATCTTCACATCGGTGTGGCCGATGTAGACCCCATCGACTGGTGGCGGAATCCGGAGGGTGATCGTCAGGATCGTTCGGGACGATCTATGCATATAGCACCGAGTTGCTTCGCGCGCGGATTCGAACAAGAGCCACTTCACGCCATGGCACCCCCTTGCCCATGAGGACGCGCGTAGTGCGTCCTAAAGCCGCGCTGTACCGGTGGGGTGCGGCGGTTGAGGATCGCAACCACGTCGATTGACAGGCCCATGACTGCCGCATTGTCCATGGGGTTGTCCGACGCGTATCCGAAGGTCCGGCCACCGAACGGACCTCAGATCCTCGGAGGATTTGTGAACATCAAGAGGCTCTCCGCCACCAAGTCGGCTCGCATGTTCGCCGTCGCCGCCAGCTTGGTCACCGTCTCCGCGCTCGCCGCTCCCACCGCGGTGGCCGCCGAGTCGGTTGCGAAGCCCACCACGGCGCAGCTCTCGAAGACCAACAGCGCCGTCCTCGACGCCAATATCGGTGGTACCTCCTGGTACACCGACGCCAAGTCGGGCAAGGTCGTCGTCACCGCCGACACCACGGTCTCGGCCGCCGAGATCGCCAAGATCAAGAAGCAGGCCGGCGCCAACGCCGGGAACCTGCAGATCAAGCGGGTCGACGCCAAGATCAACAAGATGATCGCCGGCGGCGAGGCCATCTACACGGCCGGTGCCCGATGCTCCCTGGGCTTCAACACCGTGCGTGGCGGTGTCTACTACGCCCTGACCGCCGGTCACTGCACCAACCTCGGTGCCAGCTGGACGTGGAGCGGTGGTGGCGGCACCCGTGCCGCGTCGGTCTTCCCGACCTACGACCACGGTGTCATCCAGCACAGCAACGCCGCCCAGGCGGACGGCCGGGTGTACCTCTACAACGGCACGTACCGTGACATCGTCAACGCCGCCAACCCGTCCGTCGGACAGCGCATCGAGCGCAGCGGCAGCACCACCGGGTACCGCACCGGTGTGGTCCAGGCGCTGAACGTCACGGTCAACTACGGTGGCGGCCAGGTCGTCTACGGCCTGATCCAGACCACCGCCTGTGCCCAGCCCGGTGACAGCGGTGGCCCGCTCTTCGCCGGCAACACCGCGCTGGGTCTGCTCTCCGGTGGTGCCGGTAACTGCACCAGCGGTGGCTTCACCGTCCACGAGCCGGTCACCCGGCCGCTGAGCGGCTACGGTCTGACCATCATCTGACGCTGAACCGACCCGCAGGGTCATAGCGGCATGGGTGCAGGTGGCCCCCGTCCTCCGGGACGGGGGCCATCCGCCGTCCGTATTCCGCCGGGCCGGGGCCGGGCCGCGCCGAGTCCGAGTCCTGGTCCGGGGCCGAGGGCTCAGACGGAGTGGCTCCGTATCGTTTCGGCGATCAGGTCGGGGACCCGGAGCGGGGCGAGATGGTCCACCCCCGGCATCCGAACGGTGCGGCAGCCGGGCACGCTCTCGGCGATCCGCTCATTGCACTCGACCATGGTGGGGCGGTCCACCTCGCCGATCATGACGACGGCGGGGACGGTGATCTCGCCGAGACGGTCGAAGACCGGCGGGTCCTCGCCCTCGTACTCGGCCTCGGTGATCCAGGCGTTGGCCGCAGAGCGCATCTGCTCCCGGGCCTCGGTGTCCTGCCCGGAACGGGCCCACTCGCGCAGTCCGAAGGCGGTCAGGCCCTGGACGTCCACCCGGTCCACCAGCTGTTCGTACTCCTCGTCCACCTCGGGCTCGTCGGGCCAGGGGTAGCCGCCCACGCCGGGGGTGACGAGCACCAGCGAACCGACCCGCTCCGGTGCCGTGACCGCCAGGGCCAGCGAGGCGGCGCCGCCCATGCTGCATCCGACCAGAGGGACCCGGCCGAGTCCGAAGTGGTCCAGGACGGTGACAAGATCCGTGAGGAGGGTGTACGAGGTGGTGGGCGCGGGGGAGCGGCCATAGCCCCGTACGTCGTAGCGGATGACGCGGTGATCCGGTGTGAGCCGCTCCACCACCCGGTCCCAGATCCGTGAGTCGCCGACGCCGGGGTGGAGCAGGACCAGAGGGGTGCCGTCGCCGCCGGTGTCCTCGGCCCAGATCTCGTCGCCGCCGGCTACGGGGATCAAGTGGTGCGTGATGTGCATGGAGGCAGCTTGAGGCCCGGAAGGAGGCAGGGCAAGGGGATGTGGATCACACCAGCGCGGCGCGCTCGGCGACGACCTCCACCCGGTCCCGGAGGACGCCCGCCGCGTCGGGGGTGAGGGAGCGGAGGGCGACCATCGCCGTGAGGATCACATCGCACAGCTCGGACTCCACATCGGACCACGCGTGGGTGCGGCCCTTGCGGGGATTCTGTCCGGTGGCGCCGACGACCGCTGCGGCCACCTCGCCTATCTCCTCGGACAGCTTGAGCACGCGCAGCAGGATCTCCTCCTCGCGCGGGCGGGTGGAGTGGGCGTCGAGCCAGGTGTGGAGGCGGTCCACGGTGTCCCAGATGGGGTCGAGATCGGCGTGCTGATCCATGCGGGCCAGAGTGCCACGGCCCACGGGCCCCGAGGCAAGGGGTCGGCGCGGGAACCACTCGAACTGGTGATCCCCGCACCTCTGCGCGCTTAGCCCCGTCCGATGTAGGGCATGCTCGTGGCCATGATGGTCACGAACTGGATGTTCGCCTCCAGCGGCAGCTCGGCCATGTGCAGTACGGTCCGGGCGACGTCGGCCACGTCCATCACCGGCTCGACGACGACGGTCCCGTTCGCCTGCTCCACCCCCGCCTCCATACGCCGGGTCATATCCGTGGCCGCGTTGCCGATGTCGATCTGACCGCAGGCGATCCCGTACGCGCGCCCGTCCAGCGACAAGGACTTCGTCAGCCCGGTGACGGCGTGCTTGGTCGCTGTATAGGGAGCCGAGTGCGGGCGCGGGGCATGGGCCGAGACGGAGCCGTTGTTGATGATCCGTCCGCCCTGCGGTGACTGATCCCGCATCGCGCGGAACGCGGCCTGGGCGCAGAAGAACGCCCCGGTGAGATTGGTGTCGACCACCGCGCGCCACTGCTCGGGGGTCAGATCCTCGAAGGGGACACCGCGTGGAGCGGAGACGCCCGCGTTGTTGAAAAGGAGGTCCACGCGGCCGAAGTGGTCGCGGGTGGTGGTGAAGAGACGGGTCACCTCGTCCGGCGAGGTCACATCCGTGGGTACGGGGAGGACGGCGGCGTCCGGCGCGGTCTCCACCGCGAGGTTCGCGGTCCCGGCCAGGGGCTCGGGTCGGCGGCCGGCGGCCACCACGGACCAGCCCGCCCGAGCCAGGGTGACGGCGACGCTCCTGCCGACACCGGAGCCGGCGCCGGTCACGACGGCGACCTTGGGGGAAGCGTTCACAGAGTCCATGGAGCGGCAGCGTAGACCCTTAGCAGGACAGGACTGTCGGTAGGACAGGCAGGACAGGACCGTCAGCAGGACAGGGGTGCGCGGGCGGGTTCGGAGTGGGGAAAATCCCGTTCGGGTCGGATGGATGAGCTGAGAAGATAGGAAAGGATTCAACGATATGGAGAGCTGAATGGACGGCGGCGGAGACGGTCGGACGGCCGAAGCAGACATACGCGTGGGGCGCTCACCCGGAGGAGCACCCCACGCCGACACCACCGGATCCGGTGCCGGGCGGACCCGCACCGCCGCAGCCCCGGCACAGGGAAGCCCGCAGATCACCGCCGCCCGCCGGGCCGGGCTGCTGGTCACCCTGGTCCTCGGTGGACTCACCGCGATGCCGCCGCTGTCCATGGACATGTACCTCCCGGCACTGCCCGCCGTGACCGAGGCCCTGTCCGCCCCGGCCGCCACGGTCCAGCTCACCCTCACCGCCTGCCTCGCCGGAATGGCGCTGGGACAGCTGGTCGTCGGCCCGATGAGTGACAAGTGGGGCCGCCGTCGGCCCCTGCTCGTGGGGATGGTCGTCTATATCGTCGCCACCGCCGTCTGCGCCTTCGCCCCCTCCGCCGGGCTGCTCATCGGCTTCCGGCTGGTGCAGGGGCTGGCGGGAGCGGCCGGGATCGTGATCGCCCGTGCCGTGGTCCGTGATCTGTACGAGGGCGAGGAGATGGCACGGTTCTTCTCCACGCTGATGCTGATTTCCGGCGTCGCGCCGGTCATCGCGCCCGTCATCGGGGCGCAGGTGCTCCGGTTCACCGACTGGCGGGGCATCTTCGCCGTGCTCACCCTCGTCGGGGTGCTGCTCACCCTCGTGGTGGTCAAGTGGCTGCCGGAGACCCTGCCCCCGGAGCGGCGGCAGGACGGCGGGGTCGGCACTGCCCTGCGGACCATGCGCGGGCTGCTCGCGGACCGGGTCTTCAGCGGTTACGTCCTGATCGGCGGCTTCGCCTTCGCCGCGCTGTTCGCCTACATCTCGGCGTCGCCGTTCGTGGTGCAGGAGATCTACGGCGGGTCCGCCCAGACCTTCAGCCTGCTCTTCGCGATCAACTCCATCGGGCTGATCGCGGTGGGCCAGCTCAACGGCCGGGTGCTGGTGGGACGGGTGGACCTGGACACGGTCCTGGCGGCGGGGCTGGCCGTGCTCACCCTGGCGGCGGTGGCGCTGGTGGTGATGACCACGGGCGTCCTCGGGGATCCGGGGCTCTTCGGGGTCAGTGCCGGACTCTTCGTCCTCATGGCGGCCATGGGTGTGGTGATGCCCAACATCACCGCGCGGGCGTTGAGCCGGACCCCGCACGCGGCGGGCTCCGCGTCGGCGCTCATCGGCACGTCGTCGTTCCTCACCGGTGCCCTGGCCTCACCGCTGGTCGGGATCGCGGGGGAGGGGACCGCCGTGCCCATGGCCGTGGTCCAGCTGGTCTGCGCGCTGCTCGCGGTGGGATGTCTGCTGGTGCTCTGCCGTCCATGGCGGCGGTCCTCGGCAGAGGTGGGTACGACCTAGAATCGGCCGGTGTCTTCCACCCACCCCGCCGCCGAATCGCTGCGCGCCGCCCTTGCCGGAATGCTCGATGGGCTGCCCCCCACACGGGCGGCCCAAGCAGTAGAACGACTGATCGCGAACTATCGGGGAACGACCCCGACGGACGCCCCGATTCTCCGGGACCGTTCCGATGTCGCGGCCTACGCCGCGTACCGGATGCCCGCGACCTTCGAGGCGGTACGGGCCGCACTGGCGGCGCTGCGGGATGCCGCGCCCGAGTGGGACCCGGCCACCCATACCGATATCGGTGGCGGAACGGGTGCGGCGACCTGGGCGGTGGCCGATGCGTGGGAGGACGTTCAGCAGGGCGGGCCCCGGACCACCGTGCTGGACTGGGCCGCGCCCGCGCTGGAGCTGGGGCGGGAGCTGGCCGCCGCCTCCGGAATTCCCGCGCTCAAGGCGGCCCGGTGGGAGCGCTCCCGTATCAGTGGGGCGCTCCGGATCGAGAGCAGTGATCTCGTCACGGTGTCGTATGTGCTCAAGGAGCTGAGCGAGGCCGACCGTGCCGCCGTGGTGAACGAGGCCGCGCGGGCCGGCCAGGCGGTGGTGATCGTGGAGCCCGGTACTCCCGATGGTTATGAGCGGATCATCGAGGCGCGTGAGCGGTTGATCGCGGCCGGGATGACCGTGGCCGCGCCCTGTCCGCACAGTGGCGGCTGTCCGATCGTCCCCGGTTCCGACTGGTGTCATTTCTCGGCCCGGGTCAGCCGTTCCTCTTTGCACCGGCAGGTGAAGGGGGGCTCGCTGGCGTACGAGGACGAGAAATTCAGCTATGTCGCCGCCACCCGTTTCCCGGTCCGCCCGGCACCCGCCCGGGTCACCCGCAAGCCGCAGATCCGCAAGGGGCTGGTGCTGCTGGACCTCTGCTCGGAGGACGGGACCCTGGGCCGTGCCACCGTGACCAAGCGGCAGGGCGCGCTGTACAAGGAGGCCCGGGACGCGGAGTGGGGGGACGCCTGGCCCCCGTACACGGAGGACGACTCCGACCCCACCCCGCCCGCCGACCCCACTCTGCCCGCCGACCCCACCCTGCCCACCGACCCGGTCTGACCCCGGCAGAATCCGAACTCAGCGGGATCCGCTCGGGTCAGGGGTCAGGGGTCAGGATTCAGGGGGTCAGGCCCGAAAGGCCATCAGGGGCGCAGCTCCTGGGTGCAGCACTTCACGCTCCCGCCCCCCTTCAGCAGCTCGCCAAGATCCATGCCGATCGGCTCGTACCCCCGGTCCCGCAGGGGTTCGTACAGACCCAGGGCCGCCTGGGGCAGCAGCACATGGCGGCCGTCGCTCACCGCGTTCAGGCCGAACGCCGCCGCGTCCGCCTCCTGGGCGATCAGGGCGTCCGGGAAGAGCCGGGCGAGGACCGCCCGGCTGCCGGGGGAGAAGGCGCCCGGGTGGTACATGATCTCGTCCGCCCGGTCGTCCAGGACACAGAGCGCGGTGTCGAGGTGGTAGTAGCGGGGGTCCACCAGATCGAGGCCGATCACCGGGCGGCCGAAGAACTCCTGGGCCTCCCCGTGGGAGAGCGGACTGGAGCGGAAGCCCCGCCCGGCCAGGACCCAGGAGGCGGTGACGGCGAAGTCGCCCTCACCCTCGTTGATGTGGAGGGGTTCATGGACCGTGGCCCAGCCGTGGGAGCGGAACCACTCCCGGTGGGCCACTGCCTCTCCCTCCCGTTCCCGGTGGGCGAAGCGGGCGAGCAGGACCCGGCCGTCGACCACGGTCGCGCCATTGGCGGCGAAGACCATGTCCGGCAGTTCGGGACGGGGGACGAGCAGCTCGACACGGTGGCCGAGCGAGCGGTAACGGTCCCGCAGATCCTCCCACTGGGTGGTGGCCAGGGGCAGGTCGACGGGTTTCGCCGGGTCCATCCATGGGTTGATGGAGTACGTCACTCTGAAATGCGCGGGTGGGCACATCAGATAGCGACGCGGCGAGGCCTCACGAAGCGATGAGCGCAAGGAACAGCTCCCCTCACCTACGATGCGACAGCTGCGACAGCGGCACGCGGTCCGCGTGCGTGGGAGCCATGGTGAGGCCCCGGTGACCGTCGGCCAACACGCTGTACGGACCCGAAAGTGAAACGGTTCACCACACCGCTGTCGCCTCGGCAAATCGAGACGATACGTATCGGATCCGGCATTGCTAGATTGATGACGTGAACGACACCAGGCCCCCCGGCGCCCCCGACACGCGCCGTCGCAGCGAGCGCTCCCGCCGAGCCATCTATGACGCGGCCCTCGCGCTGGTCACCGAGACCGGTTACAGCCGCACCACGATCGAGGGCATCGCCGCCCGCGCGGGCGTCGGCAAGCAGACGATCTACCGCTGGTGGCCCTCGAAGGCGGCCGTGCTGCTGGAGGCCTTCCTCGATCTGGCCGGCCAGGCGCCCGACGGTGACTACGCCTTCCCCGACACCGGGGATCTGGCCGCCGATCTCCGGCTGGTGCTGCGCGCCACCGTGGACGAGATCCATAACCCCGTGTACGAGGCACCCATCCGTGCGCTGGCCGCCGAGGGGATCATCGACGCCGAGGTCGGCACCCAGTTCGTGCAGCGGCTGCTGGAGCCGCAGCTGCGCCTCTTCACGGAGCGGCTCCGGACCGCCGAGGAGGCCGGTTCCCTCAGGCCGGGGCTGGATCTGCGGACCGCCGTCGAACTGTTCGTCGGCCCGCTCACCCATCGCTGGCTGCTGCGGACCCTGCCGCTCACCCATGCGTACACGGACCGCCTTGTCGACTACGCCCTGTACGGCCTGACCCCTCGCTGATCCCCCGCGACCGAACCGGCCGGGCGGTCCATCCTGAAGATCCATACAGTGCCCGGGAACACCGACGCCGCCCCCCGGTTGGGAAGGGTGGCCACCCGGAGCGCAGGATGGTGGGACGATGGTAGAGACCACGTGGGGCGAGCGTGAGCTGTGAGGGGATAGATGGGCGACGGCAAAGACCGGTACAGCGGCGGTACGGAGGACGGAGCCACCTGGGAGATGCGGCTCCCGCGATGGCTGCGCAGGCGCTCCCGGGAGACCGCCGCCGACGAGGCGTCCCGTCGCGAAGAGATGCTGCTCGCCGTCGCCGGGGCGGGCATGCCGCTGGCGCCCGCCGCCTACCCGGTCGCGTACCGGTGCTCCTGTGAGCGGATCGGCTGTCCGATCCCGGCCCGGCACCCGGTCTCCTTCGCCTGGCAGACGCAGTCCACCACCGACCGGGCCCAGGTGCTGCGCTGGTCGCAGGGCCAGCCGCAGGCGAACTTCATCACCGCGACCGGCATGGTCCACGATGTGCTGGACGTTCCGCTGGACGCGGGCCGTGAGGCGCTGGAGCGGCTGCTGGAGCAGGGCATCGACGTCGGCCCGGTCGCCGAGTCCTCCGGGGAGGGCGACGAGGGCCGGGCCCTCTTCTTCACCGCGACCCGGGGCACCCCCGAGGACGAGGACGAGTGGTGGCCCTGTGAGCTGGACTGCCGCCCCGAGACCATGGACGAGCACCCGGGGCTGCGCTGGCACTGCCGGGGCAGCTATGTCCTGGTGCCGCCCGCCCGGCTCCCCGGGGACCACGCCGTCCACTGGGTACGCGGCCCCGAGCATCCGCTGCCCGATCCGCTGACCCTGCTGGCCGCGCTGACGGATGCGTGCGCACGGTACGCGGGCGAGGCGGAGGCGTACGACGAGTACGCCGGGGAGGGTGACGAGGACGCGGACGGAGCGGAGGGTTCCCCCTACGCCGGGAACGGTGCGCCGGGGGCGGCATGGCCGATGGGGCGCCGCTGAGTACGGCCGTCCGTCCGGTTCATCCGGATCGCTGATCCCCGGTACGTCCGGTGACGGTCCAGGCGCCGGCGCCGGCGATGGTGACGAGGGCCAGCAGCGGTCCGGCCGACCATACGGCGCACTGGAGCGCGGTGGGTTCCACCGGCAGTGCCAGCGCGCCGGTGATCAGGACCCCGTACCAGGAGTCCGGCGGCAGGACGGTGCCGAGGTCGAACACGGCGGTGGCGGGACCACCGCCGAGGAGGCCCGCCGTCCGGAGGTCGCCGACGCCCTGGGCCGTGGCCCCGGCGGCCACCACCGCGAGCAGCGCGCCGGTCGCCCGGTGGAGGGTGGCGCCCGTCAGTCGTGACCAGGCCCGGTGGAGGAGGAGCCCGAGCCCGATGGCCGAGGCCGACCCGAGCAGCAGCAGCGGCAGGGGCAGCCAGGAGCCGGCCGGGTCGGCGCCGGAGCGTACCGTCGCCCAGAAGTAGAGCCCGGTGTCGAGCCCCTGCCGGCCGGTGGCGAGCAGTCCCGCCGTGCCCAGCAGCCAGATGGCCGGTGCCGGGCCGGGTTCCCCGCGGTACGGGGCGCCGCCCGGCGGCCGTGCGGTACGGATGATCCGGTACGCGGCCGTGAGCAGCAGCCCCCCGGCGGCGGTGGAGAGCAGGCCGGAGAGGGTGAGCCGGGCCTCGGGGGTCGGGCCCGCCGCCGCGAACTCCAGTGGCAGTGCGGCGGTGACCGACAGGACGACGGCGAGGACCGCGCCGAGCAGCAGCGGATGGAGCGCGTCCCGCCGTCCGGCGCCGAGGAGATGGCAGGCGATCAGGGTGAGGGCGACCACGGCGGTGAGGCCGTGGCCCAGCCCGAAGAGATAGTTGTCGAACACCCCTGAACACCCCGCCCTGTTCGCCCCCGTCGGCCCTGCGGCCCCACAACCCCCGCAGGTCCCCCGATGATCAGATCATGGGGGCGCGCCCGGGGCCATGGGATTCCCGGCGGGCCCGGCACCATGAGCCACGGACCCGGGCCCCATGAGCCTCGGATCCGGGCCCGGCGTCAGGAGTCACGGACCCGGGCCCCGGCGCCAGGAGCCTCGGGAGCGGTGGCGTCAGGAGTCGCGGCGCGGGAGCACCACCGGGTCGCCGGAGCGCGGATGGGGGAAGACCTCCACCGGCTGTCGGTAGACCCGGGTCAGCAGTTCGTCGCGGAGTACCTCGGCCGGCGGGCCGTCGGCGGCGATCCGGCCCTCGTGGAGGACGGCGACCCGGTCCGCGTGGGCGGCGGCGAGGCTCAGATCGTGCAGGACGACGACGACCGCGTCCCCCGCCGATGCGCGGTCGCGGCAGACGCGCAGGACGAGTTCCTGGTGGCGCAGGTCGAGTGCGGCGGTCGGCTCGTCGAGGAGCAGCAGCGAGGTGCGCTGGGCCAGCACCCGGGCGAGGGCGACCCGGGCGCGTTCGCCCCCGGAGAGCGCCGAGAAGGGGCGGCCGGTGAACTCGCTGGTCTCGGTCGCCGCCAGGGCCTCGGCCACCGCGTGGTCGTCGTCGTCCTCGCGGTCGGTCCCGGCCCAGGGCGCGCGTCCCATCCGTACCACCTCCTCCACCGGGAAGGGGAAGGAGACCACGGCGGTCTGCGGCAGGACCGAGCGGCGCAGGGCGAGTTCGGCCGTGGTCCACTCGGTGGCCGGGCGGCCCGCGATCCGTATCGTGCCCCGGTCGGCGGGGAGATCGCCGGCGAGCGCGCCGAAGAGGGTGGACTTCCCGGCGCCGTTGGGGCCGACCAGGGCGAGGATCTCGCCCGCGCGGGCGTCGAGGTCGATCCCGGTGAGCACCTCGCGGCCGCCCCGGCTGACCCGTACCCCGGTGGCGCGGGCGAGGACCGCGCCGGGTTCGGGCGTCGCGGGAACGGTCCGACCACGGGCCCGGAAGAGGTTACGGACGATCGTGCTCATGCCCAACCACCTTGCTTGCGACGGGTCCTGCGGAGCAGCCAGAAGAAGAACGGGCTGCCGATGAGCGCGGTGAGCACGCCGAGGGGCAGCTCGGCGGGTTCCGCGATGGTACGGGCGAGCAGATCGCCCGCCGCGAGGACCAGCGCGCCGCCCAGCGCGGAGCCGGGGACGAGGAAGCGGTGGCCGGGCCCGTTCGCCAGCCGCAGCAGATGCGGAACGAGCAGTCCCACGAAGGTGATGACACCCGCGACGGCGACCGCCGCCGCCGTGAGCAGCGCCACGACCAGGATGAGGGCCATCCGCATCCGTTCGACATCCACCCCGAGGTGGCGGGCGGGGCGCTCGCCGAGGGAGAGGAGATCGAGCTTGCGGGCGTAGAAGGGGGCGACGAGCAGCCCGATCGCGGTGCACGGCAGCACGGCCAGCACCTTGGGCCAGGTGGCTTGGGAGAGCGAGCCCAGCTGCCAGAAGGTGATCTGGGTGATCTGCGCGTTGTCGGCGAAGAAGATGAAGAGGCCGATGAGCGCGCCGCCGAAGGCGTTGACGGCGATCCCGGTGAGGATCAGGGTGACGATCTCGCTGCGGCCGTCGGAGCGGGAGAGGGTGTAGACCAGGGTGACGGTGATCAGGCCGGAGATGAAGGCGCAGATCGTCACGGTCCAGTTGCCGAAGAAGCTCAGTCCGAGCGCGATGCAGGCGACGGCTCCGACGGCGGCTCCGGCGGAGATGCCGATGATGCCGGGCTCGGCGAGCGGATTGCCGAAGACGCCCTGCATCAGGGCTCCGGCGCAGCCGAGGGAGGCGCCGATGAGCAGGGCGAGGACGACCCGGGGCAGCCGGACGTTCCACAGGACGCTCTCGCCGACCCGGTCCAGGGGGGTGCCGCCCAGTCCGAGCCGGTGCTGGGCGGAGGCGAGGACATCGCCGATCGGGATGTCGTACGCGCCGTAGCCGGCGGAGACCAGGGCGACGGCGAAGAGCGCGGCGAGGAGTCCGGCGGTCAGCAGATAGCCGGTGGAGCGCCGGGCGCGCGGCACCGGCTCCGCGCGGCCCTTCCCGGAGGGGAGGCGCTCCTTCCCGGAGGGGTCGGGCCCGGTACCGGAATCGGCCGCCGGGCTCGCCTCGGTGAGCTCCACCGGTGGTACGGGGGAGGGGGTACGGGACATCTGGGGGTCCGCTTCGATCGTCATGGTCAGCGCCCGTCCGCGTACAACTGGTCCACCAGGGACTTCAGTACCTCATCGGTACGGGGGCCGTAGTTCAGCAGGACGCCGTCCGGGATGGAGACCACCCGGCGGTCCATGCCCGCCGGGGTCTGGGCCACTCCGGGGATCTTGACCAGGCCGTCCACTCCGCCGACGGAGTCCAGCCCCTTGGACATCACCAGGATGGCGTCGGGCGCCGCCTTGGCCAGGGCCTCGCTGGTGATCGCGGTGAAGTCCTTGGTCAGCCCGGACTCCTTGCCCGCGTCGGCGGCGCCCGCCGCCTCCAGGAGGGAGGCGGCGCCGGAGTCGGCCCCGCCGAGGAGATAGACGGAGGCGGTGCCCCGCAGATACAGGAAGGCGACCCGGGGCCGCTTGCCCTCGGCGGGCTCGGGGATGTCCTTCTGGACGGCCGCGATCCGCTCCTGGGTGCGCTGCTTCAGCTCCTTGCCGGAGGCGGGTACGCCGAGCGCGCGGGCGACCGTGTCGATCCGGGGGCCGACATCGGAGAGGCCCTTCGCGGTCTTCACCACGATCAGCGGAATGCCGGCATCGCGGATCTGCTGAATGGATTCGCCGGGGCCGGACACCGTCTCCGCGAGGACGAGGGTCGGCCTCAGCGAGAGGACGCTCTCGGCGGAGACATCGTGGCCCCGGGTGACCACGGGGAGTTTCTCCGCCTGTTCGAAGGTGGCGGTGACATCGCGGGCGACGACCCGGTCGCCGAGGCCCAGGGTGAAGACGATCTCGCTGAGCGAGCCGGTGAGCGGAACGATCCGCTCGGTGGAGGTGACGGTCACTTTCCGGCCGTCCGCGGAGGGCACGGTGACGGGGAGTTCGGGGGTGGGCTTCGTGGTCAGTGGCTCCACCCGGTCGGTGGCGGCGGTGCCGGAGCCGCCCTTCCCGCCGGGGGAGGGGGTGGAGTCCCCGCCGCAGCCGCTCGCCGTCAGGGCGACGGCGAACGCGGTCAGCACCGCGCCCGCCAGGCGGAGTCCGCGCCGGGTCGTCCGCGCCGAGCGTGTCGGGCCCTGAGAAAGCACCAGAAGTACCGTCCTGTCCGTTCCGTCGCCCGCCGGGTGGGGGAGGGCGCTGGGGGGCGTTCCCCCGTACCGAGCCATGTCGAGCCGCCCCGCCCCGGGCCGCTCCGGTCACCGTCGCGGGCCGTTCCGGGTGCCGCTCATCTCCCCGCTCCGGGCCGCTTCCTGGCGGAATCGGTGCGGGATCCGTCGCGGAACCGACGTCCGGGGCGGAACCGGAACGCATGGGGCTACCGGCACAGGCTGGACATAGCTTAGGTTAGCCTTACCTCGCTTTGCCAGACGTCGTACCCCGTCGTACCCCTCGGAAGGGACCCTTCATGCTGCCGTTCAGACCGGCCCGCGCCGTGGTCGCCGCCCTGTTCGCGGCCCTGCTCGCGGCGTTCGTGCTCCCGGCCGCGACCGCGGTCGCGGACGACCGGACGGTCCAGGGCGGCAGACTCGACTGGGGTCTCAAATCGTCGTTCCAGAAGTACGTCACGGGGCCCATCGCCAAGGGCAACTACCGTCTGACCGGAGGCTCGGCGACGGTCGGTCAGAGCCTCTTCCGCTTCCACTCGGCGCAGGGCTCGTACAACGCCGGGACCGGTGCCTTCGAGGCGGGCTTCAGCGGCGGTGTCCACTTCACCGGCCACCGCAAGCCCGACGGCAGCCATGAGATGGACCTCACCCTGAACCGGCCGACCGTCCGGATCGCCGGCGGCCGGGGCACCCTCCATGTCGACATGGTGAGCAAGGAGCGGGGCACCGGGAAGATCACCCGGTCCACCCAGGTCGCCTTCGCCGCGCTCAACCTCTCCGGTATCGACATGCGCGGCGGCACCACCCCCATCGCCCTCACCAACGTCCCCACCACGCTCACCGCGCAGGGCGCCACCGCCTTCGCCGGCTTCTACGAGGCGGGCACCCCGCTCGACCCGATCAGCCTGAGCGTCGATGTGGCGGCGGGCGCCCCGCGGGGCGAGGACCCGAAGCCCGAGAAGAAGCGCGAGTCCGCCGCTCCGGAGAAGAAGAAGGAGAGCGCGAAGGCCGCGGCCGTCCATGACGCCGCCGTCGACTGGGGTGTGCGCCGCACCTTCCGCGAGTACGTCACCGGCTCCATCGCCCAGGGCGAGTGGACCCTCACCGGCGGGGCCCAGGACGGCGGCGCGCTCTTCCGCTTCCCCAGCGGCAAGGGCAGCTACGACGCCGGGAAGAAGACGCTGGACGCCTCGTTCGCCGGAGCCGTGCGCTTCACCGGTGAGCACCTCGACCTCACCCTCGGCAAGGTCACCGCCCAGGTGCGGGACGGCAAGGGCACGCTGAGCGCCGATGTCACCAGCGCGGGCCGCACCCAGCGGGCCGTCCCCCTGGTCACCTTCGCCGCCGCCGACCTCACGCCCAAGGACGGGCTGGTCGCCCTGACCGAGGCCCCGGCCACCCTCACCGCGCCCGGCGCCAAGGCCTTCGGCTCGATGTACAAGGCGGGCACCGCCATGGACCCGATCTCGCTCGCCGTCGCGGTGGAGAAGAAGGCCCAGCTGCCCGCCCTGCCCGACCTCGGCAGTGACGCGGCGGCCACCCCCGCGCCCACCGCCTCGGCCACCCAGGACGCGGCGGGGAAGACCGCCACCGACACCACCGAGAACGTGGCGTCCACCTCCAAGACCTCCACCACGTGGGTGTATGTCGCCGTCGGCGCGGTGCTGCTCGCCGCCGCCCTGGCCACCGCCCTCCTCGTCGTACGCCGTCGTCGTACGACCCAGAACTGATCAACCCAAGGAGTACCCCCATGTCCGCCCCCGTCTCACGCCGTCCGCTCACCCTCATCGCGGCCGTGGCCACCGCCACCGCCCTCGGGGCCGGCGCCCTCTCGCTGCCCGCCTTCGCCTCCGGGACCACCTCCGGGACCACCTCCGGGACCGCTTCCGGGACCGTCTCCGGGGCCGAGGGCACCACCGGCCGGGCCGCCGCCGCGCCCTCCATCGCCCTGAAGGACGGCACCCTGGAGTGGGGCTTCAAGCAGTCCTTCCGGGACTATGTCGGCGCCCAGGGCATCACCGTCAAGGGCGGGGTCAAGCAGGCGGCGGGGAACGGCGCGTTCACCTTCACCGGTGGCAAGGGCGCGTACGACATGGCCACCCATGGCACCCGTACCGCCTTCCCCGGCTCCGTCACCTTCACCACCAGCCGCTTCTCCATCGTGCTCGCCGATGTGCAGGTGATCACGGCGAAGGAGAAGGGGACCATCCAGGCGGATGTCACCGTGGACGGCAAGAAGCGGAACGACATCGCCGTGGCCGCGCTCGATCTGACCGGCAAGTCCCGGCCGGAGCAGGGCCAGGGCGGGGCGATGGTCTTCCGTACCGTCCCGGCGGCGATGACCGCGTCGGGCGCCGCGGCCTTCCGCTACCCGGCGGGCGAGGCGCTGGACCCGGTGACCCTCTCGGTGAAGGCCGACGCCTCTGGGCGGCCGGACCCCAAGCCCACCGCGACCGGCCAGCCGAAGCCGACCAAGAAGCCCGAGCCCACCAAGAAGCCGGAGCCGACGAAGAAGCCCACGGAGAGCCCCAAGCCGCCGGCCAAGACCTCCGGGAAGATCGTCGACGGCAATCTCGACTGGGGTGTCATCGAGCGCTTCCGCAAGTACGTCACCGGCAAGATAGCCAAGGGCAAGGTCGAGCTGGCGGGCGGCGCGAAGAAGTCCGGCGACATCTACCGCTTCCCCAAGGGCAAGGGCAGCTTCGACGCCAAGAAGCAGAAGCTCAACGCCTCCTTCGACGGCAGTGTCCGCTTCCTGGGGCACAAGACCCCCGCCGGGAAGTGGCTGCTCGACCTCAAGCTGAGCGGGTTCGAGGTCCGTGTCGACGGCACCAAGGGCACGCTCGTCACCGATGTCACCTCCAAGAGCCGCTCCACCGGGAAGGTCTCCACCCGCAAGGACGTCGCCTTCGCCACGGTGAAGGTCCCCTCCGGCGGCCTCAAGGCGAAGAACTCGGTGGTCAAGGTCACGGGTGCGGAGACCCGGCTGACCAAGGCGGGCAACGCGGCCTTCGAGAACATGTACACCGTGGGCGACAAGCTGGACAAGCTCACCTTCGCGGTCTCGCTGGACAAGAAGGCGGCGCTGCCGCCGCGGAGCACCGGTGGTGCCACCGGCGGTGACGGGGGCACCGGTTCGACCGGTTCGACCGGCTCCACCGGGGCCTTCACCTCCGGCGGGACGACCGGGGGCGGTACCTCCACCACCGGCGGGGGCACCGTCGGCGGCGGTACGGTCGGCGGCGGCACCGGCGGTACGACGGGCGGCTCCGTGGGCGGGGCGGCCGACAGCGGCGTCGCGGCGACCGGCGGATCGGTCGGCGGCGCGCTGGCCGCCACCGGCTCGGAGCTGCCGACCGGCGTGCTGATCGGCGCGTCGGCGGCGGTGATCGCGGCCGGTGCCGGAGTGGTCCTCGTCATGCGGCGCCGGGGCACCTCGGAGGCCTGATCCGACGGCAGGCCACCGGGCCCGGCCCCGAACCCCGCTCCTCAAACTCCCCCAGACTCCGTCCGGGGGGACCCCCATGGGGCTGATTGTGGTCCGGCCCGGGGCCCGTGCCCGGTGGTCCGGAAGGCCGTGCCCGCGCTCCCCGCGCGGGTACGGCCTTCCCCCGTTTGCGGACGGACCGCACGTCAGAGGGGTCCAGGTGCTTCAATGCCCCCGTGAACCAAGGCGATGCCCCCGTGAACCGACGCGATCCGCGCCAGGCCCTCGATGTCCTCCATGTCTTCTGCGACGCCGAAGGGCGGCACGGCAACGCCCTCGGGGTCGTCCGGGACCCCAGGGCCTGCCCCGATGAGGCCTCCCGGCAGGCGTTCGCCGCCGAACTCGGCTTCAGCGAGACCCTCTTCGTGGACGACCCCGAACGCGGCACGGTGGACATCTACACCCCCGGGCTGCGCCTCCCCTTCGCCGGACATCCGCTGGTCGGCGCGGCGTGGCTGCTCGACCTGGAGGAGCTGAACCCCCCGGCGGGCACCGTCTGGGCGCGTGGCGACGGCGAGTTCACCTGGATCACCGCGCGGGCCGAGTGGGCCCCGCCGCGCACACTGGAGCGGTTCCCCGACCCGGCCGCCGTGGACGCGCTGCCGGCCCCGCCGCCCGGCGAGGGCTGGCTCTACGCCTGGGCCTGGGAGGACGAGGCGGCGGGGCGGGTCCGGGCCCGCGCCTTCCCCCGGCGGGACGACGGCATCGTGGAGGACGAGGCGACGGGCGCCGCCGCGCTGCTGCTGACGGAGCGGCTGGGGCGGGCCCTGAACATCACTCAGGGCCGGGGGTCGCAGATTCTGACGGCCCCCGGCCCCGATGGCACGGTGGAGATCGGCGGGCGGGTCAGGCTCGCCTCCCCGGCGCCCGTCCGGGCGCGCGGGATGCAGGGCCCGGCCCCGGTACCGGCGCGCAGGCTGACGGTGGCGGACGCGCTCAGGATGATGACCTGAGCGGACCCCGGCACCCGGCCCGCGCGGTACCGCGGCTCAGGCGGCGCTGAGCGGGAACTCCTCGGTCAGCGCGGCGAAGATCGCGCCATTGAAGTCGTACGCCCGGCGGCACTCGTCCACGATCCGCTGCCGCTCCAGATCGTCCGCGTTGACCGCGTCCAGCAGGGCGCGGTACTCACGGCGGAAGGCGGCGGGGTTGGTGATCTCGTCGAAGACGTAGAAGCGGACGCCGTCGCCCTTGCGGTCGAAGCCCCAGGTCTTCTCCGCCCGGTCGCGGACGACCTGGCCACCGGCGAGGTCGCCGAGGTAGCGGGTGTAGTGGTGGGCGACATATCCGGCGGTCCACTCCTGGGCGCACTCCCGGATCCGGTCGGCGTACGCCATGGTCTCCGGCAGCGGGACCAGGCCCTCGCGCCAGTGGTCGCCCAGCAGATGGGCCAGATCGCGCTCCAGCCCGGCGGTGCGGAAGAGCACGGGCTGGATGAAGGGCCCCGCCACCGGGTCGTCCTTCAGGGCGTCGGCGGTCTCCTCCAGGGCCTGGTAGACGAACCACAGCTGGGCGGTGTACCGGGCGAAGGCGGCGACATCGTGGCGCCCGCCGAGCAGGTCGCTCATGAAGGGCGACTCGTTCGCCTCGTCGTGCTTCTCGTGGGTCGCCACCCGGATCTGAGCGGAGAACGGGGTAGCTGCGGCGGTGGCGTCCAAGGCGGTGACCTCCAGGGCCAGGGGACGGACAGGTGTACGGCCATACGGGCGCGGCCGTACGGAAGGCGGCGTCGGCCATGGCCGTCACCGCCTCCGATCATCCTACTTAGGCTTACCTAAGTCAATGAGATGCCGACGCCCTGTCGGTAAATTCCCGACGCCCTGTCGGTAAAACCTCCCCGGTGGGACGGATCCTCCGCGCCCGCCCCGCCCCGGGAGCCCCGAGGGTCCGCGGGACCCGCAGGACCCGCGCGACCTCAGGGAAGGGTGAGGATCTCCGTCCCGGTCTCCGTCACCACCAGCGTGTGCTCGAACTGCGCGGTCCGCTTGCGGTCCTTGGTGACCACGGTCCAGCCGTCCTCCCACATGTCGTACTCATGGGTGCCCAGGGTCAGCATCGGCTCGATGGTGAAGGTCATCCCCGGCTGGATCACGGTGGTCGCGTGCGGTGAGTCGTAGTGCGGGACGATCAGTCCGGAGTGGAAGGACGTATTGATCCCGTGGCCGGTGAAGTCGCGGACCACGCCGTAGCCGAAGCGCTTGGCGTACGACTCGATCACCCGGCCGATGACATTGATCTGACGGCCCGGCCGGACCGCCTTGATGGCGCGGTTGAGGGACTCCCGGGTCCGCTCCACCAGCAGCCGGGACTCCTCGTCGACCTCCCCGCAGAGATAGGTGGCGTTGTTGTCCCCGTGCACCCCGCCGATGTACGCGGTGACATCCAGATTCACGATGTCGCCGTCGCGCAGGACGGTGGAGTCGGGGATGCCGTGACAGATGACCTCGTTCACCGAGGAGCACAGCGACTTCGGGAAGCCCCGGTAACCGAGGGTGGACGGGTACGCTCCGTGGTCGCACATGAACTCATGCGCCACCCGGTCGAGTTCGTCCGTGGTCACCCCCGGGGCGATGTGCCGGGCGGCCTCCTCCATCGCGCGGGCGGCGATACGGCCCGCGATCCGCATCCGCTCGATGGTGTCGGAGTCCTGCACCTCCGGCCCGGTGTACGGCGTCGGGGCGGGCCTGCCGACGTATTCGGGGCGCCGGATGGCGGCGGGGACGGAGCGTGCGGGGGACAGCGTCCCCGGGACGAGCAGTGACTGGCCAGACATGTCAGCGAGTCTATCCAGGGGGCGTGGGGCAGCATGGCTGATGAGGAAGGGAGGACCTGATGGCCCTGTTCACGAGGCGCGAGGCGGGCAAACCGGGCGAGTGGTACTACTGCCTGAAGCACGGGAGGGTGGAGGAGGGTCCGGAGTGCCGGGCCGCCGACCGGCTGGGGCCCTATGGGACCCGGGAGGAGGCGGCGCACGCCATGGAGACCGCGCGGGAGCGGAACGAGGAGTGGGACAACGACCCCCAGTGGAACGACTCCCCCCGCGGGGACTCGCCCCGGGGGCCGTCCGACGGGGGCTGAGCCCCTACCCGCCACCGGAAGGCCCCGGGCGCCGGTCCCGGTCCCCGTCCCGGCCCTGTCCTCAGCCCTGGCCCGGGACCTGGGGCCGGGGCCCGGCCGGGGCGTCGGCCTCGGCCTCGGCCTCGGTCTCGGCCTCGGCCTCGGCCTTCGCCAGGGTCGCCTCCTGCTGGGCGCGGCGCCGCAGCGCGTCCTCGTCCGTCTCGGAGTCGTACCGCACCAGCTTCGGCAGGGCGGCGGTCAGCAGCACCACACCCGCCACACACATCAGCCCGCCGCTCCAGATCGCCGCGCGGGTACCGGTCCACCCGGCCATCGCACCGGAGCGGACCTGGCCGAGCTGGGGGCCGACGCTGTACGAGAGCACCTCGATCCCCGCCAGCCTGCCCCGTAGCTCCTCGGGGATGGTCTGGTTCCAGATGGTCATCCGCCCCAGACCGCTGAGGGTGTCGCCGGCGCCCGCGACCGCGAGGGCGAGCAGTACCAGCCAGATGTTGTCGAAGAAGCCCGCCGCCGCCATGGCCAGGCCCCACACCCCCGCGCCGAAGACCACGAAGAGCCCGTGCCGCCGGACCCGGGAGGTCCAGCCGCTCATCACGCTCAGCAGCAGGGAGCCGACCGCGAGGGCCGTGTACATCAGCCCCATCGCCCATTCGGCGTCCAGGTCGTCGGCGAGGAAGGGGAAGATCGCCACCGGGAAGGCGAAGAACATCGCCACCAGGTCGATGGCGTACGTCCCCAGCAGCACCGGACGGGACCAGGCGTACCGGGCGCCCTCCACGATGCCGCGCAGCGACGGCTTCTCCGCCCCCTCGGCGGCGGGCGCGGGCGCCAGCCGCAGACACATCAGGGCGGAGGCGGCGAAGGTGACCAGGGTGATGCCGTACGCGGTGGCATGGCCGGACCACGCCACCACGATGCCCGCCGCCGCGGGCCCGGCTATGCCGCCGAACTGCCAGCGGAGGTTGTTGAGCGCGGCGGCGGCGGTGAGCTGGTCGTGCGGGACGATCCGGGCCATCAGCGAGTCCAGCGCCGGGCGCTGGAGCCCGGCCATCGCGGAGACCCCGGCCGCGACCACATAGAGCGGCCAGAGCATCGGATCCGGCAGCATCGCGTTGACCAGCAGGATCGTGGCGAGGACGGCCAGCCCCAGCTCGGTGTTGACGATCAGCTTCCGCCGGTCGGCGGAATCGGCGAGCGCTCCCCCGTACAGCCCGAAGACGATCAGCGGGATCAGCTCCACCGCGCCCATCGCGCCGACCGCGAGCGGGGAGCCGGTCAGATCCTTGATCTGGAGCGGTAGCGCGATCATCGCCATGAAGCTGCCGAAGTAGGCGATCAGTCCCTGGACCCAGAGCAGCCGGAAATCGGCGGAGGAGCGCCAGGGGGAGAGATCGGGCAGCAGGCCGGAGCGCTTCGATGTCACAACAGGCCATGGTGGGGGCGGGCGCCGACGCCGGGCAAACGATTTAGGTGGCGGATGCAGCGGAGTACCGCCGGAGTCCAGTGGCGTGCGGCCCGGGTCCGGCGGGGTTACGGGGCCGTGGGCGCGGCTACCAGCGCGCGGGCGGGGGCGAGGTGAGGTGGTCCACCACCCGGGAGAGCCGGTCCCGGAAGCGCCGCCGCCCCCGCGCCCCCGGCACGCTGTTCTCCCCCGCCGCCGCGCTCACCAGGTGCTGCACCATGTCGAGATCGACCTCGGGGCCGGGCGACTCCAGCGTCAGCGCCTCGTGCGCCAGCTCCGGCAGCGCCCGGTCCCGCCCGCCGAGGGCCAGCACCGTGGCGCCCGCCCGGCGGGCGTCGTGCACCCGTTCCAGCAGTCCGTCCTCCGGGCGGTCCGGGGCCACCACCAGCAGGGTCTCCCCCCGGCGCACCGCCTCCAGCCGGGACAGCCCGATCGCCAGATGGGCCGGGTCACCGGCCCGGGGACGGTGCCGCACCAGGGTGGGGGCCAGCTCCGGCTGGCCCGACCAGGCGGCCTCGTCCACCAGATGGGCGGCGAGATGCCAGGGCTCGTACGCGGCGGTCCCCACGAGCAGCAGCCCCCCGCCCTGGGGGACCACCGAGGAGCGCAGCGCCCCCGCGAATCTCCGGGTCGCCGCCGGCCACTCCGTACCCGCCAGAACCTCGCGCAGCAGCGCCACCCGTACGGCATCCATGGCCGCATCCTGCCTCCGGGGCGGTCCGTCCGGGGCCGCCCGCGCACCGGCTCACCCGTTCGTGGCAACGGACGTACGGGCAGCGCGCCCGGGGCGGCCGGAACCGTACCCCGGTGACCGGCGGTCCACCGCCCGTACCAGCGAGTAGGGTCGGCCCCATGACTTCCACTGACAACACGGCGACTTCCCCCGACAGCACCGCCGCACCGGCCGCCCCGGCCCCCGCCCGGGACCCGTGGGACCTGCCCGATGTCTCCGGTCTGGTCGTCGGCGTCCTCGGGGGCACCGGTGACCAGGGGCGCGGCCTCGCCTACCGGCTGGCCCGCGCCGGACAGAAGGTGATCATCGGCTCCCGGGCCGCCGAGCGCGCCGAGAGCGCCGCGGCGGAGCTGGGCCTCGGTGTCGAGGGCGCGGAGAACGCCGAGTGCGCCCGCCGCAGCGACATCGTCATCATCGCCGTGCCCTGGGACGGCCACGCCAGGACCCTGGAGGCGCTCCGCGCGGAGCTGGCCGGGAAGCTGGTGATCGACTGCGTCAACCCGCTCGGCTTCGACAAGAAGGGCGCCTACGCGCTCAAGCCGGCCGAGGGCAGCGCCGCCGAGCAGGCCGCCGCCCTGCTGCCGGAGTCCCGGGTCACGGCCGCCTTCCACCATCTGTCGGCGGTGCTCCTCCAGGACACCTCCATCGAGGAGATCGACACCGATGTGATGGTGCTGGGCGAGTCCCGCGCCGACACCGATCTCGTCCAGGCGCTGGCCGGCCGGATCCCCGGGATGCGCGGGGTCTTCGCCGGACGGCTGCGCAACGCCCACCAGGTCGAGTCGCTGGTGGCCAATCTGATCTCGGTGAACCGCCGCTACAAGGCCCACGCGGGGCTGCGCGTCACCGACGTCTGACCGGCCCCGCCCCGGCCGGGCCCGACGGGCCGATCGGTCCGATCCGGTGACCGGAGGGCGACCGGAGTGTCCCGGCGGACGGGGCATGGGGGACACTGAACGGGACGGACATACCCCCCGGTACATCCCCCGACAGGAGTCACCTCCCATGCCCCGCCTCGCCCGCTACGCCCTCGCCGTCTGTGTGCTCGCCGTCGTCGCGGCCGTGCTCTCCTTCACCCAGGGCCTCTGGATCGGTGTCGTCTGGGTGCTGCTCGCCGGGCTCTCCTCCAACATGGCCTGGTACTACTACCGCAAGGCCAAGCTGGAGCGGATCCGCTCGGCCGCCGGCTGAGCGGACCGCCGCCGGACCGCCGCCGGAGCGGTACCGCCCGAACCGAGCACCGCCGGGAGGCGGCCTACCGCTCGGCCAGCGAGGCGCAGAACGGGTTCTCCTCCTGCCAGAAGCGGTAGTACTCCAGCCCGCACGAGGTCTCCAGCTCGCCCACGCCCAGGGCGCTCAGCACCGCGTCCACCCCGTCGAAGAAGATCCGGTTCAGCTCCGGGACGAAGAGCAGCGCGAAGATCAGCAGCAGTCCGAACGGGGCGATCGGCTCGACCTGGCGGCGGATCCGGTACGAGAGCCAGGGCTCGATCACCCCGTAACCGTCCAGCCCCGGAACCGGCAGGAAGTTCAGGATCGCCGCGCTCACCTGGAGCAGCGCCAGGAAGGCCAGGGCGTACCGGAAGACCACCGGCACCCCGTCCAGCGCGTCCAGCCAGAACGGCGCCGTGCAGACCACCGCGAAGAGCACATTGGTCAGCGGGCCCGCCGCCGAGATCAGGCTGTGCTTCCAGCGGCCCTGGATGCGGTTCCGTTCGATGAAGACCGCACCGCCCGGCAGACCGATCCCGCCCATGATCACGAAGAGCACCGGCAGCACGATGCTGAGCAGGGCATGGGTGTAGCGGAGCGGATTGAGCGTCAGATACCCCTTGGCGCCGATGGAGAGATCCCCGCTGTGCAGCGCGGTCCTGGCGTGGGCGTACTCATGCAGACAGAGCGAGACGATCCACGCCGAGGTGACGAAGAGGAAGACGGCGAGCCCCGCCGAAGCGGCGAAATCGGTCCACACCGCCCACCCCGCGACCGCCGTCACGGCGGTGATACCGATGAAGACGGGGCTGACGCGCCGGTCGCTCCGCTGGGAGTACCGGGAGGACGAGGTGGACATGCGGGCGACTCCAGGGCCGGTGATGTACGGGAACGTCCCGAAACGCAGGCGGTGACAGCGGCGGCGGTGACCTCGTTACGGGGACGGGGCGCGCGGATCGACCGTACCCGCGCCGCCCCTCCGCACACAGGGGACACCGCCGCCGCCCGCTCCCGGACCGAACGGCCGCTCCCGGAGCGGGGACAATGACCGGGTGCGCTTCTCCCTCTTCGGCACCACAGAGGCCGTCCACGCCGACGGCACCCCCGCCGCGCTCGGCGGCGCCCGGCTGCGCGCGCTGCTGACCGTACTGGCGCTGCGGCCCGGACATCCCGTCACCGTCGGCCGGATCGTGGCGGAGGTCTGGGACGGCGATCCGCCCGCGGACACCTCCGGCGCCGTGCAGGCCCTGGTGGGACGGTTGCGCCGGAGCCTCGGACGGGACACCGTCGTCTCCGCGCCCGGCGGGGGCTACCGGCTGCTCACCGACCCCGACTCGGTGGATCTGCACCGGTTCGACCGGCTGGCGGGGGAGGGGGTACGGGCCTATGACACGGGCGATCCGGCGAAGGCGGCGGATCTGCTGGCGGAGGCGCTGGAGCTGTGGCGCGGGCCGGTGGTCGCGGACCTCCCGGACCGGACGGCCCGCGCGGCCCACTGGGAGTCCCGGCGGCTGGAGGCCCGCCGCACCCGGCTGGCGGCGGCGCTCGCCCTGGGGCGGGCGGAGGAGGCGCTGCCGGAGCTGACCGAGCTGTGCGCGCTGCGGCCGATCGACGAGTCACTGCAGACCCTGCGGCTCACCGCGCTGGGCGCGCTGGGCCGCCCGGCGGAGGCGCTGGCGGCGTACGAGACCTTCCGCCGCAGGCTCGCGGCCGAGCTGGGGGCGGATCCCTCGGCGGCCCTCCAGGCCCTGCACCGGAGCCTGCTGAGCGCCCCGGCGCCGCACACCGCGCCGGTACCGGTACCGGCGCCGGCCCCCGTACCCGTATCCGCATCGGTGCCGGAATCCGTACCCGCTCCCGCTTCCGTACCGGCTCCCGCTCCCGTACCCGCTGCC
Organism: Streptomyces sp. NPDC000594; assembly: GCF_040299965.1. NCBI lineage: Bacteria > Bacillati > Actinomycetota > Actinomycetes > Kitasatosporales > Streptomycetaceae > Streptomyces > Streptomyces sp. NPDC000594. Next base: position 86,176 of record NZ_JBEPCY010000015.1, on the reverse strand, counting down.
GTGCCCGCAGCGCCCCTGGAGAATCCGCCCGCCGGGGTCCGGCCGGCCTCCCGGGGCAATCTGCCCGCCCGGCTCACCTCCTTCGTCGGCCGGGAGGCGGACATGGAGATGCTCCGCACCGATCTGCGCGCCGCCCGGCTGGTCACCCTGCTGGGCCCCGGCGGCTCCGGGAAGACCCGGCTCTCCCAGGAGGTCGCCGACCGGCTCGCGGACGACACCCCCGACGGTGTCTGGCTGGCCGAACTCGCCCCCGTGGACGACCCGGACACCGTCGCCGAGGCCGTCCTCACCGCGCTCGGCGCCCGCCACACCGTGCTGCGCGGCGCCGGGGCCGGGGAGCTGTGGGCCGCCGACAGCCACTCCGACGACCCGCTGGTGCTGCTCACCGAGTACTGCGCCCGGCGGCGGATGCTGCTGATCCTCGACAACTGCGAGCATGTGGTGGCCGCCGCCGCCCGGCTCGCCGAACGGCTCCTCCAGAGCTGCCCCGGACTCACCGTCCTCGCCACCAGCCGGGAGCCCCTCGGCGTGCCCGGCGAACTGGTCCGGCCCGTGGAGCCGCTGCCCGCCCCCACCGCGCTGCGGCTGCTCGCCGAACGCGGTGCGGCGGCCCGGCCCGGCTTCAGCACCGGGGACGACCCCGAGGCGTGCGCCGAGATCTGCCGCCGCCTCGACGGGCTGCCGCTCGCCATCGAACTGGCCGCCGCCCGGCTGCGGATGCTCGCGCCGCGCCAGATAGCCGACCGGCTGGACGACCGGTTCCGCCTGCTGACCAGCGGCAGCCGTACCGTGCTGCCCCGGCAGCAGACCCTGCGCGCGGTGGTCGACTGGTCCTGGGAGCTGCTGGAGGACGACGAACGGGCGGTCCTGCGCAGGCTCTCCGTCTTCATGGGCGGCTGCGATCTCGCCGCGGCCGAGGCCGTCTGCTCGAACGACCCCACTGACCCCACAGGCATCACTGACCCGACCGATCCGGCGGGCGAGCCCGGCCCCGGCCGTCACGATGTCGCCGCCCTCCTCGGCTCCCTCATCGACAAGTCGCTCGTCGTCGCGGCATGCTCCGGCCCCGGCGGGACCATGCGCTACCGCCTCCTCGAAACCGTCGCCGAGTACGCCGCCGCCCGCCTCGACGAGACCGCCGGACGCCCCGCCGCCGAACGCCGCCACCTCGTCCACTACCGCGAACTCGCCCGCACCACCGACCCGCTGCTGCGCGACCGGCGGCAGTCCACCGCCGTCGAGACCTTCCGTGCCGAGTACGAGAATCTGCGCACCGCCCTCCGCCGCGCCGTCGCCGCCCGGGACGAGCAGGAGGCCCTGGTCCTGGTGCTCTCGCTCGCCTGGTACTGGCACATGCGCGATCTGCGGGCCGAGGCACGCCACTGGACGGTGACGGTCTCCGCGCTCGGACCGGACCCGTTCGGACCCGACGCGCCCCTCGCCCCGCCCATCCACGAACGCTGCACCGACGCCCCGCCACCGCTCGGCCCCGAACTGCTCCAGGAGGCGCGCCGACAGGTCGGGCTGCTGAGACTCATCCACCTCAACGCCGACGCCGACGCCTGGACCCTCGCCTGCATGGCGGAGCTGCGCCGGGCCGCCGAGATCTACCGGCCGGGGCTGCCGCAGGTCTGCCGCCCGCCCGCCTCGCACTGGTTCTTCGCCGTCGTCGTCACCGGCGACGGGGAACGGCTGCTGAACATGCTGAACTCGACCGTCGACAGCTGCCGCCGGTACGGCTACGAGTGGGAGCTGGCCTACGGGCTCGGGACCCGCGCCAATGTGCTCGCCAACCGCAGCCACTGGGTCGGGGACGCGACCCGGGACGCGGACGAGGCGCTGGCCATCTTCACCCGCCTCGGCGACGCCTGGGGCGCGGCCGAGGCGCTCTCCGCCCGGGGCGAGGGCCATGAGCGGGCGGGCCGCTACCAGGAGGCGGCCGACGACTTCATCGCCGCCATCGCCCACGCGGAGCGGATCGGCGCCCGGATCCAGGTGGGTCTGTTGCGCGCCCGGCTCGGCGGGCTGCTGATCGAGACCGGGGAGCCGGAGCGGGGCGAGGCGCTGCTGCGCGAGGTGCTGGCGGACAGCGAGGGATCGGCCAATGAGTGCACCGCCGTGGCCCGGATCCATCTCGCCGTCTGGCTCGGCCGCACCGACCGCCGGGCGGAGGCGCGTTCCGTGGTGGAGGCGCTGGGCGGGCAGTTCGGCGACGGCACGCTGGCGATCTTCGAGGCGCTGGTGATCGGCTATCTCGCCTGGCTGGACCTGGTCGACGGAGATCTGGAGGGGGCGCTGGAGCGCGCCCGGAAGGCACTGCGCCTCTCCGACGACGCGCTGACCACCATGGTCGCCCCCCAGTTCGCCTCGGCCCATCTGGTGACGATGGCCGAGGCGCTGGTCCTGCTGCGCCCGGAGCGGGCCGCCGACGCCGCCCGCCTGCTGGGCGCGGCCGACGCGCGGCTGCCCGAGGGGCATGTCCACTATCCGCATGAACGGGAGGCCCGTGAGGTGGCGGAGACCGCCGTGCGGAGCGCGCTCGACGCCGACGCCTACGCACGGGCGTACGCGTCGGGGGCGGGGCTGACGGTCCATGAGGCGGCTGCCCTGGTGTGAGCGCCCCGGTTCGCCGGGCCCCACCGGCCCCACCGGCGCCACCGTCAGTCGCGGCGGCAGAAGCGGGCGACCGCGATCGGCGCGGTGATCGCGGTGATCGCCACCGCCCAGCCCAGCGTCCACCACACCGACGAGGCCAGCTCGCCGCCGTTGACCAGGGCCCGGGCGGCGTCCGCCAGATTCGACAGCGGATTGACGTCGGTGAAGGTCTGAAGCCAGTCCGGCATGGTCGACGTCGGGGCGAAGATCGAGGACCCGAACTGGAGGGGGAGCACCACCAGCATCGCCACTCCCTGCACCGACTGCGGGGTCTTCATCGCCAGCCCCAGCAGAATGAAGATCCAGATCAGCGAGGCGCCGAAGAGGAGCGAGAGCGCCATCGCGGCCAGCAGATGCAGCGGCGAGGTGTGCACCTCCATCCCCAGCAGAAAGCCCATCACCAGCAGGATCCCCATGGAGAGGGACATCCGGGCCAGCTCGACCACCAGCTTGGCGATCAGCACCGACGAACGGGCGATCGGCATGGACCGGAAGCGGTCCATGACCCCCTTGCCGATGTCGTCGTTGATTCCGGTGCCCACCGCCATCGCGATGGAGAGCCCCATCATCGCCATCAGCCCCGGCACCACATAGTTCACATAGGCGTCCCGGCTGCCGTCGCCGGAGACGGCTCCGCCGGGCAGGGAACCGTCGGAGATGGCTCCGCCGGAGATGGCCCCGCCGAAGACATAGACGAAGAGCAGGGTGAAGATGATCGGCGCCGCCAGGGCGTCGGCCATCGACTCCGGATCCCGTTTGATCTGGAGGGCGTTGCGGCGCACCAGCGCGACGATGTGCCGCAGATGGGTGCGGGCTCCGAGCCGGGTGTCGCGGACCGGCGCCGGTGGTCCGTGTCCGGGCGCCCGGGAGGGCTCTGTGTGCCTCCCCCGCTCCTGGGGGACGGTGGACTTCGTCGTGGTGGTGGTCATACGGCGGCCTCCTCGACCGGGGTTCCCTGAGGTGCGGATGTGGTCCGTGAGCCGGGTGCGTCGTCCGGGCCGGCGGCGGCATCGCCGGTGATCGAGAGAAAGACCTCGTCCAGGCTGGGCAGCTGGGTGCTGATGTCCGCGATCCCGAAGCCCCGCTCGGCCAGCAGCGCCACCACGGCGGTGAGCTGCACATCGGCGAGGATCGGCAGCGAGACCAGCCCGTCGTCGGCGAGCACGCTCACCCCGGCGACCCCGTCCAGGCCGGACGCGCGCAGCGCGTCGGCGAGCGGCATCAGATCGGCCGGTTCGGTGGGACGGATCCGCAGGGTCCGCCCGCCGGCGCGGGCCTTCAGCTCCTCCACCCGGCCGCCCGCGATGACCCGGCCCTTGTCGATCACGGTCAGCTCGTCGGCGAGCCGCTCCGCCTCCTCCATGTACTGCGTGGTGAGCAGGACGGTCACCCCGTCCGTGACCATGCGCTGGACCTCGTCCCACACCTCGTTGCGGGTACGGGGGTCGAGACCGGTCGTCGGCTCGTCCAGATAGAGCACCGAGGGCCGGCCGACCAGGGAGGCCGCCAGATCGAGCCTGCGGCGCATCCCGCCGGAGTACGTCCTCGGGGGGCGGTGGCCCGCGTCGGTGAGGGAGAAGCGCTCCAGCATCTCGTCGGCGCGGGCGCGGGCGTCCCGGCGGGAGAGATCGAGCAGCCGCCCGATCATGTAGAGGTTCTCCCAGCCGGACAGCTTCTCGTCCACGGAGGCGTACTGGCCGGTCAGCCCGATGACCCGGCGCAGCTGCCGGGGCTGGCGCAGTACGTCGTACCCGGCGACGGTGGCGGTGCCCGCGTCCGGCACGAGCAGGGTGGCGAGGCAGCGCACCAGGGTGGTCTTCCCGGCGCCGTTGGGTCCGAGGACGCCGAGCACGGTGCCCTCGCGGACATCCACGTCGACCCCGTCCAGCGCGGTGGTGGCGCCGAAGCGTTTGACGAGCCCCCGTACCCGCACAGCGCTGCCGGCCCGGTCGCCGTCGATGGTCCTGTTCTCTGTCATGACCCCACCTTGGGGCCCGGCCCCGACAGGGCGCCGACCGGCCGCCGACAGCTCGCCTACATTCCGCCGACGCCCGGTACTCGGCGCCCGACGCCCGGCGCCCGGTATTCCATGCCCGGCCCGGCCGCCGTCCCGACCGGCCGGAGAAAGGTTCGGGAAGGGCCGGGGAAAGGCGACAGCCCGCCGACGGGGGGAGGTCGACGGGCTGTCGTGCCGGTGGTGGACCACCGGCGGGGGAGGGATCAGTGGAAGGTGTGCTCCTCCTGCGGGAACGCCCCGCCGGCCACATCCTCGGCGAAGGCGCGCGCCGCGTCGCCCAGGGTCTGGCGGAGGTTGGCGTACTGCTTGGTGAAGCGCGGCACCCGGCCCGCCGTCAGACCCGCCATGTCGGTCCAGACCAGGACCTGGGCGTCGGTATCGGGGCCCGCTCCGATACCGATGGTCGGGATGTGCAGCGACCGGGTGACCTCGGCCGCCAGGGCGGCCGGGACCAGCTCCAGGACGACCGCGAAGGCACCTGCCTCCTGCGCCGCCTTGGCGTCCCGCAGCAGCCGGTGCGCCGTCTCGTCGTCACGGCCCTGGACCCGGTAGCCCATGGTGTTCACGGACTGCGGGGTCAGACCGAGGTGGGTCATGACCGGGATCCCGGCCTCGACCAGCAGTTCCGTCTGCGGCAGGGAGCGCTCGCCGCCCTCCAGCTTGACGGCGCCCACCCCCGCCTCCTTGACCAGCCGGGTGGCGTTGCGCAGGGCCTGGACGGGGCCCTCCTGGTACGAGCCGAAGGGCAGGTCCCCGACGACGAGCGCGCGCCGGGTGCCCCGTACCACGGCGGCGGAGAGCAGGGTCATCTCGTCCATGGTGACCGGGACGGTGGTGTCGTAACCGAGGTGGGTGTTGCCCATGGAGTCACCCACGAGCATCACCGGGATCCCGGCCTCGTCGAAGACGGAGGCGGTCATGGCGTCGTACGCGGTGAGCATCGGCCACTTCTCGCCGCGCTCCTTGGCGGCGGCGATGTCATGGACCGTGATGCGGCGGGTGCCCTTGCCTCCGTACAGCGCCTTGCTGCTGTCGGTGGATTTCGGGGCAGCCTGAAGCGTCATGGCTAACGGCTCCTTTTTGTCATCTCGAAGCGCCCTGACGGCGTCTCCGGACCACCTCCATGGTGGCACTTCGTGCCGACCGCACGGAAGGGGCCCTCGCTGGTCACCCAGGGTTTCCGCATGGCTACGGCGGCCGGGCGACGGCACCTCGTGCCGCCCCGCCCGCCCGGTGCCCGCGGCCCCGCCCCGCACCCCGTCCCGCCCGGTGCCCCGACGCCTGGGGCAGGGTGCCCCGGGGGCCCGGGCAGGGTGCGCCGCGCCGGGTCGAAGGATCGATACCTCATGGAACACCCCACCTGTGCGGCTTTGGTCACACCATTCCCACCTGGACCGATTCGGGGAACCGTGTACCCCTTCCGGTCGTCCTGGGCACAGAACGGCCGCCCCCGGGGCGGCGGCACACGGACCGTCATCGCCTAGGGTCTTCCATGAGGCTTGTGTGACGGCAGCAAGGTGTAAGGGACAGCTCCATGGCGCAGACGTTCACAACGGAGGAAGCGAACACCGATCCCGAGGCCCCCGCCCCGGGATCCCGCTTCCACCGTCTGCTCGGACGGCTGCGCAGAGACCCGGGCATCTGGCGGCGCGGTGTGGTGCTCGCCGTCTGCGCCGTCGTGCTCACCCTGCTGATGGGGCTTCATGCGAGCCTCCCCAACCGGTTCGGCAACCTGGGCTCGCTCAGCGAGACCTTCCTGCCCTGGCTGGGCATCGTCTTCGTGCCGCTGCTGCTGGCGGCGGGGATCTGGCGGCGCTCGGCCACCGCACTGCTCGCGCTGCTGCTGCCGGTGGTCGTCTGGCTGGACCTCTTCGGCGGGCTGCTGACGGACAAGTCCTCCACCGGTGGCGATCTGACCGTCGCCACCCACAACGTCAACGCGGAGAACCCGGATCCGGTACGCACCGCCCAGGAGGTCGCCGCCTCCGGCGCGGATGTCCTGGCCCTCCAGGAGGTCGCCCAGGGGCAGGGCAAGGTCTATGCCAAGGCGCTGGCCGGGACCTATCGCTATCACTCGGTGCAGGGCACCGTCGGACTCTGGAGCAAGTACCCGCTGACCGACACCCGGCCGGTCGACCTCCGGCTCGGCTGGACCCGGGCGATGCGCTCCACCGTCCGTACCCCGCAGGGCGATGTGGCCGTGTATGTGGCCCATATGCCCTCGGTACGGGTGAAGCTGCGGGCGGGCTTCACCGCCGGGCAGCGCGACGCCAGCGCGGACGCCCTCGGCACCGCCATCGCCCATGAGCGGGTGGACCGGGTGATCCTGCTCGGCGACCTCAACGGCACCATGAACGACCGCGCGCTCAACGCGGTGACCTCACAGATGCGTTCGACCCAGGGCGCGGCGGGCGACGGCTTCGGCTTCAGCTGGCCCGCGTCCTTCCCGCTGGCCCGGATCGACCAGATCATGGTCAAGGGCGTGGAGCCGGTCTCCTCCTGGACCCTGCCGCGCACCGACAGCGACCATCTGCCGATAGCGGCCCGGATCGACCTCTGACCGCCACCTCCGACCACCACCTCCGACCCCCGCCGCGCGGCGGGGCCAGAGGCGGGTGGTTCAGTGGTGGGTGGTCTCGCGCCAGCGGTTGGTGATCGGCAGCCGGCGGTCCTTGCCGAACCCCTTGGCGGAGATCTTCGTCCCCGGCGGGTACTGGCGCCGCTTGTACTCGGCGGTGTCCACCATCCGCAGGGTCCGCGCCACCAGCTCCTCGTCGAACCCGGCCGCCACGATGGCGTCCTTGCCCTGGTCGCGGTCGACGTACAGCTCCAGGATCCGGTCCAGGACGTCGTAGTCGGGCAGTGAGTCGCTGTCCACCTGGCCGGGCCGCAGCTCCGCGCTGGGCGGCTTGGTGATCGAGGCCTCGGGGATCGGCGGGGTCTGCCCGCGCTCCTCGGCGGCCCGGTTGCGCCAGCGCGCCAGCCGGAAGACCGTCGTCTTGTAGACGTCCTTGATGGGGCCGTAGGCGCCGACGGAGTCCCCGTACAGCGTCGAGTACCCCACCGCCAGCTCGGACTTGTTGCCCGGCGCGAGGACGATATGGCCCTCCTGATTGGAGACGGCCATCAGCAGGGTGCCCCGCAGCCGCGACTGGAGGTTCTCCTCGGCCAGGCCGGTCAGGGCGAGCGAACCGGTGTACGCGTCGAACATCGGCTCGATCGACACCGTACGGAAGGAGAGTCCGGTACGCCGGGCCAGCTCGGCGGCGTCGTCCTTGGAGTGCTCGGAGGAGTACTTGGACGGCATCGAGACGCCGTAGACGTTCTCCGCGCCGACCGCGTCACAGGCGATGGCCGCGACCAGCGCGGAGTCGATCCCGCCGGAGAGCCCGATGAGGACCGAACGGAAGCCGTTCTTCGCGGCGTAGGCGCGCACCCCGACCACCAGCGCGGAGTAGATCTCCTCGTCGTCGTCGAGGCGTTCCGCGTAACCGCCGGCCAGCTCCGCCGGGTAGGCGGGGACCGGGTCGGTGGAGAGCACCGCGTGGTCGATCCGCAGCCCGTCGTCCACGATCCCGGAGGGGACCTCCGGCCCGGCGGCGGGCAGCTCCAGATCGAGGACCACACATCCCTCGGAGAACTGCGGCGCCCGCGCGATGACCTCGCCCGAGGCGTCGACCACGATGGAGTCGCCGTCGAAGACCAGCTCGTCCTGGCCGCCCATCATCGCCACATAGGCGGTGGTGCACCCGGCCTCCTGGGCGCGCTTGCGCACCAGCTCCAGCCGGGCGTCGTCCTTGCTGCGCTCGTACGGCGAGGCGTTGATCGAGATCAGCAGCCCGGCACCGGCGGAGCGGGTGGCGGGCACCCGGCCGCCGTCCTGCCAGAGGTCCTCGCAGATGGCGAGGGCGACATCGACCCCGCGTACCCGGATCACCGGCAGGGTGTCCCCGGGGACGAAGTAGCGGAACTCGTCGAAGACGCCGTAGTTGGGCAGATGGTGCTTGGCGAAGCTGAGCGCCACCGAACCCCGGTGCAGCACGGCGGCGGCGTTACGGGGCGCGCCGGCGGGCTGGCCGAACCTCGGCTGGGCGACATCGGAGCGGTCGAGATAGCCGACGACCACGGGCAGCTCGCCCAGGCCCTCGGCGTCCAGCCGGGCGGCGAGGGCCAGCAGTGCGGCGCGGGACGCCGCCACGAAGGAGGCGCGCAGGGCCAGATCCTCCACCGGGTAGCCGGTGAGCACCATCTCGGGGAAGGCGACGAGATGCGCCCCCTGCTCGGCGGAGTGCCGGGTCCAGCGCACGATCGACTCGGCGTTGCCGGAGAGATCGCCGACGGTCGAGTCGATCTGATTCAGGGCGAGGCGTAGTTGAGGCACGCCCCCCAGTCTAATCGTCTTTCTGACGCGATGGGGTGGGTGGCGGTGTGGGGCGCCCCACGGCCGGGTGCCCCGGGCGGCGTGCCCGGGGCCGGCGGCGGGGCGCCCGGGGCTCACTTCCGGTAGCCGAGGGCCGTCATCATGCCCGCCTCCGCGTGGTAGACGTTATGGCAGTGGATCATCCACCTGCCCGGGTTGTCGGCGTCGAAGTCGGCCGTCAGGGTGGTGCCCGGCAGCACCACGGCGGTGTCCTTGCGGGCGCCGCCCGCCCGGTCGGCCAGGGCGAAGGTGTGCCCGTGCAGATGGACCGGGTGCCACATGGCGGTGGTGTTGCGCACGACGAGCCGTACCCGCTCCCCGGCGCGGACCGCGTACGGGATCCGGCCCGGGGTGTACGGGGTGCCGTCGAAGGCCCAGTCGTACCGCGCCATCCCGCCGGTCAGATCGATCCGCAGGGTCCGGTCGGGGGTACGGCGGGGCAGGGCGACGGAGTCGTCGGCGCGCAGCCTGCCTGCGGTGAGCAGCCGCCGGGACAGCTCCCGGGGGCGGGTTCGGGCGGTGGGCGCGGTGCCGGAGCCGGTGCGGAGCACGGCCAGCGCGGCGGCCCGTTTGCCCTCGGCGACGGCGGTCAGCGGGAAGACGCCGTCGCCCGCCGTCACCAGCACGTCGTACCGCTCGCCCATGCCGAGCAGCAGGGCGTCGGTCCTGGCGGGCCGCACCGGGAAGCCGTCGGTGTGGGTGACGGTCATCTCATGGCCGCCGAGGGCGACCCGGAAGGCGGTGTCGCCGCCCGCGTTGATGATCCGCAGCCGGATGCGGTCGCCGGGCTTCGCGGTGAGGACGGCGGGATCCTCCGGGGTGCGGCCGTTGATCAGGTAGTACGGGTAGGCCACGTCCCCGGCGTCGCCGCCCAGCAGATCGCTGCGGGCGCCCATCATCATCCGGGAGGGGCCCTTGCCCCCGGGGTCGGGCTTCCGGGGCGCGGTGGCGGCCCGTCCGCCCATCGGAGCCGTCCCGCCGTGGCCCTCATGGCCGCCACCGCCGCCGCCCATGCCCTTGCTGAGTTCGGCGAGGACCGCGTCGGGGGTGGAGCCGTCGACGCCGTCCACCCAGTCGTCCAGGACGACGACCCACTCGCGGTCGTACGCCAGCGGCTCCCGGGGGTCCTCCACGATCAGCGGCGCGTACAGGCCCCGGTCCTGCTGGACGCCGGAGTGCGGATGGAACCAGTAGGTGCCGGGGTGGGCCAGCGCGAAGCGGTAGGTGAACTCGGCGCCGGGGGCCACCGGCCGCTGGGTGAGGCCGGGGACGCCGTCCATGTCGTTGCGGAGGGCGAGGCCGTGCCAGTGGAGCGAGGTGGCCTCGGGGAGGTTGTTGGCCAGGGTGAGGGCGAGGGTCCGGCCCGCCGTGACCCGGACCTCGGGGCCGGGGAGGTCGTCCCCGTACGCCCAGGAGCGGACCGTGCGGCCGCCGCCCAGCTCCAGCCGGGCGGGGGTGGCGGTCAGCCGGACCCGGTGCTCGGCGCCGCCGCGCCGGGCGGCCTCGGCGGCGGCGACCTCCTTGCCGTCGGGGGCGACGAAGCCGCCGGGGGCCTCGGAGGGGTCGGTGGCGGCGGGCCGGGGCGCGGAGCCGCCGTGGCCGCCGTGGTCACCGCCGCCGGAGCCGGAGCCGGAGCAGGCGGCCAGGACACCGGTTCCGGCCACGGCGAGGGACGCCCCGATGAGGGAGCGGCGGGTGAACGGGCCGGAACGGGTCGCGGGGGTGGCGGTGTCCGGGGTGGTGGGAGTGCGCGAAGGCATGACGCGGTGCACCTCGTGGTGTCGGGAAGGCATACGGACCGGGCCGGGCGCGCCGGGGACGGGAGGTCCCGGGCGCGACGGCCTCTCTAGGTCCGCAGCACCGACAGCCGGATGAGCGTCGTACGGGGTGGCGGCGCCCGGGGGCCCTCGCCCCGGGCCGCCCGTGACGGGCGGGTCCGCACGGCCGGGGTCCGCCGGCGGCGCGGCCCGTGGGCGCCGAGGGTGAGCAGGGCGGCCCCGAGGGCGCCGAGGACGGCGAGACAGACCATCGCGGGGTCCATCCCGTGGCCGCCGCCGGATCCGCCCTCGCCGGCCCGCACCTCCGCCGGGGAGCCGGGGGAGTGCTCCAGGATGTCCTGGCCGCCCGGGCCCGGGGCGCTGTGCCCGCTGTGTCCGGTGGGGGCATGGGCGCTGTGTGCCGCCGGGGTCCCCTCGGCGGACGGGTGGCCCATGGTGTGCATCGAGGTCAGCCCGAGGAGCAGGGCGGCCAGCAGCAGAAGCCGCCGTGCCGTGTGTCCGCAGGTTCCCCTCGCCATGATCCGTATAGTACCCCTACTGGGTAGGGGTGTCCGCGCGGCCCACGGCACCGATCGCGGGGGCGCCGGATCCGGGCGCCGGGCCGATGGTGCCCCGGGTGGCGGTCCTGTGGTGTCCGGGTGGCGGGGCGCCGGGTCGTAGGGGTGTCCGCCGCGTCCCCGGCGGCGAGACCGCCGCAGAGGGGTCAGGCCGTTGCGTAGACCCGTTCCACCCACTCCGCCAGCTGGTCCTCCGGCAGATGCTGGGCCAGATCGGCCTCGCTGATCATGCCGACCAGCCGCTTGTTCTCGATCACCGGAAGCCGCCGGATCCGGTGGGTCTCCATCTCGTACAGCACCTCGTCGACCCCGGAGTCCGCGTCGATCCAGCGCGGTGTGCCCTGGGCCATCTCGCCCGCCGTGGTCTTCGCCGGGTCGTGCCCCTTGGCCACGCACCCGACCACGATGTCCCGGTCGGTGAGGATGCCGCAGAGCCGCTCGTTGGAGTCGGCGATCGGCAGCGCGCCCACATCCAGCTCGCGCATCAGCTGAGCGGCGCGGTCGAGCGTCTCATGGGCGGGGATCCACTGGGCCCCGGCGTGCATGATGTCCTTGGCGGTGGTCATGGTCTTCGAGCCTCCTCGGGCGGTGAACGGCGGGCGACGGGGGGCCGCGCCCACCCGGGCGCGTACGCCCTCGCGCTTTCCGGAGTACCGCGAGCGCACCGGACCAAACCACACCGTGCCCTGCCCGGCCTGAGGGAACCGGGCCGTACCCCACCCACCGCACCGCACCCGCACCGCGCCGGACCGCCTGGTCCGGACCGCTCGCCGGGCCCGTCCGCCCCGGTCACCCGGGGCGGACGGCTGCCCGTGGGGCCGCCGCAGGGGCGCCGGGCTCAGGTACGGACCTGGGCCCCGCGCTTCCTGAGCAGATCCACCATCAGCTCCACCTCGGAGCGCTGTGCGTCGACCATGCCCTCGGCGAGCGTCCGCTCGGTGTCCACCGCGCAGAGCCGGACACAGCCCTGGGCCATGTCCACGCCGCCGTTGTGGTGCACGATCATCAGCTGGAGATACTCGATCTCCGCCTTCTTGCCGCTCAGCTCGCCCAGCCGGGCCAGCTGTGCGGGGGTCGCCATGCCCGGCATCGGGATGTCGGCGCTCTCCCCGGAGCCCGCTCCATGGCCGGCGTGACCGCCGTCGGCGGCCATCCAGGCCATGGGCTCCTGGTCGGGCGCGGTCTTCGGCAGACCCCACAGATCCAGCCAGCCCTGCATCATGCCGCGCTGGTTGGCCTGGGTGTTGGCGATGTCGAAGGCCAGCCTGCGGATCTCCTCGTCATCGGTGCGGTCCCGCACGATGAACGACATCTCCACCGCCTGCTGGTGGTGGATCGACATGTCCCGGGCGAACCCGGCGTCGGCGGAGGAGTCGGAGGGGGCCGCCGCGCGGGCGGGCCCGTCGTCCTCGCCCGCCACCACCGTGGCGGTGCCCGCGAAGAGCAGCGCCAGGACGACGGCGGCGATCGAGGCCCAGTGGGTACGGGACATACCCATCACTTGGCGCTCACTCCGCCGGTGCACGCGGCACCCGGCTCCGGGGTCTGCGGACCCTGGACGTACTTCTTGAAGAAGGTGTCCACCCGCTTGTCACTGGCGCTGTCCACGGTGAGCTGCTTGCCCCAGGCCGTCAGCATGATCGGGCCCGTCTGCTCCTTGACCGGGCTGATGAAGGTGTAGGAGGTCTTCTTGACCTTCTCCTCCAGCTTCTTCACCTCGGCGGCGGGCGTCTTGTCGTTGTAGCTGACCCAGACCGCGCCGTGCTCCAGGGAGTGCACCGCGTTCTCGTTGGGGACCGCCTCCTGGTAGACATTGCGGTCGCAGTTCAGCCACGCCTGGTGGTGGTCGCCGCCGACCGGGGGCGTCTGCTCGTACTTCACCTGCTTGTCGACGTGGTTGCGGCCCAGCTTCTTGGCGTCCCAGGACTTCTCGTCGGCTATCGGCTGGGTGAGGACCTTCTGCTCCGCCTTCTCCTCCTCGTTCTCCTTGTTGAGCACATAGGCGCCGAAGCCGACGAGGCCGAGCACGACCACGCCGCTGAGGGAGATGGTGAGGATGCGGTTGCGGCGCTCGCGGGAGGCCTCGGCCTTGCGCATCGCCTCGATACGGGCGCGCCGGTCGTCGCTGGTCTTACGGGAAGCCATGGTGTGTCGTCCTTCGTCGTGGGGAGCTGCGTAATGATCGGATGATCGTGAGGGGAGGCGGAACGGAGCAAGGGCGCACGGCTGTACGGCCCCTGTCACCACCTGACAAGGGCCTAGGTCCGTGACACCTGAAGGACGTGCAGATCGGGGGCGCGCGGCCGGGCCGGCGTCACCGGGGACGTGCCGGCCGCCGGCTCCTGGTCCAGGCGTGGCACCGGCTGCCCGGCGTCGGCCGGGGCGTCCGGGGGCGACGCGGTCAGGACGGCGGCCGTGACCACCGGCAGCAGCCCGCAGGAGCCGTTCTCGTACGGGCAGGAGAAGGCGGGTGCGGGCGGTCCCGAGACCGGGGTGAAGGCGGCCCGGGGGCCGCTGTGCTCGTCCGGTGCGCCGAGACAGAGGAAGAGCACGCCGAGCAGCGTCGCCACGGCACTCAGCAGTGCCGTGGGACGCTGGACGCGTGCGCTGCGGCCGGAGTGTGGACCCCCCATGTCCGCAGATCGTAGCGAGCGTGGCTGTGCGGCACCTCCCATGGGGCGGCACGGTGGCCGGTCCGCCCCCGGGCGGGGACCTTCGGGGTCGTTTCACCAGGACCGCTGACCCACAATGGGGCTCGGCCCCGGGTTCGCAATGTGCCCGAAACCCGTGGATGGGATGCTCAGCGGAGCAGGCGGCTTGACCAGCAAGGATTGGGTGGAAATGGATAAGCAGCAGGAATTTGTGCTCCGCACGCTGGAGGAGCGTGACATCCGGTTCGTGCGTCTGTGGTTCACCGATGTGCTCGGCTTTCTGAAGTCGGTCGCGGTGGCCCCCGCCGAACTCGAACAGGCATTCGATGAGGGGATCGGTTTCGACGGATCCGCCATCGAGGGCTTCGCCCGGGTCTATGAGTCCGACATGATCGCCAAGCCGGATCCGGGCACCTTCCAGATCCTTCCCTGGCGGGCCGAGGCACCCGGGACCGCCCGGATGTTCTGCGACATCCTGATGCCGGACGGCTCCCCCTCCTTCGCCGATCCCCGCTATGTCCTCAAGCGGGGCCTGGCCAAGGCGTCCGACCTGGGGTTCACCTTCTACACCCACCCCGAGATCGAGTTCTTCCTGCTCAAGGACAAGCCGCTGGACGGCTCCCGCCCGGTGCCCGCCGACAACTCCGGCTACTTCGACCACACCCCGCAGAACGTCGGCATGGACTTCCGGCGCCAGGCGATCACCATGCTGGAGTCGATGGGCATCTCGGTGGAGTTCAGCCACCACGAGGGCGCCCCGGGCCAGCAGGAGATCGATCTGCGGTACGCGGACGCGCTCTCCACCGCCGACAACATCATGACCTTCCGGCTGGTGATGAAGCAGGTGGCGCTGGAACAGGGGGTCCAGGCGACCTTCATGCCGAAACCGTTCAGCGAATATCCCGGCTCCGGGATGCACACCCATCTCTCGCTCTTCGAGGGCGACCGGAACGCCTTCTACGAGTCGGGCGCCGAGTACCAGCTCTCCAAGGTCGGCCGCTCCTTCATCGCCGGACTGCTGCGGCACGCCGCCGAGATCTCCGCCGTCACCAACCAGTGGGTCAACTCGTACAAGCGGATCTGGGGCGGCTCCGCCCGCAGCGCCGGCGCGGGCGGCGAGGCACCCTCGTACATCTGCTGGGGCCACAACAACCGCTCCGCGCTGATCCGGGTCCCCATGTACAAGCCCGGCAAGACCGGCTCCTCCCGCGTCGAGGTCCGCTCCATCGACTCCGGCGCCAACCCCTATCTGACCTACGCGGTCCTGCTCGCCGCCGGTCTGCGGGGCATCGAGGAGGGGTACGAGCTGCCCGCGGGCGCCGACGACGACGTCTGGGCCCTCTCCGACGCGGAGCGGCGCGCCATGGGCATCGAGCCGCTGCCGCAGAACCTGGGCGAGGCGATCGCCCTGATGGAGCGGAGTGAACTGGTCGCCGAGACGCTGGGCGAGCATGTGTTCGACTTCTTCCTGCGGAACAAGAAGCAGGAGTGGGAGGAGTACCGCTCCGAGGTCACCGCGTTCGAGCTGCGCAAGAACCTTCCGGTGCTCTGAGCCCCGCCGGGTGGGCCGACGGCTCCGGGCCGCCCCGCCGCGCCGGGATGCGGAGCGCACCCGGTGCGGCGACCCTGGAGGGGTGGGGGACAGGGCGAAGGGAAATCTCCATGTCCATGTTGGACAAGCTCAAGCAGATGCTCAAGGGCCATGAGTCCAAGGTCGACCAGGGTGTCGAGAAGGCGGGTGACGCCTTCGACGCGAAGACCAAGGGCAAGTACTCCCGGCATGTCGACACGGCGCAGCAGAAGCTGAAGGACCAGTTCGGCACGGGTGCCCAGGGGCAGCAGCCGGGACAGCCCGGGCAGCCCGGACAGCCCGGACGGACCACAGCCACCCCGGGGGAGCCCGGGGCGCCGGGGCAGAACCCGCCGCCGCCCCCGAGCTGAGCGGGGGCCGGCGGGATACCGCCCCGCGTGCGGGCCCGGACGACGACCGCCCAGCCGTCCCGGCCCGTACGCACGCGCGCGGGGCGGCGGGTCAGTGGGTGCCGGGGGCCGGGAAGCTCCAGCGGGTCTGGCCGTACGGGTCCTTCGCGAAGCCGAAAGCGGTCCTCGGCGCCACCCGGAACGCCAGCGCGGGACCGCCGTCGCCGACGAGGAAGCCGTCCGCCGCCTCGAAGGCCCACTCCGCCCCGTACTTCTCCCGGTACGCCCGTGCCAGCGTCCGCAGCCGCCCGTCGTCCGTC
The DNA here is from genome assembly GCF_040299965.1 of Streptomyces sp. NPDC000594. Taxonomy (NCBI): domain Bacteria; kingdom Bacillati; phylum Actinomycetota; class Actinomycetes; order Kitasatosporales; family Streptomycetaceae; genus Streptomyces; species Streptomyces sp. NPDC000594. Next base: position 69,858 of record NZ_JBEPCY010000015.1, on the reverse strand, counting down.
ACCCGCTCCGCCCGGCCCTCGATCACCAGATCGGTGCCTCCGTCCATGGTGTTGACCCCGGTGGTGAGGACCACCTCCGGGTTGACGCGGAGATTCAGCTCCTTGCGCTCGCCCCGCCCGGTGCAGAAGTGCAGCCCGCCCCCGGACCAGACGGCGATCAGCGGGGTGACATGCGGACGGCCGTCCGGCCGCACCGTCGACAGCCAGAACAGTTCCGCCTCCGCCAGCAGCGACTCCGCCTCCGGCCAGCCCAGCGCGGTGGCCCCCTCCTCGCTGTAGTCGGCATTCAGCTCGGTGCGCGGGCTGGTGCGCGGGCTCTCCCGCGGCGCGTTCGACGACATGACCGGTCCTCTCCTGTTCGCTCCACGGGGCCTGTACGGGAACCCTGCTCCCGGTACGGTCCCGCTTCGTGGCGCGGGCCCGCACGGCCGGTACTCATCGGTCGGCGGCCGCCGGTGGGGCCCCCGGGGCCGCCCCTGCGGATAGTCTCGATTCCACGGGTCTTGATCGCAGAGGAATCACGGGATACCGGCGGGCGACCGCGGGCCCGGCACCGGTGCGGGCGGATCGCGGAACGCGGAACGAGGAGACGGCGGGATGACGGCGGTGCCGGGGCGCAGAAGCAGTACCTTCACACGGCTGCTGCGGCACGGCTTCACCGACCCCGGTGTCGCCGAGCGGCTGCTCGAACTCCCCGACATGGCCCCCGTACGGGCCGACTCCGTCCTGCTGGACGCCCTGGGCGCGGCCGCCGACCCCGATCTGGCGCTGCGTGCCCTGGTGCGGCTGGTGGAGGCGCAGCCGGACGCGGACCGGCGGACCCTGCTGGACACCCTGATCGCCGCCAAGCCGCTGCGGGACCGGCTCCTCGGGGTGCTCGGCGCCTCCGAGGCACTCGGCGACCATCTCGCCCGCCACCCGGGTGACTGGCGGGCGCTGGTCACCTATGAGGCCGCCGATCTCCACCCCGGGGTCGAGGAGTTCGAGGAGTGCCTCGGCGGCGCCGAGGACCCCATCGCCCTGCGGATCGCCTACCGGCGGTGTCTGCTCTCCCTCGCCGCCCGCGATGTGTGCGGCACCGTCGACCTCGCCGAGACCGCCGCCGAACTCGCCGACCTCGCCACCGCCACCCTGCGCGCCGCCCTCACCATCGCCCGGACCGCCGCGCCCGGGGACGCCGCCCGCTGCCGGCTCGCCGTCATCGCCCTCGGCAAGTGCGGCGGCCATGAACTGAACTACGTCTCCGACGTGGATGTCGTCTTCGTCGCCGAACCGGCGGGCGGCGCTGAGGAGAACGACGCGATCCAGGCCGCGACCCGGCTCGCCTCGCACATGATGCGGATCTGCTCCGAGACCACCGTCGAGGGGACCATCTGGCCGGTCGACGCCAATCTGCGCCCCGAGGGACGCAACGGCCCCCTGGTGCGCACCCTCTCCAGCCATCTCGCCTACTACCAGCGGTGGGCCAAGACCTGGGAGTTCCAGGCGCTGCTCAAGGCGCGCGCGGTCGCCGGGGACCCGGCACTCGGCCAGAGCTATGTCGACGCCGTCTCCCCGATGGTGTGGCAGGCGGCCGAGCGCGAGAACTTTGTCGCCGACGTCCAGAAGATGCGCCGCCGGGTGATCGACAACATCCCCGTGGACGAGGTGGACCGCGAGCTGAAACTCGGCCCCGGCGGGCTCCGTGACGTGGAGTTCGCCGTCCAGCTGCTCCAGTTGGTGCACGGCCGCAGCGACCCCTCCCTGCGCAGCGGCTCGACCCTGGAGGCACTGGCCGCCCTCGCCCGGGGCGGCTATGTGGGCCGGGTCGACGCCGCCCAGCTGGACGAGGCGTACCGCTTTCTGCGCTCCATGGAGCACCGCATCCAGCTGTACCGGCTGCGCCGCACCCATCTGGTCCCCGAGGACCCGGCCGATCTGCGGCGCCTCGGCCGCTCCCTGGGCCTGCGCCGGGACCCCGTCCATGAACTGCACCGGGAGTGGCGCCGGCACGCGGCGGTGGTGCGCCGGCTGCACGAGAAGCTGTTCTACCGGCCGCTGCTGGACGCGGTGGCCCAGCTCGCCCCGGGCGAGACCCGGCTCAGCACCGCGGCGGCGGGCCAGCGCCTGGAGGCCCTCGGCTATGCCGACCCCACCTCCGCGCTGCGCCATCTGGAGGCGCTGGCCTCCGGCGTCTCGCGCAAGGCGGCGATCCAGCGGACCCTGCTGCCGGTGCTGCTGGGCTGGTTCGCCGACTCGGCCGACCCGGACGCCGGGCTGCTCGGCTTCCGCAAGGTCTCCGACGCGCTCGGCAAGACCCCCTGGTATCTGCGGCTGCTGCGGGACGAGGGCGCGGCGGCGGAGAATCTCGCCCGGGTCCTCTCGGCCGGGCGGTTCGCCCCCGATCTGCTGCTGCGGGCGCCGGAGGCGGTGGCGATCCTCGGGGACCCGGGCGGTCTGCGGCCCCGGGGGCGGGACCATCTGGAGCCGGAGATCGTGGCGGCGGTCGGCCGTGCGCAGTCGGCCGAGGACGCGGTCGCGGTGGCCCGTGCGGTCCGCCGCCGGGAGCTGTTCCGTACCTCGGCGGCCGATCTCATCGGCTCGTACGGCACCGAGGAGAACCCCGCGCAGAGCGACACCGCCGCCCTGGTCGACCAGGTCGGGCAGGCGCTGACCGATCTGAACGCGGCGACCCTCGCGGGCGCGCTGCGGGCGGCGACCCGGGAGCGGTGGGGGGACGACCCGCCGACCCGGTTCGCGGTGATCGGCATGGGCCGGTTCGGCGGCCATGAGCTGAACTACGGCTCCGACGCGGATGTCCTCTTCGTCCATGAACCCCGGGAGGGGGTGGACGAGCAGGAGGCCGCGCGCGCCGCGAACACGGTCGTCTCGGAGATGCGCCGGCTGCTCCAGCTGCCCACCGCCGATCCGCCGCTGCTGATCGACGCGGATCTGCGTCCGGAGGGCAAGAACGGCCCGATGGTGCGGACGCTCTCCTCGTACGAGGCGTACTACCGGCGCTGGTCGCTGGTGTGGGAGAGCCAGGCCCTGCTGCGGGCGGAGCCGATGGCGGGCGACCCGGGGCTGGGGGCGCGCTTCATCGAGCTGATCGATCCGCTGCGGTATCCGATGGAGGGGCTGGGCGACGGGGCGGTCCGGGAGATCCGCAGGCTGAAGGCGCGGATGGAGTCGGAGCGGATGCCGCGCGGCGCCGATCCCACCCTCCACACCAAGCTGGGCCGGGGCGGGCTGAGCGATGTCGAGTGGACGGTGCAGCTGATCCAGATGCGCCATGGCTGGGCGGAGCCGGGGCTGCGGACCACCCGTACCCGGGTGGCGCTGTCCGCCGCGCGGGCCGCGGGGCTGATCCCCACGGAGGAGGCGGAGATCCTGGACGACGCCTGGGTCCTGGCCTCCCGGGTGCGCAACGCGGTGATGCTGGTACGGGGGAGGGCGGGCGACACCTTCCCCTCCGACGGCCGTGAGCTGGCGGCGGTGGGGCGCTATCTCGGCTATGAGCCGGGGCATGTCGGCGACATGCTGGACGACTACCGCCGCACCACCCGGCGGGCGCGCGCGGTGATGGAGACCCTCTTCTACGACGCCTGACGGCCCGGGGGCGCGGGGTCGGGAGAGCCTGCCCCGGTCGTCTCCGCCAGCAGGGCGCGGAAGCGGTCCAGGCAGGCGGCGAGGGTCAGTTCGAAGGCGGCGTCGGTCCGTCCCTCGGGCCGGGCCGCCAGCGCCCGGGCGAGCAGCGGGGTGGCGGTGGCGTCGGCCGGCTCCCACATGGTCTCCGGCGCCGCGAGATCGAGCGCGGAGCCCAGGATCAGATTCTCCAGCGCGATGATCACCCGCATCACGTCCCGCAGCGCGAACCCCGCGTCCAGCAGGACCCCCACGGCCGCCTCGTACTGGCCGAGCACCCTCGGCGCCCGGACCGGGGCCGCCATCAGCAGCGGGATCGCCCGGGGGTGGGCGGCGAAGGCGGCCCGGTAGGAGCGGGCCCAGGCGGCCACCGCCGCGTCCCAGGGCAGGGTGCCGAACATGGAGGCGTCGATCGCCTCGCAGACCCGCTCCCGTACCAGCTCCACGATCGCGTCCCGGCCCTCCACATGGTGGTAGAGCGAGGCCGCCCGTACCCCCAGCTCCCGGGCGATCTCGGGCACGCTGAACTCGCCCCGCTCGTCCACCAGCCGCAGGGCGGCGGTGGCGATGCGGTCGCGGTCGATCAGGGGTGTGCGCGGCCGTCCCATGTGGTGTCGTCCCTCTCGCCTCTCGCCTCTCCCCGCGACGCACCGCCGGGTCCGGCCCGCCCGGTGTCCCCGTCGGGTGTCCTCGCCGTGGGTCCCGCCGTGTGTTCCCGGCCATGTCTTCCCCGTCGCGTCCTCCGGAGGTTACATTGCCCATAACCGAAAGCCTTTAGGTTTCCCGGTTCCCCCTGGCGTGCCCCCACGCACCCACGCGTCCGCCGCTCCCCGCCGCCGGGCCGCAGCGCTGTCCCCGCCGTACCGCCGTACCGCCGTGGAAGGGTAGATCCGCCGATGTCCGACACCTCCCCGGGGCTGAGAACCGGCACCCTCTCCACCGCCGACATCGCCTTCTTCGTGATCTCCGCCGCCGCCCCGCTCACCGTGATGGCGGGCGTCGCCCCCATCGCCATCGTCCTCGGCGGCATCGGCGCCCCCGCCGGATATCTGCTCGCCGGGATCACCCTCGCGATCTTCGCCGTCGGCTTCACCACCATGAGCCGCCATGTGCGCGGCGGTGGCGCCTTCTCCGCGTACATCACCCGCGGCCTCGGCCCCGTCGCCGGGATCGGCGCCGCGCTGCTCGCCCTCGTCGGCTACACCGGCATGGCGATCGGTGTCTACGGACTCCTCGGCTCCGCCACCGCCGACACCGGAGCGGCCCTCTGGGGCGCCGACCTCCCCTGGCTGCCCGTCTCCCTCCTCGGCCTCGTCCTCATCTGGTACGGGGGCCACCGCTCCATCGACTTCGGCGCCAAGGTCCTCGGCGTCCTCCTGGTCGCCGAGACCGGGATCCTCGTCCTCCTCGCGGGCGGCGTCCTCGCCCGGGGCGGCGCCGACGGCCTCGGCCTCGCCTCCTTCACCCCCGGCCAGGTCCTGGTCCCCGGCACCGCCGTCGTCCTCGCCTTCGCCTTCGCGGCCTTCATCGGCGTCGAGTCCACCGTCATCTACCGCCGGGAGGCCCGCGACCCCGAGCGCACCGTCCCCCGCGCCACCTACGTCGCCGTCGCCTTCCTCGGCATCTTCTACGCCTTCATCGTCTGGACCGTCATCCAGGCGTTCGGCGACGAGGCCGTGGTCGAGGCCGCCACCGACGACCCCGGCGGGCTCTTCTTCGCGGCGATCACCACCTATGTCGGGTCCTGGGCCGCCGATCTGATGCATCTCCTCATCGTCACCAGCGTCCTCGCCTCGCTGCTCGCCTTCCACAACGCCATCAACCGCTATGCCCTCGCCCTCGCGGAGGAGGGCGTCCTGCCCCGGGCGCTGGCGAGGATCCACCCCCGCCACCGCTCCCCGTACCTCGCCGGAGTCGCCCAGACCGCCCTCGGCGCGGTGGTCGTCCTCGGTTTCGGCCTCGCGGGCGCGGACCCGTACACCCAGCTCCTGCTCTGGGTGAACACCCCCGGGATGATCGCCCTGATGGTGCTGATGGTCCTCGCGGCGGTCGCCGTGTTCAGGTATTTCCGCCGGGTGGAGCACGGCGAGGGGGTGCTGCGGACGGTGGTCGCGCCGCTGCTCTCGGCGGTGCTGCTGACCGTGGCGATCCTGCTCATCGTCGACGGGATCCAGCTCTTCACCGGGGCCTCGACCCTGGTGAACACGGTCCTGCTGGCGCTGGTCCCGGCGGTCTTCGCGTTCGGCACCGGGCTGGCGCTGTGGCTGCGGCGCCACCGCCCGGAGGTGTACGCGAACTTCGCCGCCGAGCCCCCGCCGCCGGGGACGGACGGTGACCTCAGCCGCCCCCGGGACCCCGGGGGCATCCCGAAGACCGGGGGGACCCCGCACCCCGGGGACACCCCGGACGACGACCTCGAACCGAGGAGTGAACCGTGCCCACAGCCGACATCGTCCTGACCGGAGCGAAGGTCCGCACCCTGGACCCGGACCGGCCGCACGCCACCGCCGTCGCCGTCAGGGACGGACTGATCACCGCGGTCGGCGACGACCGGGACGCACGGGAGTGGCGGGGCCCCGACACCCGCGCCCTCGACCTCGGCGGCGCCACCCTCACCCCCGGCTGGACCGACGCCCACAGCCATCCCGTCTGGGGGCTGGAACTCGCCACCGGTACCGATCTCTCCGCCGTCGGCGACCTGGCCGGGCTGACCGCCGCGCTGCGGGGCGCGGAACGGACCGACGGCTGGATCCTCGCCCACGGCCTCGACCACAACGCCTTCGAGGGGCGGGCGCCGCACCATGCCCTGATCGAGGAGGCGACGGGCGGCGCCCCCGCCCATATCCGGCTGTACGACGGACACTCGGCGCTGGTCAGCGCGCGGGCGCTGGAGCTGGCCGGGATCGACGGGCCGCGCTCCTTCGACCAGCGCGCCAGCGTGGTCTGCGACAGCGAGGGCCGGCCCACCGGACATCTCATCGAGCACGCCGCCATGGAACTGGTCGCGCCGGTCCTGCCGCGCACCCCCGACACCGAGCGCGCCACCCGGCTGACCGGGCTGCTGACCGCGATGGCCGCGACCGGGCTGACCACCGCCCATGTCATGGACCTCGGCGGGGACGCGCTCCGGCTGCTCACGGCGGTCGAGTCGGCCGGGGAGCTGCCGCTGCGGCTGCGGCTCTCGCCCTGGTGCATGCCGGGGGCCGGGCCCGGGGAGCTGGCGGAACTGGTCGCGCTCCAGCGGGAGCGGGGGCGCGACTGGTACGTCGGCGGGGTCAAGTTCTTCATGGACGGCACCGTCGAGGGCGGCACCGCGTGGCTGGACCACCCCGACTGCCACGGCCAGGGCACCGACGCCTTCTGGCCCGACCTGCGGGCGTACAGCGCGGCGGTACGGGTGCTGCACGGCGCGGGGGTGCCGACCGCGACCCATGCCATCGGGGACGCGGCGGTCCGCCATGTCCTGGACACGGTGGCCGCGCTGCCCACCGGGGACGGATCGCCCCGCCATCGGATCGAGCACATCGAGACCGTGCCCGACGACCAGATCGGGCGGTTCGCCCCGCTCGGTGTGGTGGCGTCGATGCAGCCGCCGCACGCGGCGTACACCCGGGCCGACCACAGCGACGAGTGGTCGCTCCGGCTCGGCGGGGAACGCGCGGGGCGCGCCTGGCGCTGCCGTGATCTGAGGGACGCGGGCGCGGTGCTGGCCCTCGGCTCCGACTGGCCCATCGCCCCCTACGACGCCCGCCAGGTGCTGGCGACGGCGCGGGCGCCCCGGGGCGCGGTGACCGGTCCGGGGCTGACCGGGGCGATGGCGCTGGAGGGCATCACCTCCCATGCCGCGCTGGCCGCCGGCGAGGAGCACCTCACCGGCCGTATCGCCGCCGGCTTCCGCGCCGACCTCACGGCCCTCGCCCTCGACCCGGTGACCGCACCCGTGGACGAACTTCCCGACGCCCCCGTCCTGCTGACGATGGTCTCGGGCCGTGTCACCACCCTGACCCTCTGACGGTGCCCCCGGCCCGTACCCATGGCCGGATCCCACCGCCCGCTCCCGGACAAGCTCCGGACGGAGTCAACCCCCGGCTCCCGGGGCGGGGTCCTCCCTGATGCAGGGGAACCAAGGACACCACCAGCATCAGGGAGCACAGACATGCCCGCAGGACACAACACCACTCGCAGGACCCGCATATCCCGCAGGATTCGCGCCGGTGTGGTCGGGGCGGTCGCGGCGGCGCTGGCCGCGACCGCCTTCACCGCCGCTCCGGCCCAGGCCGCCGACCGGGCGGAGCGGGGCCATGAGACCACCCAGCGGGCGCTGGAGTCGCTGGTGGCCGCCGGCTACCCGGGTGTGGTGGCGGAGGCACGGGACAGCGACGGGGTCTGGCAGGGCCGAGCCGGGGTCCGGGACCTCCGCACCGGCGCCCCGCGCGACCTCCAGGACCGCTATCGCATCGGCAGTGTCACCAAGACCTTTGTCGCCACCGTCCTGCTCCAGATGGAGGCCGAGGGCCGGCTCGACCTGGACGACACCGTGGAGAAGCACCTCCCGGGGCTGGTCCGGGGCAACGGCAACGACGGGCGGAAGATCACCGTACGGCAGCTGCTCAACCACACCAGCGGGCTCTACAACTACACCAACGACCCCGCCTTCGCCGCCCGCACCTTTGTCGCCCCCGGCTTCTTCCAGCACCGGTACGACAGCCACGCCCCCCGCGACCTGGTGCGGATCGGCCTTTCCCACCGGCCGGACTTCGCGCCGGGGACCGACCACGCCTACTCCAACACCGGCTACATCCTGGCCGGGCTGATCATCGAGAAGATCAGCGGCACCAGCTACGAGCAGCAGGTCCGCCAGCGGATCGTGAAGCCCCTCAAGCTGCGGCACACCAGCCTCCCCGGTGACCGCCCCGATCTCCCGGCCCCCAGCTCGCGGAACTACTCCACCCTGAGCGAGGACCCCGCCGAGACCCGGCTCCACGATGTGACCGCCAACAACATGTCCTGGGGCTGGGCGGCCGGGGACATGATCTCCACCACCTCCGACGTGAATCGTTTCCTCGGGGCGCTGCTGCGCGGAAAGCTGCTGCCGGCGGCCCAGCTCGACGCGATGAAGACGGCCGTACCCGTGGCCGGAAACCCCATGTACAAGAGCTATGGCCTCGGTCTCTACTCCGTCCGCAACAGCTGCGACCGCGAGCTGTGGGGCCACAGCGGCGGCGTGATCGGCAGCGGCACCGAGGCGACCGGCACCGCCGACGGCCGTCATCTGCTGACCTACACGGCCAACGGTGAGCAGGGCGGCGGTACGAGCCCGGTGGAAGCCGAGTTCTGCGGCGTTACGGGCAAGGGCGCCGGGCCGGCCGGGGAGGGCAAGAGCGCCGGGACGGCCGAGGGCGCCGGGCCCCGTACACCGCTGCGCTGACCAGCGGAGAGCACGGGGGCGTGCGCTCAGACGCGGGCGCCCCCGCGCACCGGCGCCGCCGTCCGCTCCGGCTCCCGCTCCTCCCCGGCCCCGGCCTTGGCTCGGGCCCCGGGCACCTTGGGCAGCCGGTGCGGCAGCGCCAGATACCAGCCGTACGAGACCGCGAAGCCGACCGCGAGGCAGAGGATTCCCCCCACCGCGTCCAGCCAGAAATGATTCGCGGTGGCGACAATGACGACCAGGGTCACCGTCGGATAGAGCAGCCCCAGGATCTTCACCCAGGGCGCCTTCGCCAGCAGGAAAATGATGACACCGCACCACAGCGACCAGCCGATGTGCATCGACGGCATCGCCGCGTACTGATTCGACATGTTCTTCAGGTCGCCCGATGCCATCGACCCCCAGGTCTCATGGACCAGGACCGTGTCGATGAAATCCACGCCCTCCATCAACCGAGGCGGAGCGAGCGGATACAGGTAGTAACCGACCAGGGCCACACCGGTCGTCGCGAAAAGCACGAGACGGCCCGCCGCATAGCGCCCGGGGTGCCATCGGTAGAGCCACACCAGGACGCCGATCGTCACGATGAAGTGCAGCGTCGCATAGTAGTAGTTCATCGACACGATCAGCCATGTCATGGAATTCACCGCATGGTTGACCGAATGCTCGAAGGCCAGCCCCAGGGATTTCTCGAATTCCCAGATCCAGTCCGCGTTGCGCAGCGCCTGAGCCTTCTGCTCGGGCACCGCATTACGGATGAGGGAATAGGTCCAGTAGCTGATCGCGATGAGCAGGATCTCGAACCAGATACGCGGACGCCGGGGCGAGCGCAGCCTTCCGAAACTCCCCCGCAGACGCGCGGCGCGGGAGCGTGCCGATACCGGTTCCGAGGAATCCGCCGTCTCCCTTTCCATGGGTGACGGGCCGGTGGCCGTACGGCCATCCCTGGTCTTCACGGTCGTTTCACCCATAGGACGAGAGTCTGCCAGATGCACGCCCACCCACCGATCATCCCCTGGTCCCCTCACCGCCGCGACCGCTCCATCCTAGGGAGGAGACGCCGTGTCCTCACAGCGGGTTCACCAGGGGCGGCGGAGAGCGACAGCCGCCCTCCCGGACGTGGACAGCCCGGACGTGGACAGCCCGGACGCGGACGGCCGTCCGCTCAGGCGCGGGGGCCCGACGCGGTCGAGCCCCGCACCACCAGCTCCGGCATGAAGACGAACTCCCCGTAGGTCCCCGAGTCCGCCCGCGCCCCCGAGTCCCCCCGGTCCGCGCCCGTGGCGGACCGGATCTCCTCCAGCAGCGCCCGTACCGCCGCCTGCCCCATCGCGGGCACCGGCTTGCGCACCGTGGTCAGCGGCGGATCGGTGAAGGCGATCAGCGGGGAGTCGTCGAACCCCACCACCGAGATGTCGTCCGGGACCTCCAGGCCGCGCTGGCGCGCCGCCCGTATCGCCCCCAGCGCCATCATGTCGCTGGCGCACACCACCGCCGTGCACCCCCGGTCCAGCAGGGCCGAGGCCGCCGCCTGTCCGCCCTCCAGCGAGTACAGCGAGTGCTGGATCAACTCCGCCTCGATGACCTCCGGCGCCACTCCCAGCCGGTCCCGGACCACCTGGACGAAGCCCTCGATCTTCCGCACCACCGGGACGAAGCGGCGCGGGCCGAGCGCCAGCCCGATCCGGGTGTGCCCGAGCGACACCAGATGGGTCACCGCCAGCCGCATCGCCGCCCGGTCGTCCGGGGAGATGAAGGGCGCCCGCACCTTCGGCGAGAAGCCGTCGACCAGGACGAACGGCATGTTCTGCGCGCGCAGCTGCTCGTACCGGCCCATGTCCGCCGTGGTGTCCGCGTGCAGCCCGGAGACAAAGATGATCCCGGAGACGCCCCGGTCCACCAGCATCTCGGTGAGCTGGTCCTCGGTGGCCCCGCCGGGGGTCTGGGTCGCCAGGATCGGCGTGTAGTCCTGGCGGGTCAGCGCCTGCTGGATCACCTGGGTCAGCGCGGGGAAGATCGGGTTGTCCAGCTCCGGGGTGATCAGCCCCACCAGCCCCGCGCTGCGCTGGCGCAGCCGCACCGGTCGCTCGTAGCCGAGGACGTCCAGTGCGGCGAGTACGGACTGACGGGTGGTCGCGGCGACGCCGGGCTTGCCGTTCAGAACACGGCTCACCGTCGCTTCGCTGACCCCCGCCTGGGCGGCTATGTCTGCCAGTCGTGCGGGTGCGGTCACAGGGGTGGACTGTACCCGCCGCATCTCAGACTGCCCACCAGACACAGGTCTCGCCCGGGATACGGACGGCGGCACCGCCGAACTCCAGGGCGGCGGAGGAGAGCACCGGACGCCCCGGCACCGGCAGTTCGGCCTCGGTCGGCAGGGTGTTCAGGGTGCAGACCAGACCGGGACGGCCGAAGGCCAGCACGCCCTCGGGCGCCGGGAGCCACTCCATCTGCCCGTCGCCGAGCCCCGGCAGCTCCTTGCGGAGCGCCAGCGCCGAGCGGTACAGCTCCAGCGTGGAGCGGGGGTCCCCGCTCTGCGCCGCCACCGACAGACCGCGCCAGGCCGCCGGCTGCGGCAGCCAGCTGCCCCCGGGGCCGAAGCCGTACGGGGCCTCGTCGCCCGACCACGGCATCGGTACCCGGCAGCCGTCGCGCATACCGTCCTGGCCGTCGCCCCGGAAGAAGGCCGGGTCCTGGCGGACCGCGTCGGGGAGGTCCTCGACCTCGGGCAGCCCCAGCTCCTCGCCCTGGTACACATAGGCCGAGCCGGGCAGCGCCAGGGTGAGCAGCGCCGCCGCACGGGCCCGCCGCAGCCCCTGCGCGCCGCCGCCGTAGCGGGTGGTGTGCCGGACCACATCGTGGTTGGAGAGGACCCAGGTGGTGGGCGCCCCCACGGAGGCCGTCGCGGCCAGCGACTCGTCGATGACCTTCCGCATCGCCGCCGCCTCCCAGTCACAGGTCAGGAACTGGAAGTTGAACGCCTGGTGCAGCTCGTCGGGGCGGACATAGAGCGCCAGCCGCTCCGAGGTGGGCGCCCAGGCCTCGGCGACCCCGATGCGCTCGCCCTCGTACCCGTCGAGCAGGGTGCGCCAGGAGCGGTGGATCTCATGGACGCCGTCCTGGTCGAAGAAGGGGAGCACCTGGGCGCCGATCAGCTTGGCCTGCTCGCTCAGTCCGATGTCGGGCAGTCCGGCCGCCTTGACCATGCCGTGGGCGACATCGATCCGGAAGCCGTCGACCCCGAGGTCCAGCCAGAAGCGGAGGACGGAGTCGAACTCCTCGCGGACCCTCGGGTGCTCCCAGTTGAGGTCGGGCTGCTCGGAGGCGAAGAGGTGGAGGTACCAGTCGCCCCGCTCGGTCCGGGTCCAGGCCGGGCCGCCGAAGACGGACTCCCAGTCGTTGGGCGGGAGTTCGCCCTGCTCGCCCTGGCCGGGACGGAAGTGGTACAGCTCCCGCTCGGGGCCCCCGGCGAGCGCGGCGCGGAACCAGGCGTGCTGGTCGGAGGTGTGGTTGGGCACGATGTCGACGATGATCCGCAGCCCCAGCCGGTGGGCCTCGCGCACCAGGTCGTCGGCGTCGGGGAGATCACCGAAGAGCGGGTCGACGGCCCGGTAGTCCGAGACGTCGTAGCCGCCGTCGGCCTGCGGGGAGGCATAGAACGGGGTGAGCCAGACGGCGTCGACGCCCAGCTCCGCCAGATAGGGCAGCCGGCGGCGGATGCCGCGCAGATCCCCGATGCCGTCGCCGTCGCTGTCGGCGAAGGAGCGTACGTACACCTGGTAGATGACGGCATCCCGCCACCAGCCGGCCGAGTGGGCGGCGGTCTGGTCACGGAGGGTGGGAGCGAGCTCCTGGGTCATGTACGTTCCCTTGAAAGTCATCAAATACGTTGTCGTACGGGCATCTGCCGGGAGTTGTCCCGTCAAGGCCGCCCGCGAAGGAGATGTCCCCGTACAGGATGTTTTCCCGGTACGGGGAAGTTCTCCCCGGTGTGCTCCCGCTCAACGCGTCCGGGACGGCCCCGGACACCTGAGCGGGCCCTCAGCCCTTGGTGCCGCCGGCGGTCAACCCGGCGACCAGGTGCTTCTGGGCGAAGAAGAAGAGCAGCGCGGCGGGGATCATGATCAGGACCGAGGAGGCGGTCATCAGCCCCCACTCGGCGCGGTGCGGCCCCACAAAGGTCTGGAGCCCCACGGCGAGCGTGTACTTGGTCTCGCTGCTCATGAACTGGGTCGCGAACGCCACCTCGCCCCAGGCGGTGAGGAAGGTGTAGAACGCGGTCACCGAGAGCCCCGGCCGGGCCAGCGGCACGATCAGCCGCCAGAAGGTGCCGAAGGGGGTCAGCCCGTCGACCCGGCCCGACTCGTCTATCTCGGCGGGGATGGTGTCGAAGTATCCCTTCAGCATCCAGGCGCAGAAGGGTACGGAGACCGAGCAGTAGGTGATGATCAGACCGCCGTAGCTGTCCAGCAGCCCCAGGGTGCCCAGGATGTTGTAGAGCGGCACGATGAGCACCGCCACCGGGAACATCTGGCAGACCAGGAAGGTCCACATCAGCGAGGAGTGGCCGGGGAAGCGCATCCGGGAGAGCGCGTATCCGGCGCTCGCCGAGATCAGCACGCCCACCAGCATGGTGCCCACCGCGATGAGGACCGAGTTCAGCATCCAGGTGAGGAACTCGGTCTCGCCCAGTACATGGGTGTAGTTGGAGAGCGTGAAGCCCTCCATCTCCATCGGATGGGTCCAGCCGTTCTCGCCCCGGAGCGACACCAGGACGATGAAGACGATCGGGAAGAGCGCGATCACACTGGCGGCGATCAGGGTGGTGTGCAGGGCGACGGAGGCGGTACGGGAGCGCTCGTCCCGGCTCCGGACGCGCGGGGCGGCGGGGGTGGCGGCGGCTCCGGGCGCGGTCTCCGGTGCCGTCTTCGACGTGGTCACTGGGCGGTCTCCTGACGCTTGAGCATCCCTCGGTAGAAGACGGAGAAGACCAGGAGCAGGGAGAGGATCACGATGCCGTAGGAGGCGGATCCCGCGTAGTCCCGTACACCCTGGAAGGCGAGGCGATAGGCGTAGGTCACCAGGATCTCGCTCTCGGTGCCGCCCGCCTGGCCGATCACGAGGAAGATGATCGGGAACATGTTGAAGGTCCAGATGGTGCCCAGCAGGATGATCGTGGAGCTGACCGGCCGCAGTCCGGGCAGGGTCACATTCCGGAACCGCTGCCAGGGCGAGGCGCCGTCCATCTCGGCGGCCTCGTGCAGCTCGCGCGGGATGGACTGGAGGCCGCCGAGGATGGCGACCATCATGAACGGCACACCCAGCCAGGTGTTCACCGCGATCACGGAGAGCTTCTGGATGAAGGGGTCGCCCAGCCAGTCGACCGGGGCGACGCCGATCTTCCCCAGCAGGGCGTTGAGAACACCGTTGTTGGTGTTGTACATCAGCTTCCAGGCGAACGCGGCGACGAACGCCGGGACCGCCCAGGGCAGGATCAGCAGCACCCGGTAGAGGGAGCGGCCCCGCAGCCGGCGGTTGAGCAGCATCGCGAGCCCGAGGCCGATGGTGTAGTGGAGGAAGACACAGCTCGCGGTCCACATCACGGTCCAGCCGAGCCGGGGGTAGAAGGAGCCCTCCTGGCCGGAGAGGATGTGCCAGTAGTTGTCGAGGCCGACGAAGCCGTAGGTGGCGGGGACCTCGAAGTCACCGATGGTCCGGCCGATATTGGCCTCGTTGGCGTCGGTGAAGGAGAGATAGATGCCCCGGCCCAGCGGATAGCCGACGAGCACGGCGAGGACGACCACCACGGGCAGGACCATGGCCCACGCGTACCAGTGGGTGGTGAAGGACCGTCTGGTCCTGGCTATGAGGGTGCTCATCACTCTCCGATGTGCGGACGGATGTCGGCCGGGTGCGGTACGGGCTCCTGCCGGGGTCGGTACGGCTGTGGCCTGGGTGGTACGGGCGTCAGCGCCGGCATCAGTGCTGGCGGGGGCGTCGGCCGGGGCGGTCCGGTCCGGCGGGCCGGGCGCGTGGGAATCCGTCCCACGCGATGGCGGGGCGGGCTCCCTCGGCCCGCCGGACCGGGGTCTGGGTGCCGCCCGGGGGCGGCGTTCCGGTCCCGGGCCCGGGGAGCGGGCGCCGGGACCGGGGGAGGGGTCAGCCGATGGTGTAGTCCTTCAGGAGCTTGGTGTTCCACTCCTTCGCCAGGGCGTCCAGGCCCTCCTTCGGGGAGGCGTCGCCGCGCAGGATCTTCACATAGTGCTGGTCGAAGGCGACGAACAGATCACCGACGCCGGGGATCACCGGACGGGACCGGGAGGTCTCCAGGGCCTGCTGGAACGCCTTCTTCGCCGGGTCGGCCGTCACCGCCGCCGTGTAGGCGGACTTCCGGGTCGGCAGGGTGTTGATCTCCTTGGCGGTCAGCTCCTGGCTCTTCGCCGAGGACATGAACTTCACGAAGAGGTAGGCGGCGTCCTTGTTGCCGGAGCCCCGGTAGACCGAGTAGTTGTGGCCGCCGATGGGGGCGCCCGCCTTGCCGGACGAACCGGCGGGGACGGGGGCGATGCCCAGATTGTCCTTGTTCTTGAACGCCTTGCCGCCATAGCTGTCGGAGACCGACCACGGCCCGTTGACGATCATGGCGACCTTGCCGTCCTTGAACGCCGTCTGCGCGGCGACATAGCCGTCGGTGGTGACCGGCTTGAGGGCGACCTCGGACTTGGTCAGGGCGAGCGCGGTCTCCATGGCCTTGACCGACCGGGGCGAGTTGACCGTGATCTTCTTGCCCTCGACATCGAGCATGTCCGCGCCCTCGCCGTAGAGGAACGCCAGCGAGAAGTAGCCCTCGGGGTTGAGGATGGTGCCGGTGACCCCGGTCTTCTTCTTGATCGTCTTCGCGGCCGCGATCAGCTCGTCCCAGGTGGTGGGCGGCTTCGCGATGCCGGCCTTCTGGAGGATCTCCTTGTTGTAGAGGAGCCCCAGGGTGTCGGTGACCTGCGGGACGCCGACCGTCTCGCCCTTCCACTGGGCGGTGGAGAGCGGCCCGGGGAGGAAGTCCCCGGCGTTGTCGAGGGCGGGGGTGCCGTCCAGCGGCTGGAGGTAGCCGAGATTGGCGAAGCCGGCGGACCAGCCCACATCGGTACGGATGACATCGGGGGCGCCCTTGCCCGACTGTGCCGCCGTCTTGAACTTCTGCTCGGCCTGGTCGAAGGAGACCGAGGTGCGATTCACCTTGATCTTGGGGTACTCGTCCTGGAACGCCTCGACCAGCTTGTCGTAGGTCGGGCCCTCGGCCTCGTTGGACGTGTCCCACCAGGTGATGGAACCGGACACACTCTGCGGGTCCTCGGCCGCCTTCCGGCCGCTGCTGTCGCCGCCGCCCTCGTTGCCCCCGCAGGCGGTGGCGGTGAGCGCCAGCACGCCGGCTATCGCGGCGACGGTGATGCCCCTGCGCATGGTGATCTCCTCATTGAGGTCAGGCGCCTGGCCTGTCCTCGGGCCGGGCTGCGGCGTGAAGTTAACAGTCCTGCAAGACTTTGCGAAAGACCTTGCAGAACAAAAACGGCGAGATTTCGATGTTGTGACCTCCCTGTGTCCTGGCGATGTCCTCCCGATGTCGTGCTGCTCTCCAGGGGGTTGACCTGGCGTCGGCGCTCTCCTACGGTCTGCTGCCAGACAGGGAGCACCGGACCGAGAAGAAAGGTTGCTGCAAGAAGTCGGCGACAGTTCGTAAGAAACCGACGGGACGGCCGGTGCTCCGGCAGTTGCTTGCAGAAAAGTTCAAGAGCCTTTCAGGGCACGGCGCGTTGTCTTACGAGGCTGTTGGTCCCCGGCGGGACGCCGGGGGCACCCGCACACATCCCCCACCCGTGCACAGCGTTGTGCAGGAGGAGATATGGCCAGCAGACCTCTGGCCGCCGTACTCGCCCTGGTGGCGGGCGCGGCGGTCGCCGTCATGGCGCCCCCGGGCGCCGCACGGGCGGCACCCCCCGGAACGAAGGACGTCACCGCCGTCCTCTTCGAGTGGAAGTTCACCTCGGTGGCACGGGCCTGCACCGAGCGGCTGGGACCGGACGGCTATGGCTTCGTCCAGGTCTCCCCGCCCCAGGAGCACATCCAGGGCCCGCAGTGGTGGACCTCGTACCAGCCGGTCAGTTACCGCATCGCGGGCCGGCTCGGAAACCGGGCCGAGTTCGCCGCCATGGTGAACACCTGCCACGCCGCCGGGGTCAAGGTGGTCGCCGACGCGGTGATCAACCACATGGCCGCCGGGGACGGCACCGGCACCGGCGGCAGCCCGTACACCAAGTACACCTATCCGGGCATCTACTCCGCCGCCGACACCGACGACTGCCGCCATCCGATCGTCAACTACCAAGACCGCTGGCATGTCCAGCACTGCGAGCTGGTGGGACTCGCCGATCTGGACACCGGCGAGGAGTATGTCCGGGGCCGGATCGCCGCCTATCTCGACGATCTGCTCTCGCTCGGTGTCGACGGCTTCCGGATCGACGCCGCCAAGCACCTGCCAGCCGCCGATCTCAGCTCCATCAAGTCCCGGCTGAGCAGGCCCGATGTCTACTGGAAGCAGGAGGCGATCTTCGGCGACGGCGAGCCCGTGGACCCCGGTGAGTACCGGGGGACCGGGGATGTCCAGGAGTTCCGGTACGCCCGGGACCTCAAGCGGGTCTTCCACCAGGAGCGCCTCGCCTACTTGCGGAACTTCGGCGAGGGCTGGGGCCATCTGCCCTCCGCCGGGGCGGGTGTCTTCGTCGACAACCACGACACCGAGCGGCTGGGCGACACCCTGAACCACAAGGACGGCGCGCTCTACACCCTCGCCTCCGTCTACATGCTGGCCTGGCCCTATGGCGCGCCCGATGTGCACTCCGGGTACGAGTGGACCGACAAGGACGCCGGGCCGCCGAACGGCGGGCGGGTCGACGCCTGCTACCGGGACGGCTGGAAGTGCCAGCACGCCTGGCCGGAGATCGCCTCCATGGTCGGCTTCCGCAACGCCGTCCGGGGCGAGCCGGTCACCCACTGGTGGGACAACGGCGACGACCGCATCGCCTTCGGGCGCGGGAACAAGGGCTTTGTCGCCATCAACCGGGAGGCGGGGACGCTCACCCAGGAGTTCCGGACGGGGCTGCCCGCCGGGACGTACTGCGATGTCCAGGCGCGGCGGTCCGTCACCGTCGACTCCGCCGGACGGTTCACCGCGAGCCTCCCGCCGAACACCGCGCTCGCGCTGCACACGGGCAAGCGGAGCTGCGGGTAGCCGGTGCGCCGGAAGGCCCCCGGGGCCGGGGTTCCCGCCCCGTGCGGGCGCCCGTGGCCGGGTGCCCACCCGTTCCGCCCCGCGGAACGCATGCCCCCACAGGAAGACTTTCGAGAAGAGGGTGAACGTCGTGCTGCGTTGGAGAAGGCCACGGAGGGGTGCCGTCATCGGCGCGCTGGCCGGGGCGTTGTGTGCCGGGCTGCTGCCCGCGACGGCGGCGGTGGCCGTACCCCGGGACCGGGCGCCCGCCGCGCCCCCGCCGCCGTCGGACGCCCGGCTCGCCCGGGAGCCCGCCCGGCACGACGCGACCCGGGAGCAGTTCTACTTCGTCCTGCCGGACCGTTTCGCCAACGGCGACCGCTCCAACGACCGGGGCGGTCTCACCGGATCCCGGTCGCGGACCGGCTTCGACCCCACCGACAAGGGCTTCTACCAGGGAGGTGACCTCAAGGGGCTCACGGAGCGCCTCGACTACATCAAGGGCCTCGGCACCACCGCCATCTGGCTGGCCCCGATCTTCAGGAACCGTCCCGTGCAGGGCGAGGGCAAGGACGAGTCCGCCGGCTACCACGGCTACTGGATCACCGACTTCACCCAGGTCGACCCGCACTTCGGCACCAACGCCGAGCTGGCGCGGCTGATCGACAAGGCCCACGCCAAGGGGATGAAGGTCTTTTTCGACGTCATCACCAACCACACCGCCGACACCGTCGACTACGCCGAGAAGACCTACGGCTACCAACCCAAGGGCGCCTTCCCCTATCTGGACCGACAGGGCCGCCCCTTCGACGACCGCGACGGCGTCCCCGAGGTGGACGAGGACTCCTTCCCGTACACCCCCCGCCCCCGGGACACCGGCAAGGTCCCCGGCTGGCTCAACGACCCCACGATGTACCACAACCGGGGCGACTCCACCTTCGCCGGGGAGAGCGCCGAGCACGGGGACTTCTCCGGCCTGGACGATCTGTGGACCGAGCGGCCCGAGGTCGTCCGGGGCATGGAGCGGATCTACCAGAAGTGGGTCAGGGACTTCGACATCGACGGCTTCCGCATCGACACCGTCAAACATGTCGACATGGAGTTCTGGACCCAGTGGGCGACCGCGCTGGACGCCTATGCGGCGAAGCGCGGCCGGGACGACTTCTTCATGTTCGGCGAGGTCTACTCCTCGGACCCGGCCCAGACCGCCCCCTATGTCACCCGGGGACGGCTGGACTCCACCCTGGACTTCCCCCTCCAGGACGCGATCCGTGCCTTCGCCTCGCAGGGCGCTTCGGCCGAGCGGCCCGCCGCCGTCTTCGCCCAGGACCACCGCTACACCACCGACAGGGCCAACGCCTATGGACAGGTGGGCTTCCTCGGCAACCACGACATGGGCCGCATCGGCACCTTCCTCCGGCAGGACAACCCCGGCGCCGGTGACACCGAACTCCTCCGCCGGGCCGGGCTCGCCAACGAGTTGATGTTCCTCTCCCGGGGCAACCCGGTGATCTACTCCGGCGACGAACAGGGCTTCACCGGCGCCGGCGGCGACAAGGACGCCCGCCAGCCCCTCTTCGCGTCGCGCACCCCCGACTATCTGGACGACGACCGCATCGGCACCGACCGGGGCCATGACACCGACGCCTATGACACCGACCACCCCCTCTACCGGTCGATCGCCGCGCTCTCCCGGCTGACCCGGGACCACCCGGCGCTCCGCGACGGGGTCCAGCAGCAGCGGTACGCCGAGGGACCGGTGTACGCCCACTCCCGTACCGACGCACGGCAGCGGGTCGAGTATGTCGTCGCCGCCAACAACGCCACCGGGCCCCGGACCGTGGAGCTGACCACCGGCACCGCCGACAGCGCCTTCCGTCCCGTCCACG
This sequence comes from Streptomyces sp. NPDC000594, assembly GCF_040299965.1. Taxonomy (NCBI): domain Bacteria; kingdom Bacillati; phylum Actinomycetota; class Actinomycetes; order Kitasatosporales; family Streptomycetaceae; genus Streptomyces; species Streptomyces sp. NPDC000594. The sequence goes on along the minus strand of NZ_JBEPCY010000015.1, from coordinate 49,655 downwards.
GCGACCACCGGGCCGTACGGTCCGGCGCCGACCGGCGGATCACCGTCACCGTCCCCGCCCTCTCCACCGTGGTGCTCCGGGCGGAGCGCCGGCAGCCGCTGCCCACCGCCCGGCCGGAGATCCGGCTGACCGCCCCCGCCGCCGGGGCCACCGGAACCGTCGAGATCTCCGCCGACGCCGACGGCGGACAGCTCGGCCGGGTGGTCTTCGCCGCCCAGCGGGGCACCGGCCCCTGGAAGGTCCTCGGCTCCGCCGACCACGCCCCCTACAAGGTCACCCAGTACCTCGGCCCCGAGGTGAAGGCGGGCACCCCGCTCCGCTACAAGGCCGTGGTCGTGGACGCCGCCGGACGCACCGCATCCGACACCGGAGCCACCACCGCCGGCGCCACCCCGCCGCCGAAGAAGCCCGTCGCCGTGGAACGCGACCGGGCCATCGTCCACTACCGCCCCACCGGCGGCGCGGACGGCGACCTCACCGGTCTGCGGCTGCGCACCCCCCAGGGCACCGCCCCCTTCACCGGCCGGGACGCCTATGGCGCCTTCGCCTGGGTGAAGCTCCCCGAGGGCACCACCCGCCTCCCGTACACCGTGGAGCGGGACGGCGCCGCCGAAGGGCCCGAGCGGACCGTCGACCTCTCCCGTACCGGACAGGTCTGGATCGAACAGGGCAAGGACGGCCAGGCCGACCGCGCCCCCGACGGGGTCTATCCGCCGCAGGACAAGAAGAAGGCGATCCTGCGCTACCACCGCCCCGGCGGCGACTACGACGGCTGGGGACTGCACACCTGGACCGGCGCCGCCGAACCCACCGACTGGTCCCGGCCGCTGAAGCCCGTGGCCCAGGACGCCTACGGCGTCACCTTCGAGGTCCCGCTCGCCCCCGGCGCCACATCGCTCAGCTACATCCTCCACAAGGGCGACGAGAAGGACCTGCCCAGCGACCAGTCGCTCGACCTCGCCACCCATGGCAACGAGGTCTGGCTGCTCGCCGGGGAGCCCACGTACCTGCTGCCGCAGGCGGGCGCGGTCCCCACCCTCGACCTCGGTAAGGCCGAGGCCCAGTGGATCGACCGGAACACCGTCGTCTGGAAGGTGAGGGCCACCGACGCCACCAGCCAGCAGCTGGTGTACGCGCCCCGGGGCGGTATCTCCGTCGTGGACGGCGCCCTCAGCGACGAGGGCCACTGGCTCCGGCTCGGCCGGTCCACCCTGACCGAGGCACAGCGGGAGAAGTTCCCGCACCTCAAGGAGTACCCGGCGTTCACCGTCGACCCGCGCGACCGGGACCGGGTCCGTCAGGCGCTGCGCGGCCAGCTCGTCGCCACCCAGCGGGACGCCCGGGGCGCCCTGCTCGCCGCGACCGGGGTGCAGATCCCCGGGGTCCTGGACGATCTCTACGCGGGCGAGGCGACCCGGGCGGCGCTCGGCCCGGTCTTCGACCGGCGCGGGGTCACCCTCTCCGTCTGGGCCCCCACCGCCCGGACCGTCTCCCTGGAGATCGGCGGCCGTACCGTCCCGATGCGCCGCGACGACTCCAGCGGTGTCTGGGCGGTCACCGGACCGAAGGGCTGGCGCGGGAAGGCGTACCGCTACCGGGTCGACGTCTGGGCCCCCACCGTCCGCGAGATGGTCGTCAACAAGGTCACCGACCCCTACTCCACCGCTCTGACCACGGACTCCGCCCGGAGCCTCGCCGTCGATCTGCGCGACCCGGAGCTGGCCCCCAAGGGCTGGCGGACCCTGCGCAAGCCCGCCGCCGTACCGCTGCGGAACGCGCAGATCCAGGAGCTGCACATCCGGGACTTCTCCATCGCCGACCGCACGGCGAAGCACCCCGGGAAGTACCGTGCCTTCACCGACCGGGCCTCCGCCGGGATGAAGCACCTCAGGAAGCTCGCGGACGCGGGCACCTCGTACGTCCATCTGCTCCCCGCCTTCGACATCGGGACCATTCCCGAGCGCGAGCGGGACCAGCAGCGGCCCGACTGCGATCTCGCCTCCCACGCCCCCGACTCCGACCGGCAGCAGGAGTGCGTCGCGAAGGCCGCCGCACAGGACGGCTACAACTGGGGGTACGACCCGCTCCACTACACCGTGCCGGAGGGCTCCTACGCCTCCGACCCGGAGGGCACCCGCCGGACCGTCGAATTCCGGGAGATGGTCGCCGGACTCAACGCGAGCGGGCTGCGCACCGTGATGGACGTGGTCTACAACCACACCGTCGCCGCCGGTCAGTCCGAGAAGTCGGTCCTGGACCGGATCGTCCCCGGCTACTACCAGCGGCTCCTCGCCGACGGCTCCGTCGCCACCTCCACCTGCTGCGCCAACACCGCGCCGGAGAACGCGATGATGGGCAAGCTGGTCGTGGACTCCGTCGTCACCTGGGCGAAGGAGTACAAGGTCGACGGCTTCCGCTTCGATCTGATGGGCCACCACCCCAAGGCCAATATGCTCGCCGTCCGGAAGGCCCTGGACGCGCTCACCCCGGCCCGGGACGGCGTCGACGGAAAGAGGATCGTCCTCTACGGCGAGGGGTGGAACTTCGGCGAGATCGCCGACGACGCCCGCTTTGTCCAGGCCACCCAGAAGAACATGGCCGGAACCGGCATCGCCACCTTCTCCGACCGCGCCCGGGACGCGGTGCGCGGCGGCGGACCCTTCGACGAGGACCCCGGGGTCCAGGGCTTCGCCTCCGGTCTGTGGACCGACCCCAACCCGGCCGCCGACAACGGCACCCCGGCCGAGCAGCGGGCCCGGCTGCTCCACTACCAGGACCTGATCAAGGTCGGTCTCACCGGCAGCCTCGCCTCGTACACCTTCACCGACTCCCGGGGCCGTACGGTCAAGGGCTCCGAGGTCGACTACAACGGGGCCCCGGCCGGCTACGCGAAGGACCCGGGCGACGCCCTCGCCTATGCCGACGCCCATGACAACGAGACGCTGTACGACGCCCTCGCCTTCAAGCTGCCGAAGGACACCCCGGCGGCCGACCGGGCCAGGGCACAGGTCCTGGCGATGGCGACGGCGACCCTCTCGCAGGGGCCCGCGCTCTCCCAGGCCGGGACCGATCTGCTGCGCTCCAAGTCGCTGGACCGCAACTCGTACGACAGCGGCGACTGGTACAACGCGATCCACTGGGACTGCCGGGACGGCAACGGCTTCGGCCGGGGGCTGCCGCCGGCCGCCGACAACCGCCCGAAGTGGGGGTACGCCAAGCCGCTGCTGACCGCGCCCGGTCTCACCGCCGGATGCGGGCCGATCGAGGGCGCCGCCGGGGCCTACCGCGATCTGCTGCGGATCAGGGCCACCGAGAAGGTGTTCGGGCTGAGCACCGCCGAGGAGGTGGGCGCGGAGATCTCCTTCCCGCTCTCCGGGAAGGACGAGACCCCCGGGGTGATCACCATGCGCGCGGGCGATCTGGTCGTGGTCTTCAACGCGAGCCCCGAGCGGCGGAGCCAGCGGATCGACGCGCTGAGCGGCGCGGAGTACGCGCTCCACCCGGTCCAGGCGGACGGCTCGGACGCGGTGGTGCGGACCTCCTCGTACGCGAAGGGGGTGTTCGAGGTCCCGGCGCGGACGGTCGCCGTCTTCCGGCGCGGCTGAGGGCCGTACGGTCGGCTTGGACACCCAGGGAGCCCTTCCGCCGCCCGGCGGGAGGGCTTCCGCCCTGCGCACGCCCGGTAGCGCCGGTGCTCGTCAGCCGCTGCGCTGCTGCGGCACCCGGGCCATCACCGAGGGCGCCGCCGCGATCAGCCGGGTCACCAGCCGCCCCAGCGGTCCCTCCAGCGGCTCCCCCTCCAGCATCCCCGCGACAATGGCCGCCATCTCGTCGTCGTACGCCGCGCTCACCGCGCACAGCGCCGCGAAATCGTGCACCAGCTGCAACTCCAGCTCGGCGCGGGGGATCCGGCGGCCGTCCAGCCAGAGCAGGGCCGTGGACTCCGCCAGCGACACCCAGGACCGCACCACCAGCGACAGCCGCACCGGTGGGTCCTCGATGTCCAGATGGGACAGGATCTGCTCGTACGCGGCCTGCCGCACCTCGTCGATCATCGCGTTGGTGGTGGTGGAACCAACAGCGGGCCCGCCCCGCATCAGCGCGGAGAAACCGGGCCCGTGATCGTCCACGAAGTCGAAGTACCGCCGCATCACCCGCACCAGCCGGGCCCCGAGCGGGCCCTCGCGCGGCTCCTCGAAGCGGCCGGCCAGATCGTCGGCCGCCCGCCGCAGCGCCGCCTCGTACAGGCTCTGCTTGCCGGGGAAGTAGTGGTAGACCAGCGGCCGGGATATCCCGGCCGCCGAGGCTATCTCGTCGATCGACACCTCGTCGGGGGAGCGGGCGCTGAACAGGTCCAGCGCCACACCGATCAGCTGCTGCCTGCGCTCCTCGACGCCCATCCTGCGGCGTAGCCCGGTCGTCATGGGAACAGCCTACCGAGTGGCCTTCGGGCGCCTGTTCGCAGCGGTAACTACCGGCCGCGCCGGGCGGCTTCGGGCCGTGCAGGCCCCCGTACCCTCAGGCCCCCGTACCTTCAGAGCCGCCGCGCCCTCAGCGCCTCGTACCCTCAGAGCCGCCGTACCGCCCAGCCGCTGAAGCGGACCGTGCCGCGCGCCCCGCTGCCCCCGTTGGTGGCCGTCATGAACAGACCGGCGTCCGCGACCGCCGCCGCGCCCGGCGCCGACACCGTGCCCACCGGCCGCCAGGTGACCCCGGCGTCCAGGGAGAAGGCGCCGGTGAACGAGGTGCCCCCGCCCCGGGTCAGCCGCAGCAGCACCGGCGCCCGCACCCCGGTCACCCGGCGATAGGTGTCCAGGGTGCCGTCGCCGTTGGAGTCGTACGACAGCGCGACCCCCTGCCCCGGGGTCACCGCCAGATTGACGAACCCGGCGTCGCCCGGCCGGGCCAGATCATTGCGGACGACGATCCCCGCCCGCGCCCAGGACCCCGTGTTCTCCTGGGCGTCCACCCGCAGCTCCACCGAGGCCCCCGGGGCCAGCACACCCGCGCGATAGGCGGTCCCGAAGTGGGCGGTGCCCCGCCAGAGGTCGTTGCCCGCGCCGTTGACCGCGAGCGCCTCCCCGAGCTGACCGAAGACGGCCGCGTTGCTGGTCCAGGTCAGCCAGCCGCTCTCCAGCGGCGCCGCCAGCTGGAACGCCCCGCTCTGGCCCACCGTGACGGGGTCGGTGCCCTCGGGCCCGTACGCGGTGCGCAGCAGATACGGGACCGCCCGCAGCGGCTCGGTCAGCTCCCCGGCGGGGGCGGTCACCCGCCAGGAGACCGTACCGCTGCCGCCCGCCGGGACGGACTCCAGCGAGGTCGGCCCGACCGGCTCGGCGCTCACCCCGGGCGCCGTGAGGACGAGGTCGACCCGGCCGGTGGCGCGCAGCCCGTTGAGATTGCGGAAGGTCGCCGTCGCCGTGCCCGAGCTGCCCGGGGCGAAGGCGGGCGGATCCACGGTGACGGTGGTGTGCCCCTGGTAGGGGGCGGCGGCGAGGGTGTCGTGCACCCGCTGGGCGACCCGGCGCACCTCGCCGGTGGGCCGGACGGGATAGCTCCGCCGCTGGAGCGTCCAGGCCTCCTCCTCCGGGTACCAGTCGATCGCCCGGGGCGCGCGGTCCTCCTCCAGGGCGGTGGTCACCTCGGTCAGATACCGCTCCCACTGCGGGACATGGAGGTCCCCGATCAGACCCTGCCAGTCGCGGTTGGCGTAGTTGGTCAGATCCTGGGCGGCCACCCGGTCGCCCCAGGTGGTCACCAGCACCCGGGCGGTGCGCTCCAGCTCCACCGTCTCGTCGGGGTCGGTGGCGAAGCGCTTGGCCGCCTCCAGCCAGGGCCCGAGGAGGAACGAGGCGTGGGTGCCGGCCAGGGTGTCGGCGAGCCGCATCAGCTTCAGCCAGAGCGCCGCGACGCCCCGGAACGCGGCCACGTCCTTCGTGGCGTACGCGGAGCGCAGCGCCAGTTGCAGGGTCCGGGAGCGCAGCGCCAGCGCCTGCCGGGCGAGATCGGCGAGGTCGTAGCGGTACGCGTCGGAGCCGCGCAGCTTCTCGTCCACCCGGAGCAGCGCCGCCAGCGACCGGTCGAACGCGGGCTGGTCGAAGGCGGTCACCACCGAGGAGCCCATGCCGGGGCGGCGCAGGAAGAGCGAGTCCACCGGCCGTCCGTCGGTGGTGGTGAGCCGGTAGGCGGTGGCGGCCAGCGCGGCGAACGCCTCCTCGGCGGCCCGGTCCCGCCCGCCGTAGCGGAAGCGGGCGTACGAGGTGAACCACGCCGCGCGGTCGATCTTCTCCCGGCGCCAGGCCAGCTCGGAGAAGAGTTCCAGCGCCGCCGGGTCGCGGTCGGTCGCCTCCGGCATGTACGCGGTCCCGGCGAGCGCGCTGCCGGGCCGGTCCCGCCAGGCGGTGAACTTCTCCGTCCAGCGGTCGGTGTTGGCGCCGATCGTGGTGCGCCCGCCGAAGTTGGGGATGGTGCCGAAGGCGTACGGGGCCCCGCCCCACTCGGTCTCCCGGTCCTTGACGGTGTCCAGGTCGGAGAGGCCGTCCACGATGAGGACCCGGCTGGTGTCGATCGCCTCCAGGAGCGCCGGGCGGGGGTTGGCCTGCCAGCCGAGGATCACCCAGGTCGCCCCGGGCCGGGCGGTGTGCAGCGCGGTCTCGACGGCGCGGGCCGCGTCGGCGACCGGGACGTCCCCGGCGGTGCCGCCCTCGTGCAGCAGATCCATCTTGAAGTGGTCGATCGCGCCGAACAGCTCTTCCTCGTGGCGGTAGTAGGCGGCGGCGACCTCGGCGAAGACGGGGGTGCGCGGGTCCAGCCAGTCGGGGCGGCGCAGTCCGTTCCAGGAGCCCTGGGGGACGACCCGGGCGCCGGGGTTACGGGCGGTGAAGCCGTCGGGGACGGTGCCGAAGTAGCCGGGGACCACGGGCCGCATGCCCAGCCGGCGCATCCGGGTCACGATCCGCCGCCCCAGCTCGGTCCGCCGCTCCAGCAGGGCGGGGGAGACCGGTCCGCCGTACTCGCTCATGTTCTGGAGCAGCCACCAGGGCTGGTGCGAGGGGGCGGGCAGCCAGGTGCGGGCCTCGGTGTCGGTGTAGCCGAAGTCAAGGAGCAGCCGGTGGTAGACGGCTTCCTGGCCGGGGGTGACCAGGACCTCGTTGCAGCCGTGCAGGGCGAGGACGTCCAGCAGCCGTTCCCAGTGCGGCCAGTCGGCGTAGGGGCCGGTGTAGCCGTCGTGGGTGTCATTGCAGACGAAGCGGTGCGGAACGGTCGCGGAGCGCTCCAGCGGGGCGGCGGGGGCGGGGAGCCGGGCGGGGAGGTCGAGCTGGGAGCCGGCCCAGGAGATCACCGCGTGGCAGACGTACTTGAGGTACCAGTGGACCCCGGTGAGCAGTACGGCGGGGGAGGTTCCGGCGACCTCGATCCGGCCGGTGGTGCCGGTGACCCGGAACCGTTCGGCGCCGGTGAGGGCGCGCAGCCGGAACTGGCTCTCGTGCCGGGGGAGCAGCCGCCGCAGCGCGGCGCGGGCGGGTGCCGTGTCGAAGGAGGCGGCGAGCGGTGCCCCGGGCGCCCCGGGGGCCGCGTCGGCGGGGAGGGCGACGGCGGGGGATGCCGGGCCGGGGAGGGCGGAACCCACGCCGATCGCTCCCGCGGTGCCCAGCATCCTGCGTCTCGACAGCTCGTACATCAGCGCCTCCGTGTTACCCACGTCACAGCCGGTGGATGCGTGGCGCAGGTTACCCGCCGCCCGCCCCCGCCGAACCGGGTCCGGGGGGCGCGATGGCCGGATGCCGGTCGGTGGGCGGGGCGGTGGGGCGCGTACGGGCCCCGGGGGGCGGGGAGTTGGGGTACGGGGGTGTGCGGGGGCGGCTCCGAGGGCGCGGCCGGGCCCCCGGCGTGGCGTGGACCGGTTTACGGCCCCCGTGTCCGGCTCCCGGCTCAGTCCTTGTCGAGATAGGCGAGGACCGCCAGCACCCGCCGGTTGTCGTCGTCGGAGACCTCAAGGCCCAGCTTGGTGAAGATATTGGAGGTGTGCTTGGCCACCGCCCGCTCGGTCACCACCATCCGTTCCGCGATGGCCCCATTGGACCGGCCCTGCGCCATCAGCTCCAGGACCTCCCGCTCGCGCGGGGTCAGCGCGTCCAGCGGCCGGTCCGGGGAGTACCGGGAGAGCAGCTGCGAGATCACCTGCGGATCCATCGCCGTCCCGCCCGCCGCCACCCGGCGCACCGCGTCGATGAACTGGTCGGCGTCGAAGACCCGGTCCTTCAGCAGATAGCCGACCCCGCCCCGGCCGTCCGCCAGCAGCTCCCGCGCGTACAACTGCTCCACATGCTGGGAGAGGACCAGCACCGGCAGCCCGGGGCGGGCCGCCCGGGCCGCCAGCGCGCACTGGAGCCCCTCGTCGGTGTGGGACGGCGGCAGCCGCACATCCACCACGGCCACATCCGGCTCCAGCGTCGCGAGGGCCCGGCTCAGCTCCGGACCGGTCTCCACGGCGGCCAGGATCTCGCAGCCGTACGCCTCCAACAGCCGCACCAGGCCGTCCCGGAGGAGAAAGAGGTCTTCGGCTAGGACAACACGCACGGGATCTCCATGGTCACCATGGTGGGACCGCCCGCGGGAGAGCTGACGGCCAGGACGCCGTCGAATGTACCGAGCCTGCGTTCGACCCCGCTCAGCCCGGTGCCGGAGCCGTCCGCCCGGACCGGCCCGATCACCGCGCCGCCCCGGCCGTTGTCGGTGACCGCGATCCGCAGCGCACCCCCGGCATGGGAGATGTCCACCCAGATCCGCTCCGCGCCACCGTGCCGGACCGCGTTGGTCAGCGCCTCGCTCACCGCGAAGTACGCCGCCGACTCCACCGGCGCGTCGGCCCGCCCCGGCAGCTCCACCGACACCTCGCAGCCCACCGGCAGCCGCAGCGCCAGCGCCTTCACCGCGTCCCCGAGCCCCCGTTCGGCGAGGACCGGCGGATGGATGCCCCGGACCAGGTCGCGCAGTTCGGTGAGGGCCTCGGCGGAGGACTCGCGGGCCATGGCGATCAGCGCCTTCGCCTGCGCCGGGTCCTTCTCGATCAGCGCCTCCACGACCCCCAGATTCATCCCGACCGCCACCAGCCGCGCCTGGGCGCCGTCGTGCAGATCCCGTTCGATCCGGCGCAGCTCGGCCGCCGAGGTGTCCAGGGCGTCGTGCCGGGTCTCGGTGAGCCGGCCGATCCGCTCCACCAGCTCGCTCTCCCGGCTGGGCCGCAGCAGTGCGGCGGTGATCCGGAAGTGGGTCCGGATCAGCGCCGGTCCGGCCAGATACACGGTGACGAGCTGCACCAGGCCGACCAGCCCGGCGAGGGCGGCGGTGCCGGTGCCGCTCACCGGGACGAAGGTGAACCAGTAGGTGCCGCCCTCGGCGCGGGCGATCGGCCGCCAGAGCCCGGTGTTCAGCAACAGCCCGAAGATGCCCTGGGCGAGCAGCCCGGGGACCAGGACCGCGACGAAGGGCGCGGCCGTGATGTCCACCAGCAGCCACTGGAGGTCCCGCCAGGTCGACCGGGACCTGAGCAGCTGGACGCACAGCTCCACCTGGCCGGCGATCCCGCCGCGGGGATCGTCCGGGAGGCGCGGGTAGGCGATCGGTATGGGGATGTCGGCCCACTCCGCGGCGAGCCGGCGGCGGGCGAGCGCGTGCGCGCGGACCAGACGCAGCAGGATCGGGGTGGTGAACACCCCGATCCCGAGGAGGAGGAGCGCCAGCGAGACCAGCGTCAGCACCAGCAGGGCCACCGAGGCGACCCAGCCCATCAGCGCCAGCGCCAGCCCGCGCGCCGCGGCCACTCCGGCGGCGGTTGCCCTCTTCATGTTCATGCCTCTCGTCCCCTGTCGCCCCTCGTCAGCGGCGTTCTCGCCGGTCGCCGGGGTGGACACCAGTCTCCACCGGCCACCGGGCCCGGAGCACGGGGCCCCGGCGCCGGACGGGGGTGTACCTGACACCACCCCCGGTGCTCGCCCCGGCGCCCGCCGGAAGGGGCCCCATCCGGCTGGGGCGCCCGCCCGCCGCTTCCTAGCGTCGTTCCCGACACCGACCGGGCCCGCCCGGACCGACTGTGGGCCCGCCCGGACCGATCCCGGGCCTGCCCGGACCGGGACCCTGGGCCCGCCCGGACCGACCTTGGGGGAGACCGTGGGACGCAATCCCGCCGCACGCATGGGCGTGTGGAGCGCACACCACCGCAAGACCGCGATCATCGGCTGGCTGCTCCTCGTGGCGCTGACGGCGGGGGTCGGGGGTGCGCTGGGCACCGTCGAGGCGGCCCCCTCCGAGATGGGCGCGGGCGACTCGGCACGCGCCGACCGCATCCTCCAGGACGCCGGTCTGGAACGGCCCGCCGGGGAACTCGTCCTGGTCGCCGCCGGGGAACCGGGGGGCTGGCAGCGGGCCGCCGCCGAGCTGCGCCGGGCCGTCACCCGGACCGGCGCGGTCGCCGACGTCCCCCCGCCGGTGCCCTCCGCGGACGGGAAGGACGCCCTGCTCACCCTGACGATCGAGGGGGACCGGGAGGGAGCCGCCGACCGGGTGGGACCGGTGGTGGACGCCGTCCGCGCCGTGGACCGCGCCCATGACGGCGTGGAGCTGCACCAGTTCGGGGACGCCAGCTCCGAGAAGTGGCTGACGGACCTGCTCGCCGACGACTTCGTCCGCGCCGAGCTGACCGCCGTACCGCTGGCCCTGGGCATCCTCCTGATCGTCTTCGGCACGGTGGTCGCCGCGCTGCTCCCGGTGGTGCTCGCCCTCACCGCCTGCGCCGCCGCCTTCGGACTGCTCGCCGTCGCCAGCCATCAGTTCGCCCTCTTCCCCACCACCTACTCCGTGATGTTCCTGATGGGGCTGGCCGTCGGCGTCGACTACTGCCTCTTCTATCTGCGGCGGGAGCGCGACGAACGGGCCGCCGGACGGGACGCGGAGACCGCGCTGCGGATCGCCGCCGCCACCAGCGGCCGGGCCGTGCTGGTCTCCGGGGTCACCGTGATGGTCGCCATGGCCGGCATGTTCTTCTCCGGGCTGATGCTCTTCGAGGGCTTCGCCGTCGCCACCATCCTGGTGGTGTTCATCGCGATGCTGGGCTCGGTCACCGTGCTCCCCGCGCTCCTCGCCTGGCTGGGCGACCGGGTCGACGCCGGACGGATCCCCTTCCTGGGCCGCCCCCGGGGCCGGTGCGCCGGGAAGGCCCGGCAGAGCGGCGCCGTCGCCGGGGCCCTGCTGCGGCCGGTGCTCACCCGCCCCGCGCTCTTCGCCGCCCTGGGCGCCGGCGTGCTGCTGGTGCTCGCCGCGCCCGCCGCCGGGATGCGCACCGAACAGCTCGGCTGGCAGAAGCAGCTCGGCTCCGACGCCCCGCTGTCGGTGGCGTACGGGCGGATCGCCGACGCCTTCCCCGGCGGCCCCGAACCCGCCCGGGTCGTGGTCGCGGCCGAGGACATCACCGCGGCCCCCCTGCGCCGGGCGCTGGCCGGCTTCGACCGGGTACGGGTCCACCGGGCCGAGAACATCGCCGAGATCGAGGTGCCGCTCGCCGGGGACGGCTCCGACGCCCGCTCGCGGGCGGCGCTGGAGCGGCTGCGGAAGGAGACCCTGCCCGCCGCGTTCGACGGGACCGGCGCCGAGGTACGGGTCACCGGGGGGCTCGCCGGCTCCGTCGACTTCAACGAGCGGCTCGGCGACGGCATGGTCCCGGTCTTCGTCTTCATCACCGTCGTGACCTTCCTGCTGATGCTCCTCTGCTTCCGCTCACCGGTGATCGCGGCGACCGCCATCGTCCTCAACCTGCTGTCGGTGGCCGCCGCGTACGGGGTGATGACCGCCGTCTTCCAGCACGGCTGGGGCGCCTCGCTGCTGGCCACCGAGAAGGTGGGCGCGGTCCAGAGCTGGCTGCCGCTCTTCGTCCTGGTGGTGCTCTTCGGGCTGTCGATGGACTACCACGTCTTCGTCGTCTCCCGGATCCGCGAGGCCCGGGACCGGGACGCGGACACCCGGGAGGCGATCCGGGAGGGCGTCCGCCGCACCGCGGGCGCGGTGACCGGCGCGGCGGCGATCATGGTCGCGGTCTTCGCGGTCTTCGGGACCCTGTCGATGCAGGACATGAAGCAGATGGGGGTGGGGCTCGCGGTGGCGGTCCTGCTGGACGCGACCGTGGTCCGGATGGTGCTGCTGCCCTCGGTGATGGCCCTGCTCGGGGAGCGCAACTGGCACACCCCCCGGATGCTGCGCCGGCTGCCCCTGCTGGACCACGGCCCCGTGGACAACCACCCCGCCCGGGAGCCCGCCCGCACCCGCTGACCCCGCTGCTCCCCCGGCCCGTCCCCGTCCCCGTCCTCTCCGGGGGGACGGGGACGGGGGCCGTACGGTCACAGCGCCAGCAGCCGCGCCTCCGTCTCCGGGTCCAGACCCTTCGCCCGGCGCGGGGCGGACGCCGGGGAACTGGCCTCCCCGGACCGCATCCACGCCCAGGTGTCCGCGACCGTCTCCGCTATCGGACGGCAGCGCAGCCCGGCCGCGACCGCCCGGTCCACGTTCTGCTCGTACACCGCCGTGAACAGCTCCGGGGTCTCCTCGCGCGGCACCCACATCGGCAGCTGTGTCCAGGTCTCCACCCCCGCCTCCAGCAGCCGCGCCGCGTCGGTCCAGCGCAGCTCCGCGTCCGAGCCGGTGACCCGGACACAGGTCTCCAGCAGCTCACCCATGGTGGTCCCGCCCTGCTCACCGAGGAGGTTGTACGGGCCGCTCAGCCCCGCCGCCACCGCGTCGAGGGTCCAGGCGGCGAGGTCCCGGGCATCGAGGTACTGGAGCGGATTGTCCTTCGGCCCCGGGGCGAGCACCGGGCCGCCCTCGGCTATCCGGCGCAGCCACCACGGCAGCCGGTCGACGTTCTCCCAGGGGCCGATCAGCAGACCCGCCCGGGCCAGCAGCGAGCGCTCCTCGCCGAAGGCGTCCAGCACCGCCAGCTCACCACCGCGCTTGTCCTCCGGATACGCCACCGCACCGGCGTCCGGGTCGCCCTCCACCAGAGGGGCGGTCTCGGCGCAGTCGCGCGGCGACGGCTGGGCGTACACCGAACACGTCGACACATAGGCATACCGCTCCACCCGCCCGGCGAGCAGCCGCGCGGTGTCGCGGACCGCGCGGGGCGCCGAGGCCCAGGTGTCCACCACCGCGTCCCACTCGCCGTCGGCGAGCGCGGTGAGGCCGCCCTCGGCCAGCCGGTCGCCCACCAGGGCGCGCACGCCCGGCGGGGCGGGGCGGCGGGTGCCCCGATTGAGGACGGTCACCTCCCAGCCCCGCTCCATGGCCGCCGCCACGACCGCCCGGCCGACGAACTCCGTTCCACCCAGCACCAGAAGTCTCATGCCCCGACTCTGCGGCCCGGATCAACGGTGTGGCCAGCGATTTCCGCTGATGGGTGAAGGCTTCCGCTCTCCGGGGAACGGGGAACCCGCCCGGCTCCGGCCGCCGGTGGCCCAACGCTCCAGGTCCCGGCGGCCGTTCCCCCGTGTCCGGCGGCCGCTTCCCGTGCCGCCGTGCCGTCAGCGGGGGCGCGCGGCGGTGCCCCGTCCGCCGTCCACCCGCAGCAGCTGGCCGGTGATGAACTCCGCCCCGGCCAGATGGACCACCGCCTCCGCGATCTCCGCCACCTCACCCAGCCGCCCGAGCAGCGCGAAGGAGGAGAGGAACTCCAGGGTCGCGGGGTCCGACCGGTCCGTCGCCGGGGTCCTGATCACCCCCGGCGCCACCAGATTGACCCGGATGTTGTCGGGCGCCAGCTCGACGGCGAGGCTGAGGGTCAGGGAGTGCACCCCCGCCTTGCTCGCCGCCGGGGCGGAGGACGGGAAGGCCCCGACGGGATGGTCCACCAGAGCGGTGCCGATACTGACCACACTGCCGCCGCGCCCCTGCTCCCGCAGCCGCCGGACCACCGCCTGGGTGGTGAGGAAGGTGCCCCGGAGATTGCCGGTGAGAAAGCCGTCCAACTCCTCCTCGGTCACCTCGGTGAAGGGCCGGGAGGCGAAGCCGCCCGCGTTGTTCACCAGGACGTCCACCCCGCCGAAGCGCTCCACGGCGGTCCGCACCAGCGCCTCACCGGTCGCCGCGTCGCCGGTCGCCCCCGCCACGGTGGCCGTGCGCTCCGGCGCGTCCAGCGCCCGCGCCGCCTCCTGGAGCCGGTCCGGGTCCCGTCCGTTGAGCACCACCCGCGCGCCCCGGTCCAGAAAGGCACGGGCGATCCCGAACCCGATACCGCTGGACGCCCCTGTGACCACGACGGTCGCCTGCGCGAAATCCATCCGAACCCCTTGCTCGTCAACCCTGCCCGTACCGGCCGCCCGGCCCTGTCGCCGACCGCTCCCGTCACGTCGGTCCCGATCGTCCCCGATCACCCCGCTCCACGCCGCCCCGGTCGTCCACGCGTCCCGGTCCCCCGCCGTCCCGCCGCGCGCCGCCCCGACGGCGCGAGGGCCCACCCGGGCAGAGCCGGGGGCGGTACGCGATCACGCCGTGAAGGTCCCGGCAGCTGCTCCGGCAGGGCTCCCGCAGGGCTCCGGCGCGGGCCGGCGGAGGCGGGGTGAACGCCTCGCCCGGGGACGGGCCGTGGAGCGGATTCGGGCACCCCCCTGCCGCCCGCGCCGCCCTGATGGCAGCATGTGCCCACCATGACAGATGCCCGGTCGCCCCTGCGCGCCCTGCGAGCCGCCCTCTTCGCGGCGATCTGCATCTCTCTGGCCGCCCTGGGGCATTCGTACACATCCGGCCATGACCTCCCCGGTTCCGCGCTGCTCCCCGCCTTCCCCGTGACCTGGGCCCTGGCCTGGGTGGCCGCCCGCCGCCGCCGGGGCACCGTCACCCTCGGACTGGGACTCCTCGCCGCCCAGGGCGGACTCCATCTCTACCTGGCCCGCGCCCAGCTCCACGCGATGCCATCCGGCCGTCACCCGGGCGGCGGCCACCCGGCCGGAGGCGTCCCGGACGCCCCGGCCGCGCCGGAGCTGCTGGGCCCCGGCCTCCTCGGCCCCTCCCCGGTGGCCATGGTCGCCGCCCATCTCCTCGCCGCCGCCTTCTGCGCGGTCTGGCTCGCCCGGGGCGAGGCCGCCTTCCTGCGCCTCGCCCACGCCGTGGGCACCCTCGCCTTCGCCCCGCTGCGCCCGCCGGTCGCCGTCGCCGCACTGCCGTCCCTCCCCGGCGCGCCCGTACGGCGCCGCCGGGACGACCGGGGCCGCCCCGGACGGCTGCTCGGCCACACCCTGGTGCGACGCGGCCCGCCCGGCTGCCCCGCCTCCCGCGTCACGGTCCCCGGAGTGCCTGTCTGACCTGGGGGCCGCTTCCCCATGCAGACACTCGACCCCCAGGATCGCCATGTCCCTCGACACACCGGCCGGCCCCCCCGCCGACACGCCTGCCGAAACCCCCGCAGACGCCGCCGATACCGCCACCGACACCGCCGCCGAGAGCAGCAGAACCGAAACCGAGCGGGAGACCGCCGAAGGCACCGCCACCCCCGGTCTGTGGCAAGGACTGCGCCCCCTCGCGCTCCGTATCCACTTCTACGCCGGGCTGCTGGTCGGCCCGCTGCTGCTGATCGCCGCCGTCAGCGGACTGCTCTACGCCCTCTCCTTCCAGGCCGAGAAACTCGTCTACCGCGACGAGCTGACCGTCTCCGCCCAGGGCGACCGGGTCCTGCCCCTGAGCGAACAGGTCAAGGCCGCCCGGGAGGCCCGCCCCGACGGCACCGTCACCGCCGTGTGGCCCGCCGCCGAGGACGACCAGACCACCCGGGTGCTGATGAGCGCCCCCGGGGTCGAGGAGGGCAAGTCCCTCGCGGTCTTCGTCGACCCGTACACCGCCGAGATACGCGGCGAGCTGCCCTCGTTCGGCAGCACCGGCGCCCTTCCGCTCCGCACCTGGCTGGACGAGCTCCACCGCGACCTCCACCTCGGCGAGCCCGGCCGCAACTACAGCGAGCTGGCCGCCAGCTGGCTGTGGGTGGTCGCCCTCGGCGGGCTGCTGCTCTGGCTGGGCCGCAGGCGCTCCGCCCGGCGCGACCTGGTCCGCCCGGACCGCTCCCTGCCCAAGGGCCGCCGTCGCACGCTGACCTGGCACGGCTCGATCGGTCTCTGGGCGGTCATCGGTCTGGTGCTGCTCTCCGCCACCGGACTGACCTGGTCCCGGTACGCGGGCGAGAACATCGGCGCCGTCCAGGACCAGCTCGGCGGGGCGACCCCGGCGGTCTCCGCCGTCCTCGGCGACACCCCCGGCGGGGCGGGCGCGGGCGGCGACCACGCGGAGCACGGCGCCGGCCACGGCGGTGCCCACCAGGGCGCCGACATCGGCATCGACCGGGCCCTCGCCGCCGCGCGCACCGCCGGGATCGACAGCGGCCAGGTGGCGATCTCCCTGCCCGCCGAGGGCACCGGCTATGTCGTCCGGGAGCGGGACACCACCTTCCCGGTCCAGCTGGACTCGGTCGCCCTGAACCCGGCGGACGGCGCCGTCCTGGACGAGCTGAGCTTCGCCGACTACCCGGTCCTCGCCAAGCTCACCCGCTATGGCATCGACGCGCATGTCGGGGTCTTCCTGGGGCTCGCCAACCAGCTCGCGCTGGCCGCGCTCGCCGCCGGGCTGATCGTGCTGATCGTCTCCGGCTACCGGATGTGGTGGCTGCGCAGGCCCACCCGGGGCCGTGCCCTCGGCGGCCGTCCGGTGCCGCGCGGCGCCTGGCGGCGGCTGCCGGTGACGGTGCTGCTGCCGTTCGCGGCGGCGACCGCGTTCGTCGGCTGGTTCGTGCCGCTGCTGGGGATCTCGCTGCTGGCGTTCCTGGCGCTCGACCTCGCCCTCGGCGCGCTCGCCCGCTTCCGCACCCGCTCCGCCGGCCGCGCCTGACCCCGTCCCGGCGGCCGGGACCACCCTCCCGGCCGCCGGACCCCCGGGGCGCCCGCGTGGACGGCGACGGCCCGGGCGCGGCTTCCCGTACTCCCGTGGGCTCCCTGCCCGCAGGGCACGGCTCATGACCGTGGCCCGGCCCCCCTGGCGCATGCCACGGGGCCGGGCCACGGCGGGTCTCCGGGTGTCAGGGGGTGTACTTGTAGCCGACGCGGCGCACGGTCTGGATCGTATGCCGGTAGCGCTCGCCCAGCTTGCGCCGCAGCCGGGCCACATGGACATCGACCGTGCGCCCGTCGCCGACGTGCCCGTACCCCCAGACCGTGGTCACCAGGTGGTCGCGGCTGTGCACCCGGTGCGGATGGGCCACCAGATGGGCCAGCAGTTCGAACTCCAGGTAGGTCAGATCCAGTTCGCGGTCGTCCACGAGCGCCACCCGCTCGGCGGCGTCGATACGGATCGGGCCCCCCGCGGGGTCACCGGCGGGCGGGGCCACGGGCTCCGGCACGGCGGCGGCGCGCCCCGCCCGGCCGAGTCGGTCCGTACCGAGCCGGTCCGTGCCGCGCCGATCCGCGCCGATCCGGTCCGTACCGAGTCGGTCCGCCGGGACGAGGACGAGATAGCCGACCATCGGCGGACGCCCCGGCAGGCTGGGCAGATCGTGCTGGGGCGCGGGCAGCCAGGTGGCCCCCGGCGGCAGCAGTTCGACCACGTCGGCGAGGCCACCGGGGGCCACCACCTCGTCGCGGTCTATCGCGCGCAGCCGGTGCCGGGCGCGGTTCGGTGCGGTCGCCCCGGGCGCCGAGGTACCCGCGGCGGCGACGGCGGTGGTGGGAACGGCGGAGAACGGACGGTGGTTCACCATGAGAGGACAGCTCTCTTTCGCGCTGAGGAGTCGTCTAGCCGAGGGGGACGGACGTACGTCGTGCGCGCCGGGCCGAAGGCCGGTGGGTGACCGGCTTTAGTGGGCCCGCGCGTTCAGCGCGCGGCAACACTCACGGTCGAAGTCATGGTGCTGACGGGAAGGCCAGAACGGCTCAAGGTCACAACGACCTGTCGCGGGGTTCTCATAGCCGACCATGGGCTCATTGAAGCAGATGCGCCCCTCCCGAACGACCCTCGCTCTCACCCTGCGAGACAGCTGTCTCATCACATCGGCGTTCCCGCCGGACCCCGCCGTCACCCCTCCCGACGGCCGGTCAGAAGGCCCCGGGACATGCCGAAGGGGCGCCCGCCACCCTGGCGGACGCCCCTCCCTGCCGGTGGGATCAGACCTGCCCGGCCTTCTCCAGCGCCGTGCAGCAGGTGTCCACCATCAGCCGCGTCACCACATACGGGTCGACGTTGGCGTTGGGCCGGCGGTCCTCGATGTACCCCTTGCCCTCCTGCTCCACCTGCCACGGGATCCGCACCGAGGCACCCCGGTCGGAGACGCCGTAGCTGTACTCGTTCCACGGGGCGGTCTCGTGCAGCCCGGTGAGCCGGTCGTCGATGCCCGCGCCGTAGTTCTTGACGTGGTCCAGCGGCTTGGACCCCTCGCCCAGCGACTCACAGGCGGTGATGATCGCGTCGTACCCCTCACGCATCGCCCGCGTGGAGAAGTTGGTGTGCGCGCCCGCGCCGTTCCAGTCGCCCTTGACCGGCTTCGGGTCCAGCGTCGCGGAGACCCCGAAGTCCTCGGCGGTGCGGTAGAGCAGCCAGCGCGCCACCCACAGCTGGTCGGCGACCTCCAGCGGGGCGAGCGGTCCCACCTGGAACTCCCACTGGCCCGGCATGACCTCGGCGTTGATGCCGGAGATGCCCAGACCGGCCGTCAGACAGTTCTCCAGGTGCTTCTCGACCACATCGCGGCCGTGGATCTCGTCCACGCCCACACCGCAGTAGTAGCCGCCCTGCGGCGCCGGGAAGCCCTGGGCCGGGAAGCCGAGGGGACGCTCGCCCTGGAAGAAGGTGTACTCCTGCTCGATCCCGAAGATCGGCTCCTGCGCGGCGAACCGCTCCGCCAGCTCGGCCAGCTCGGCGCGGGTGTTGGACTCGTGCGGGGTCATGTCCGTGTTCAGGACCTCGCAGAGCACCAGGACGTCGTCGGCCCCGCCGCGGATCGGGTCCGGGCAGACGAAGACCGGCCGCAGCACGCGGTCGGAGGAGCCGCCCTTGGCCTGGTTGGTGCTCGACCCGTCGAAGCCCCAGATCGGCAGCTCCGCACCGGCGGCGAGGATCCTCGTCTTGGAACGCAGCTTCGCCGTCGGCTCGGTGCCGTCGATCCAGATGTACTCAGCCTTGAAGGTCACGGGTCTCATCCTTTGCGGGTCGTGCGGTATGCCCCGCAGCTTCGCAATGCCCCATTTCCCGTCCGTTGCCCGTTTGTGAACCCTGTGTTACGTGGTGCCTGAGGTGCCTGTGCGGCGTTACGAGGCGCCTGGGGTACGGGGGTGACGCTCGGCACCCTGCTTCAGCAGCTCGTCGAAGCCCGCCTCCCGCAGCCGGCGGACCAGATCCGCCCGGTCCGTCCCGATCGCCTCCGCCGTACGGTCCAGATGCCAGTCGTGCTCGTGCAGCCGCTGGAGCAGATAGGCCCGCCCCGTCTGCGCCTCCGACAGCCGGAAGGTCTTCAGGAAGGCGACCCGCCCCTTGTGGTCGGTGATCGTCTCCCCGATGTGCTGCTCCGGCTCCCCGCGCCGGAACGACGGCAGGAAGCGCCAGAGCGTGAACGACCCCAGCGTGTACACCCGCCGGAACGCGTACGGGGCGTCCAGCAGCCGCGCCGCCATCAGCGTCGAGTGCCCCTCCTCCCAGGCACGCTCGGCCCCCCGCGCCGCCGCCCGCAGATCCGCGAGCGAGCGGATGTGCCGCCCGTCGCCCAGCTCCGCCGTGAACTCCGGCACCGGCGCCCCGAAGAACGCGTACTGATGGACCACCTCGCCGTACAGATCCTCCACCAGCGTCGGGTGCAGCACCCGATAGTCCTCCGGGTGGGGTACGGCGAACGCCGCCGCGAGCGAGTCCGCCGCGTACACCAGCACACCGCACTGACCCGGGTGGATCTCGAAGATCCGCAGCGCCTCGGCGAGCCCCGGCACCTGCCGGCCCGTGTACGCCGCCACCGACCGGGGCGGCAGCCCCTGCCGGACCGCCCGCCGGGTCCACTCCTCCCACACCACCGGCGGGCCGCCGAAGTGCAGGGAGAGATAGCCGTCCAGGGCCAGCCGGAGCGGCAGGAAGCGCAGCCGGGGCTCGGGGGAGCCCTGCGAGCGATGGCGCCGGACCAGCCGCTGGTGGTCCCGGAGGGGGATGCGCACCGGCGGCGCCGGCCGTCCCCGGCCCCGGCGGCCCGCCCGCTCACCGGCGGCTCCGCCGAGCTGGGTCCCGTACACCGCCGTCGGACCGGAGCCCGTCGACCCCGGGCCCGCAGGATCGGAGCCGGAGCCGGGCCCGTCCGGCCCGTCGGACCAGTCCACGACCAGCCCGTGCGGGATGTACGCGACCTCGTCCGCGAGGCCGTCGGCACCCGGGTCGCACAGCTCGCCGGAGCCGTCCGCCGCACCGCGCGCCTCCGGCCGCAGCCGCAGCCCCGCCACCGGCTCGTCCCGGACCAGCGGCACCAGCCGGATACCGCCCCACACCTGCGCGGGCCGGGCCGTCAGACCCGTCAGATCCAGCCGGCTCACCGGGCCACCGCCCGCTGCCGCCGACCGTGCCGGGCGAGGAAGTCCACCGTGCGCCGGTCCAGATAGGAGCGCAGCTCCGCGAGACCGGTCCGCCCCTCGGCGAACTGCGCGATCTCCACCAGCGCCGGCAGATCCTCCGCGTCCCGGATGCCCGCCGCCGGCACCCCCGGCGCCAGCCGCCGCACATCAAAACCGTCCGCGTCGTATACAGGGTTCATATGCACCACCGAGGTCCGCCGCCCCGGATCGAGACGGGTGCGCCACAGCCGCAGCACCTCACCTGCGAGCCCCGGCGGGGCGTTCTCCCAGCCATCGGAGACGATCACCAGCCGGCCCGGGGAGTCCTCCAGCGCGTCCAGGACCCGCGCACCCAGCGGGGTCGCCCCGACGGGCCGGATCAGCAGCGGGTCCCCGGCACCGGAGACCCAGTGCGCGCGGTACGAGCCCGCCAGCGCCTCCAGCAGGAAGTGCGCGCCCAGCGCCACCGCCAGCGGACGCCGCCGCTTGACCCCGGAACCCGACGACGACCAGCTGTCGTCCAGCACCGCCGCCACCCGGCCCCAGCTTCCCGCGTGCGGGCCCGCGACCCGGCGCGCGGCCGTCCGCAGCGCCCCGGTCAGCTCCGCCCGCCGCGCGGACCGCTCCGCCAGGGAGAGCGACAGCGTGTACAGCGCCAGCCGGGTCAGCGGCATGGCGGAGAGATCCGCGGCGGGGCCGGTGCGCTGGGTGCGCAGCCGCTCCAGCCGGGTCATCCGGGGCGCGATCCGCTCCAGGAACTCCCCCCGGGCCACCCCGCGCCGGGCCGCGAACCCCTCGGCCACCGTGAACGGCAGCTCGTACAGGGCGTCCTTCTCGTAGTGCGCCCGGCGGTACGCCTCCAGCAGCGGATGGCCGTACCGTGTCCGCGCCCCGGGGCGGAAGAGGAAGTCGCCCAGCTCCGGCGCGGTCCGGTGATGGCCATGGCGCAGCGCCGTCCGCAGCCCGCCCCGGTACTTCACCGCGTCCAGCGCCAGATCGGGCCGGTCCGCCAGCCACTCCCGCTGGATCGCCCGGGTCCGGCGGTTGTTGACCCCGGCCGAGCGCAGCGCCCCGAAGAGCCGGTAGACCCGCTGCGGCGGCAGCACCGCCAGCCGGGCCGCGATCAGCCCGCCCTCATGACGGCGGCCGGCGGCGTCGGTCTCGCCCGCGGTGCGCAGCAGCCCGGCGACGATCAGGGCCGCGTTGTGGTCGTTGATGTCCAGGGCGAGCGCCGCCGCGTACACCGGGCGATAGTTGACCAGCACGTACTCATGCAGAAACGCCAGGGACAGCCGCTGCTCCCGCTCGGTCGAGCGGAACTCGCGCTGTCCGGTCGCCGTGACGGTCGCGTTGACGAAGAGCAGGACGTCCTCGGCGGCGACCAGATCCGCGAAGCCCTCCCCGGCGGACCCGGGCTCCCTGCTCTCCATACCGCCCCCTCATGCACGCGTGCCCCGCATGCCGCGCATGCCCCTCATGTCGAAAGAGCCGGCCGGGGAATGGGGGCGCGAACAGCGAAATCATTTGCTGACAGGCAAGTCCCGGAAGTCGCGCCGGAGTCCCGCGGCCGGCCCGGGGAACATAACACCCCGGGAAGGTACGGTTCCTCGTATTTTCCCGGCATTTTCCCGCCGGGGTGCCCCCCGGAGCGGCACACTGGGGCCATGACCACCCACACTCCTCCTCCGAAGCTGCGCTGCGGGCTCCTCGGCGCCGGACCGTGGGCACAGCAGACCCAGGCGCCCGCACTGAGTGCCCATGGCGGTGTCGTCTTCACCGGCGTCTGGGCCAGACGGCCCGAGGCGGCGGCGGAGCTGGCCACCGCCCATGGCGTCACCGCCTACTGCGGGGAGGAGGGGATCGACGCACTGCTCGCCGACAGCGACGCCGTGGCCTTCGCCCTGCCGCCGGACATCCAGGCGCCGCTGGCCGCGCGGGCCGCGGCGGCGGGCCGTCATCTGCTGCTGGACAAGCCGGTCGCCACCACCGTGGCCGCGGCGCTGGCCACCGCGGACGCCGCCGCGCGGGCCCAGGTCGCCTCGGTGGTCTTCTGCACCCTGCGGTTCGCGCCCGACACCGAGAGCTGGATCGCCGAACAGAGCGCGATGGGCGGCTGGTTCACGGCCCAGGCCCGCTGGCTGGGCTCGCGGTACGCGCACGGGGTGGACAGCGGCGATCCGCCGTCGCCCTGGCGGCGGGAGCGCGGCGGGCTCTGGGACATCGGGCCGCACGCCCTGTCGGTCCTGGTGCCGCTGCTGGGCGAGGTGACCCGGGTGACGGCGGTCTCCGGCCCCGCCGACACCGTCCATCTGACGCTGCGGCACACCTCGGGGGCGTCGAGCGCGGTCACGCTGGGGCTGAGCGCCCCGGCGGCGGGCGCGGGCGCACGGGTGGAGCTGGTGGGGGAGCACGGGAAGGTGGTGATGCCGAAGTGGGACGATCCGGTCACCGCGTTCCGGGGTGCGGTGGACGAGCTGCGCGCGTCGATCCGTACCGGGCGTCAGCATCCGTGCGATGTGCGGTTCGGGCTCCGGGTGACGGAGATCCTGGCGGAGGCGGAGGAGCAGCTGGACCGCGAGGGCTGAGCGGGGGCGGGTGCGGGTGCGGACGCGGGGCGGATGGTGTTCCCGGGGCGCGGGTGGCGGGCCGGTGCGGGCTCCGGTCCCGATCGCGACGGCCCTGACCGCGACGGCCGGGGTGCCCGGTGGTCTCAGGAGCCGGACTCCTCGGCTCCACCGGCACCGTCGCCGCCGAAGTCGCCCGCGTCGCCACCGTCGTTGCCCAAGCCGCCGGGATCGCCCGAGCCGACACTTCCGCCGTCGTCCCCCTGACCGCCCCTCGTCCCCCTGCCCCGTCTCACCGGCGCCGTCTTCCGCCGGATCTCCTCGACGACCGCCTCCCGGTCGGCGATCCGTACCGAGGACCGGTCGGGGGCTCAGGCGGTGGCCCCCGGGGGCAGCGCCCGGCAGAGCGCGTCCAGGGCCGCCGCGTACCCGTGGTCGGTCGGGGTCGCGTACCCCACCACCAGCCCGTCCCGGCGCTCCGTGCTCTCCGGGTGCCGGTAGCCGGCCAGCCCCTCGACCGCGAGCCCCTGCCAGGACGCCGCCTTGACCACCGAGCGCTCGGTGCCCGGCGGCAGTTCGAGGACCGCGTGGAGACCGGCCGCGATCCCGCTCACCCCGACCCCCGGCGCCCGTTCGGCCAGCACCTCGGTGAGCCGGTCCCGGCGGCGGCGGTACCGCTGCCGCATGCGCCGGACATGACGGTCGTACGAGCCGGAGGTCAGGAAGTCCGCGAGGGTGAGCTGTTCCGTGGCGCTCGACCACTGCTCCCGTTCGCCCTTGGCCGCGAGGACCGGCTCGACCAGCCGCTCGGGCAGCACCATCCAGCCCAGCCGCAGGGTGGGGGAGAGGCTCTTGCTCACCGAGCCCAGCAGCGCCACCATCTCCGGGTCCAGCGACTGGAGCGCCCCCACCGGCTGGCGGTCGTAGCGGAACTCGCCGTCGTAGTCGTCCTCCACCACCAGCCCGCCGGCCGCGCGCGCCCACTCCACGGCGGCGGCCCGGCGCCGGGGCCCCAGCGGGCCGCCGGTGGGGAACTGATGGGCGGGGGTGAGCAGAACGGCGTTCTCCCGGCGCAGCGCGGCCACCTCGGCGCCGTGCGCGTCGACGGCCAGCGGGGTGGTGACGGCCCCGGCGGAGGTCAGCAGCCCCCGGTGGAAGGGGAGTCCGTACGCCTCCACCGCCCAGCGGCGGCCCACCACCCCGGCGAGCAGCCGCAGACCGTGGGCGGCGCCGGAGCAGATCACGATCCGGTCGGGCCCTGACCGTGCCCCGCGGGTCCGCGCCAGATACTCCGCCAGCGCCTCCCGCAGCTCCACCCGGCCCCGGGGGTCGCCGGGCCCGAAGGCGTCGTGCGGGGCGGCGGAGAGCGCCCGGCGGGCCGAGGCCAGCCAGGCGGCGCGGGGGAAGGCGGACGGGTCCGGCCGCCCCTGCGTCAGATCGTGCACCGGCCGCCGGGCGCTCTCCGGCACGGTCCGCCGGGGCACGGGGGCGGTCGGACCCGTCCCGGCGGCGACCCGGGTCCCCGAGCCCTGGCGGGCGGTGAGCCAGCCCTCGGCGACCAGTTCGGCGTAGGCGTCGGCCACGGTGTTCCGGGCGATGCCCAGATCGGCGGCGAGCGAGCGGTACGGGGGCAGCCGTGCCCCGGGCGCGAGCCGCCCGCTCCGTACCGCCTCGCGCAGTACGCGGGTCAGCGCGGCCCGCCGGCTGCCCGCGCCCGACAGCTCCAGATGGAGATCGGCGCCCAGGACCTCCGCTGAATTGACCCATGATTTCGCCATGGAAATGCACCTCCCAACCGGTCGCCTGCGATCCTAGAGTCGTACCCATGACGACGACAGCAGCGACCGAGCAGACCACGACCATGGCCCGGATCGACTTCGCCCGCCAGGCACCCCAGGTGTTCCGCGCCGTGATCGGCCTGGACGCCGCGGCCCGTGCCGGTCTCGACCCCGCCCTGGTGGAGCTGGTGCAGATCCGCTCCTCGCAGCTCAACCACTGCGCCTACTGCCTGCATATGCACACCACCGACGCGCGCCGGGCGGGGGAGAGCGAGGAGCGGCTGCATATGACGGCCGTGTGGCGGGAGGCGCGGCACTTCTTCACGGAGAAGGAACAGGCCGCTCTGGCGCTGACCGAGGCGGTCACCCTGATCGCGGACGCCGGTGTCCCGGACGGGGTGTACGAGCGGGCCGCCGCCCACTTCGAGGAGGCGGAGCTGGCCCAGCTGATCGCGCTGATCCTGACGATCAACACCTGGAACCGGATCGCGCTGGCGACGGGGAAGGTCGCGGGGACGGACGACCGCGCCTGACCCGACTCCCCTGGATCCATGCCCGGGGCTTTCCGGGGCCTCCCGGGACCTCTGGGGGTGGGTAAACACCGTCTGGCCAGGGCCGATTGTCAGTGCCGGGAACTAGAATGGACAGTAGTTCGAGAAGGTTCCGCCACCGTGCCCGGAGGATGCCGATGGCCGCTGCCCGCCTCACCACGACGTCGCCGACCACCACCACCCGACCGTCCCGCAGTGCCGGCCGTTCGACCCGATCGCGGCGGCCGGCCGAGATCGTCACCGCCTGTGCCCCGCTGCGGAAGGCGCCGCTCCCGGCGGGCCTCCCCCGCGAGTGGTACATCAGCCACAACCGCCGGCTGAAGGCGATGCGGCTCGCCATCGCCCTGCTGGACACGGGGGTGCACCACCCCGCCACCGCCGACAACGGCCGTATCCGTGAGACGGCGGAGCGGATCGGTCTGCACCCGCCGTCCGACACCACCTGCCGGATGGTCAGGGCGCTGATCCGCTACGGCCGCTGAGCCCCGGGCGGGCCGGTCCGACGACCGGCCCGCTCCTTCATCCGCCCGCCCCTGCCCGTACAGGGGTCTCCGCGGCGCGCCACTCGGGGGTCACCGGGTCGCCCACCGAGATCACCCCTTCCCGCAGGACCGCCGCCTTCAGCCCGAAGGCGATCTTGTTGCCCTGGGCGGGGTCCCGCCGGTACGTGGAGAGCGTGCGGATGGGCTCGGGCCCGTCCCGTACCCCCGTCAGCTGGTCCACCATGGGTACCGCGCAGCGGGTCGCCGGGGTGGAGCGGGCGAGGACGGCGGTGCCGATCGCCATCCGGCTCATCTCGTCCTCGGAGTGCGGCCCGGGGCAGCCGTCGAGGACCACATTGGCGCGAAAGCGGTCCATCGGCACCGGCCGGCCGCCGCCCGCCGTGATGCGGGCGTTCAGCTCGTCCAGGGAGGCGGTGGAGGCGACCAGCAGGGCATGGGCGTCCCCGAAGGCGACCTTGCCGGGGGTGTCGCCCCAGCCGTCGCGGTCGAAGCCGGGCCGCACCCGTACCAGCCGGACCGCCGTCCCCAGGACCTGCGAGAACCATCCGGCGGTGTCGTCGCCCTGGTCCACGGCCTCCCCCAGGGGCTTGCCGAACATACTGACCTCCCGGCGCGGCCCTTCCGGGGCGACCTCGGCCAGCAGGGGTTCCACTCCGTCGGCGCTGAGCCGCAGCCGGGCGCCGCCGTCCAGGACCTCGGGCCGTACGGCGGCGAGCAGGGGGAGGGTCCGCTGGCTGTGGAAGGTGTGGTCGGCGGCGTCGACCACCATGAAGAGCCGGTCGTGCGCCAGCCCGGTCGCCACGGTCCGCGCCGAGCGGACATCCGTTCCGGCGCAGCCCTTCACCGGGTAATACGTCAGCCGCCGTACGGTGATCAGGGGTTCAGCGGCGGGCACGGAGACCCTCCCGCACGGTGGGCCACTCGGCGGCGAGGACGGAGAAGTAGACGGTGTCCCGCCAGGTGCCGTCGGGCCGCTGCCGATGCCGGCGCAGGACCCCCTCGCGCCGGGCGCCGAGACGGGCGATGGCCGCCTGGGAGCGCTCATTGAGGTGATCGGTCTTCAACTGCACCCGGCCCATGCCGAGATCGTCGAAGGCATGGCCGAGCAGCAGCAGCTTGGCCTCGGTGTTGACGGCGGTGCGCCAGTGGGCCCGGCCGTACCAGGTCCAGCCGATCTCCAGCCGTTCGTCGCCGGGGGCGATGTCCAGATAGGTGGTCCAGCCGATGGCCCGGCCCGACTCCAGCGACACCACCGCGAAGGCGACCGTACCGGGATCGGCCAGCACCTCCCGGACCACGGCGGCCAGCTCCTCCTCGGTACGGGGGACCGGGGTGCCGAGCCAGCGCCAGACCTCCTCGTCCCCGCCGCCGGCGGCGAAGAGATCGGGGAGGTGCGACAGCGTGAGGGGTTCCAGCCGGATATGACGTCCGGTCAGGGTGACGGGTACGGGGGTTCTCGCGGACATACCGATGACGCTAACCCCTCGCTGCACTAGCCGCAAACAATTCCTGCACTAGTGCAAAAGAGAAGGTCTGCGGTCTCAGTGCGGGATGCCGTCGATCAGCTCCCTGGCCCCCTGCCGCAGCAGCGCCACCGCCACCGAGGTCCCGAGCGTCGCCGGATCCAGCGGACCCGCCCACTCATGGGCGTTCAGCACCCGCTTGCCGTCCGGGGTGAAGACCTTGGCCCGCAGCGACAGATCCCCGCTCGACTCCGACCGCGCGTAACCGGCGATCGGCGAGTTGCAGTGCCCCTGGAGCACATGGAGCAGCATCCGCTCCGCGGTCGCCTCCCGGTGCGCCTGGGGGTCGCCCAGCGCGCTCACCACGTCGATCGTCGCCGTGTCGTCCTCCCGGCACTGGAGCGCCAGGATCCCCGCGCCGATCGGCGGGCACATGACCTCCTCGGACAGCACCTCGCTGATCACATCCGTACGGCCGATCCGCTCCAGCCCCGACACCGCGAGCAGCAGCGCGTCCGCGTCCCCGGCGGCCAGCTTCTCCAGCCGCCGGTTGGCGTTCCCGCGCATCGGCACGCACTCCAGCCGGGGATGCGAGGCGGCGAGCTGGGCCACCCGGCGCACCGAGGAGGTCCCGATCCGCGTCCCGGCGGGCAGCTCGTCCAGGGCCAGCCCACCCGGGTGCACCAGCGCGTCCCGGATGTCGTCCCGCCGCAGAAACGCCGCGAAGGTCGTCCCCGCCGGCAACGGCCGGTCCGCCGGGACGTCCTTCACACAGTGCACCGCCAGATCCGCCTCCCCGGCGACCAGCGCCGCGTCCACCTCCTTGGTGAACGCCCCCTTCCCACCCAACCGGGCGAGATCCCCCATCCACCGGTCCCCCGAGGTCGTCACCGCCACCACCTCGGTCCTGATCCCCGGCCTCACCCCCGCCAACTCCGCCCGCACCCGCTCCACCTGGGCCAGCGCCATGGGCGACGACCGGGACACGATCCGCAACACTTCAGGCTCAGACATGCCGAACACCCTAGGGCCTCCGGGTGGTGTCCTCCTTACTCGGACATGCTGAACGACTGCGCCATCCGGGCGCGTTGGGCCCGCCCTGCGGGCCCGGGGCGGCGCGAAGGCCGCCACCCCCGGAAGGGCAGCAGACCCGCCTCTCCACGCCCCGAGCGATGGCTTCCTTGTCCTCGGCCGGGGTGTCGAAGCGGGCGAAGAAGCCGTCGGGACTCCGGCGGCCAGGCGTGACGCAGTGAGGAGCCCGATGGCGAGATGTCCCGTGGGGGCGGTCGCCGGCCTGGCCGCACCGAGACCTGCATGCCCGCCGAAGCCTCCCCGCTCCGCACCCCACCCATCCGCCGTGACGACGGTGAACATCGGACGTTCACATGGATCACCACCACACCCGCACTGCGCGCTCGGTACCGTCTGGAGTGGCGGTTCCGGGCTCGACCCGAATACGACACGAACCAAGGGGAGTTCGGTTGACGGACGTTCGGCCCAGCCAGCAGATGCGCGACCTCGGCATCGGCCGCGCAGCCGTCGTCGTCCAGCCCCCGGCGACGCTCCCGCGATCATCCTGCTCAACCCATGCATCA
Organism: Streptomyces sp. NPDC000594; assembly: GCF_040299965.1. Classification (NCBI taxonomy): domain Bacteria; kingdom Bacillati; phylum Actinomycetota; class Actinomycetes; order Kitasatosporales; family Streptomycetaceae; genus Streptomyces; species Streptomyces sp. NPDC000594. The sequence continues at coordinate 20,604 of NZ_JBEPCY010000015.1, read as the reverse complement.
CCGCCCACGCGGAGGCGAGCGACGAGCAGTACGAGGGCTGCTGAGGAATGAGTCAGGAGGAGATACGGGTGACGAGTTCCATTCCGTGGCAGGAGCGCTTGTCCACCGGTACCGAGTCGATCCAGGACGAGGTGGTCCGCCGGTATCAGGAGACGCGCGAGGGCGTGGCGTACGTGCCCACCATGATCTGGGGGACGCTCCAGACCGAGGCCTACGCCACCGTGATCCTGGGCCAAGTGGTCGAATTCCTGGGGATCCCGAACGACGTGCCGGCGGGAGTCGCCAAACGTATGCAGCGCCAGCAGGTGCTGTACGACGGTGAGCACAGCTACGACGTCGTCCTCGGGGAGCAGGCCCTCCACACGAACATCGGCGGGCCCGAGGTCATGCGCGAGCAGATCGACCGGATCCTCCGCGACATCGACCTGCCCTCGCTCACGCTCGGCATCGTTCCCGTCTCGGCACGCGTGAACATGCATCCTCTCCACGCCTTCACCATGTACGGCGACGAGGTCCACGTCGAGCTGGTCTCCTCGGGCGTGACCGTCACCGAGGCGGACGAGGTCGCCCTCTATCGCAAGGCGTTCGACAGGATGCGTGAGGCGGCCCTGTACGGCGACGCCGCCAAGGAACTCCTGCGGAAGGCCCTCTCCTCCTGGACCGACGACGCCCCACGCGACTGACCGCACGACCGAGGGCCGCCACCCCCAGGAGGAGGTGGCGGCCCTGTGTCGGAGCTCAGGCCCGGGCGAGCTGGGCCTGCGGCTTAGAGGTCGAAGTACAGCTCGAACTCGTGCGGGTGCGGGCGCAGCTGGATCGGGGCGATCTCGTTGGTGCGCTTGTAGTCGATCCAGGTCTCGATCAGGTCCGAGGTGAAGACGCCGCCGGCCTGGAGGTACTCGTTGTCCTGCTCCAGGGCTTCGAGGACGGCCGGGAGGGAGGTCGGGACCTGGGGGACGCCCGCGTGCTCCTCGGGGGCCAGCTCGTAGAGGTCCTTGTCGATCGGCTCGGCGGGCTCGATCTTGTTCTTGACGCCGTCGAGGCCCGCGAGGAGGAGGGCGGAGAAGGCGAGGTAGGGGTTGGAGGACGGGTCCGGGGCGCGGAACTCGACGCGCTTGGCCTTCGGGTTGGAGCCCGTGATCGGGATGCGCATCGCGGCGGAGCGGTTGCGCTGCGAGTAGACCAGGTTGACCGGGGCCTCGAAGCCGGGGACCAGGCGGTGGTACGAGTTCACCGTCGGGTTGGTGAAGGCCAGCAGCGACGGGGCGTGCTTGAGGATGCCGCCGATGTAGTAGCGGGCGGTGTCCGAGAGGCCCGCGTAACCCTGCTCGTCGTAGAAGAGCGGGGAGCCGCCCTGCCACAGCGACTGGTGGACGTGCATGCCCGAGCCGTTGTCGCCGAAGATCGGCTTCGGCATGAAGGTCGCGGTCTTGCCGTTGCGCCAGGCGACGTTCTTCACGATGTACTTGAAGAGCATCAGGTCGTCGGCGGCGGCGAGCAGGGTGTTGAACTTGTAGTTGATCTCCGCCTGGCCGGCCGTGCCCACCTCGTGGTGCTGGCGCTCGACCTGAAGGCCCTGGCGGTCCAGCTCCAGCGAGATCTCCGCGCGCAGGTCGGCGAAGTGGTCGACCGGGGGAGCCGGGAAGTAGCCGCCCTTGTAGCGGACCTTGTAACCGCGGTTGTCCTCGACCGCACCGGTGTTCCAGGCGCCGGCCTCGGAGTCGATGTGGTAGAAGCCCTCGTTGGCGGAGGTGTTGAAGCGCACCGAGTCAAAGACGTAGAACTCCGCCTCCGGACCGAAGTACGCGGTGTCCGCGATACCGGTCGAGGCGAGGTACGCCTCCGCCTTCTTGGCGATGTTCCGCGGGTCACGGCTGTACTGCTCGCCCGTGATCGGGTCGTGGATGAAGAAGTTGATGTTGACGGTCTTGTCACGGCGGAACGGGTCCAGCCGGGCCGTCGACAGGTCGGCGCGGAGCGCCATGTCCGACTCGTGGATCGCCTGGAAGCCACGGATGGACGAGCCGTCGAAGGCCAGCTCCTCGTCCGGGTCGAACGCCGCGGCCGGGATCGTGAAGTGCTGCATCACACCCGGCAGGTCGCAGAACCGGACATCGACGAACTTGACGTCCTCGTCGGCGATGTACTTCTTCGCGTCGTCGGCGTTCTGGAACATCCAACTCCTCCTACTCCCGTCCCCAGGTCCGTGGGGCGGGTTTGCGGCTGTCGCGGCCAGTGCGGTGGCACACGCGGGACCGACCTTAGGCAGACCGGATTTCTCCAGCATGACCCGTTTGTTTCGCCCACGTTAACCGACTGGTGACGGGTGTGACCTGCGACGGAGGTCTACGGGGAGAGGGGCAGGCCGGGCGGGCGGCGGGACGGGGCGTCCCACGGCGGGGGCGGGCCCCAGTGATCGGAACCGCACACAGTACCGTGGACGGGTGGACAACAGGCAAGCAATCGGATCGTGGCTCTCCGGGCCGCGCGCGGCCGCCGAGGACATGGGCGTCGACTTCGGACACCGGGGCAAGCGGCTCGGTCTGCCGGAGGCAGGACCGGGCTCCATGGCCCCCCTCGGACGGCGCTTCGGCGCACTCTTCATCGACTGGGGGCTCTGCTACCTGATCGCGTACGGGCTGCTGGCCCGGGGCGAGTCCGCGCAGATCACCTCCAACTGGGCGCTGGGTGTCTTCCTCGTCCTCCATCTGCTGACCACCGGCACGGTGGGCTTCACCCCCGGCAAGCGGCTCCTCGGGATCTGGGTGATCTCCACCGACGGCGGGCGGCTGGGCTTCGGCCGGTCCGTCCTGCGGAGCGTGCTGCTCAGCCTGGGTCTGCCCGCGCTGATCTGGGACCGGGACGGACGCGGCCTCCACGACCGCTTCTCCCGCGCGGTCCAGGTGCGCAGGTAGCCCACGAGCGGAAAGAAGAGCAGGAAAAAGGGGCTCCCGGACGATTCCGGGAGCCCCTCTTCATGTCGTCGCCGTGCGGATCAGCGCATCTTGCCGCCGCCGCGCGGCATCCGCATGCCCTTCGGCATCGGACCCTTCGGCATCGGCATATTGCTCATCAGGTCACCGAGCGCCTTCAGGCGGTCATTGGCCGCGGCCACCTGCGCGCCCGAGAGGATCCGGGGCAGCTTCAGCATCTTCGTCCGGACCTTCTTCAGCGGCACCTGGCCCTCGCCGGTGCCGACCAGGATGTCGTGGACGGGCACATCGACGACGATCCGCGCCATCTTCTTCTTCTCGGCGGCCAGCATCGGCTTCAGCCGGTTCGGGTTGCCCTCGGCGACCAGGACGATGCCCGCCTTGCCCACGGCACGGTGGATCACGTCCTGGTTGCGGTTCATCGCCACCGCGGGGGTCGTCGTCCAGCCCCGGCCGACGTTCTGGAGCACCGCCGCCGCCGCGCCCGGCTGGCCTTCCATCTGCCCGAACGCCGCCCGCTCGGCGCGCCGTCCGAAGACGATGGCCATCGCGAGGAAAGCGATCAGGAAGCCCAGGATGCCCAGATAGATCGGGTACCCCAGCCAGAAGCCCAGACCGAGGAAGGCGCCGAAGGTCACGAGCCCCACGGCCGCGATGATCAGCCCGACCTTGGGGTCGGCCTTCCGCGTCATCTTGTACGTCAGAGCGATCTGCTTGAGTCGCCCCGGGTTCGCAGCGGCGTCACCGCTGTCGGAGTTTGCCTTCCTCGCCATAATCCGAAGTTTACGTGGCCGCCGGACCCCGGCCAGCCACGGCCTCCAGTACGTGCTGGGTCTCCACCCGGTCCTTGGCCCGGCGCCGGTCCTCCAGGACGGCGGTCCAGGCGTTGCGGCGGGCGGTGCGCTGGCCACCGCCGAGCAGCAGCGACTCCATCGCGCGCAGGGCTCCGGTGACGGAGGGCAGGGCTTGGGCGCGCACCAGGCGCGCGGAGCCGACGGACGGGACGGGACGGATCGGGCGTACTGGCGCCGCCTGCATGGGTGAGGCCCCCTCGGGACAAAGTGGTCGACAGGTGGTGGGAGCAGTCCGTCCTGGCCGGTGCGGGAGGCGTCGGGCGGGCGTGCGGTACAGCGGTCGTGCGGTACAGATGCGTGGCGCTGTACGCGCGGGTGCGGTGCGGGGGAGAAGTGCTGCGCGGGTGCGGTACTGGGTGCGGTACGTGAAAAAAGGGTTACGCATTGGTGTTACCAGCGGGTGACCAGGGGGTCAAACGCCTATGAAACCTATACGCGCACCCGCTAAAGCCTGACGCGACCCGTACATCCACCCCGCGACCTGCGGGGGAGTACGGGCCGCGCCGCCCACTCCGTGGTTACCTGTCGGTAGTCACTTGTGCTTGAATTCACACACCGATGGCCGCACCGATGGTCCTGGTCCGGGCCTCAGACCGCCTGGGTGGCCAGCTCCCCGGCGACCGGGGCCACCGGCGTCCCGCGCCGCTCCATGGCCTGGCCGTACAGCCGTCCCGCCCGGTACGAGGAACGCACCAGCGGTCCGGACATGACCCCGGAGAAGCCGATCTGATCGGCCTCGTCCTTCAGCTCCACGAACTCCATGGGCTTCACCCACCGCTCCACCGGGTGGTGGCGCACCGAGGGTCGCAGATACTGCGTGATGGTGATCAGCTCGCACCCGGCGTCGTGCAGCTGGCGCAGGGCCTCGCTGACCTCCGCGCGCTCCTCGCCCATGCCCAGGATCAGATTGGACTTGGTCACCAGACCGGCCTCGCGGGCCCGGGTGATGACCTCCAGCGAACGCTCGTAGCGGAAGCCGGGCCGGATCCGCTTGAAGATCCGCGGCACGGTCTCCACATTGTGCGCGAAGACCTCGGGGCGGGAGGCGAAGACCTCGTCCAGCAGCTCGGGGACCGCGTTGAAGTCGGGGGCCAGCAGCTCGACCTTGGTCGGGCCGCTCTCGCGGCCGGCGGTCTGGAGATGGATCTGCCGCACGGTCTCCGCGTACAGCCAGGCGCCGCCGTCCTCCAGGTCGTCCCGGGCGACACCGGTGATGGTCGCGTAGTTCAGATCCATGGTGACGACCGACTCGCCGACCCGGCGGGGCTCGTCGCGGTCCAGCGCCTGCGGCTTGCCGGTGTCGATCTGGCAGAAGTCACAGCGCCGGGTGCACTGGTCGCCGCCGATGAGGAAGGTCGCCTCGCGGTCCTCCCAGCATTCGTAGATGTTGGGACAGCCCGCCTCCTGGCACACCGTGTGCAGCCCCTCGCTCTTCACGAGGTTCTGCATCTTCGTGTACTCGGGGCCCATCTTCGCCCGGGTCTTGATCCACTCGGGCTTGCGCTCGATGGGGGTCTGGCTGTTCCTGACCTCCAGGCGCAGCATCTTGCGTCCGTCGGGTGCGACAGCGGACACGTCGGCGCCCCTTTCTGCTAGCGCGGCATTCGAATCTGCGGCGTCCACCAGGGTACGCCCGTCATGTGCAAGGTCTTCTCTCCGGCCAACCCGCAGGCAGCGGGGTGCATTCCCCCGGACGGCCCAGGGGCCGGAGCGGGCGGCTACCGGGGCGCCATCGGGACGGCGTCCGGGGCGGAAGGGGCGGGTGGGACCGAGGGGGCTGAGGGGGCCTGCGGGGCCTGGTCCGCCACGGTCCTCGGGTGCAGCTCGGCGGTCTCCAGCACCTCCCGCAGCCGCCGCTCCACCACCGGCAGCACCTCGGCGATGGTGATCCCGCTCCCCAGCTCGGCGGCGAGCGAGGTGACGCCCGCGTCCCGGATCCCGCAGGGCACGATCCGGTCGAACCAGCGGTTGTCGGGGTTCACATTGAGCGCGAAGCCATGCATCGAGACGCCCTTGGCGATCCGGATCCCGATCGCGGCCAGCTTGCGGTCCTCACGGCGCTGGCCGGCGTTGGAGGGGGCGTACTCCGGGCCGTTCAGCCGGGGGTCGAACTCCTCGTCGTGCAGCCGGGGGTCGAACTCCTCGTCGTGCAGCCGGGGGTCGAAGTCCAGCGAGAGACCGCCGAGCGTCGGGCGCTCCTCGACCGGGTCGCCCAGCACCCACACCCCGCTGCGGCCCTCGATCCGGCTGGTCGCCACCCCCAGATCGGCGCAGGCGAGGATCAGCGCCTCCTCCAGCCTGCGGACATGGGCCACCACATCCACCGGACGCGGCAGCTTCATGATCGGGTAGCCGACGAGCTGGCCGGGGCCATGCCAGGTGATCTTGCCGCCCCGGTCCACATCGACGACCGGGGTGCCGTCCAGGGGACGCTCGCTCTCCGCCGTACGGCGCCCGGCGGTGTAGACCGGCGGGTGCTCCAGCAGCAGACAGGTGTCCGGGACCTCGTCCGCGAAGCGGGCGGCGTGGACCTCGCGCTGCCGCTGCCACGCCTCCTGGTACTCGACCGCTTCCGCACCGAAGCCCAGCCGGACGAACCGCAGCTCACTCACGGCACTGCCTCCCTCGATCCTCACCGTGCACCCAGCACGCCCCAGCCACTGTACGGCGGCCCCCGGCCGGGTGCGGGGGCGGGCCGGACGGGGGTTCCACCGTCCGTGCGGGGCACCTCACGAGACGCCTCGGGGGCGGGACCGGCCGTCCCCCACAGGAGGGGTACGAAACCGTCAGTACCACCCCCGATCCTCACACGATCGGATGAAAGTGGGGCCGAGGCGGCGGTACTCGCGGTAAGGGCCGCTACATTCGCGCCGTTCCTTGAGGGCCACCAGGGCTGTGACCGGCCCGGAAGGCAGGAGACCGCATAGCTGATGACGGAACGACCCTCGCCGCGCATGCCCAACCGCCAACTGGCCGCACTCATCCAGGAGGCCGGATTCTCCCATGCGGGCCTGGCCCGGAGGGTGGATCAGCTCGGTCTCGAACACGGACTGGACCTGCGCTACGACAAGACGTCCGTGACGCGCTGGCTGCGGGGCCAGCAGCCACGCGGTACGACACCGGCACTGATCGCCGAGGTCTTCACCCGCCGGCTCGGCAGGCGGCTCTCCGCACAGGACCTCGGGCTCGACGCCTGTGCCCCCGTCTACGCGGGGCTGGAGTTCGCCGCCACCCCCGAGGAGGCCGTGGACATCGTCAGCGGGCTGTGGCGCAAGGACTCCGGCAGCCATATGGAACTGCGCAAGATCGCCTTCACCCCGGCGGGGCTCGTGGTGCCCAGCCGGGACTGGCTCATCGGGCGCGCCGACGACCGGGTCGGCCGGGGCGAGGACCGCACCGGCCGCGACCCGGGGTACGGCCGGGTGCCCACGCAGGGCGGCCTCGGCGGCGTACCCCGCCAGCGGGAACGCGGCACCGACCGGGGCGCCGACAGAGGGCCCGGCCAGCGCGTCACCAGCGGCGACATCGCCGCGCTGCGCTCGGTCGGCGAACTCTTCCGCACCCTCGACCACGCCTATGGCGGCGGCCACGCCCGCCAGGCCCTGGTGCGCTATCTGGAGCACGAGGCCGAGCCGATGCTCCGCGGCACCTACGGCGAGGCGGTGGGCCGCCGGCTCTTCGCCGCGGCGGCCGATCTGACCCGGCTGGCCGGGTGGACCTCGTACGACATCGCCGCGCACGGTCTCGCCCAGCGCTACTTCGTCCAGGCGCTGCGTCTCGCGCAGGCGGCCGGGGACCGCGCCTATGGCTCCTACGTCCTGGTCACGATGGCCCGCCAGGCCGTCTATCTCGGCCATGGACGGGAGGCCGTCCAGCTCGCCCGGGTCGCCCAGCAGGGGGTCGGCCCGGCCGCGCCCCCGGTCGTCCAGGCGCTGCTGCACGCGGTGGAGGCACGGGGGCACGGGGTGCTCGGCGAGACCCGCGCCTGCACCGCGTGTCTGCTCCGGGCGGAACGGGCCTTCGGGGCGGTCCGGCCCGGTGACGAGAGCCCCGCCTGGGCCCGTTCCTTCGACGAGGCCGAACTCACCGACGAGTTCGCCCATGCCCACCGGGACCTCCAGCAGTACCGCCAGGCGGTCCAGTACGCCGAGCGCTCGCTCCAGCTGCGGCCGGTGGGGATGGCCCGCAGCCGGCTCTTCTGCCGGGTGGTCCTGGCGACGGCCCGGCTGGCCATCGGGGAGCTGGACCAGGCGTGCGCGCTGGGGGCGGAGGCGGCGTTGCAGGCGGCGGAGATGAGGTCGGCGCGGGCGCTGGAGTATGTGCGGGACTTCGAGCGCAGGCTGGAGCCGTATCGGGACGCGGCGGCGGTACGGGGGTACCGCGACCGTGTCGCCGCCCTCGGCTGACCCCCGCGACGGCCCCTGCCCCGGGGGCCTCCCCGGGGCCCCCGCCCCGACCCGAGCCCCCTCGGGCCCTGGTCGGGGGCCGCCCCCCGAACCCCAGCGCTTCAACGGCTGGCGAGGCTGATTCTGTCCGCCTCGGCCCTGTGTCGGGGCCAGCCCCGAACCCCGCTCCTCAAACGCCGGAGGGGCTGGAGTTTGAGGCCCCGCTCCTCAAACTCCCCCAGACTTCGTCCGGGGACCCCCATGGGGCTGATTCTGCTCACCCCGGCGGAGAGCCCAAAACCAGCCTCGCCGGCGGTTGAGGCGCGGGGGTTCGGGGGCTGGCCCCCGACGGGAGCCCGAGGGAGGGGTCAGGCCGCGGCGTCGCGGACGGGGTGGAGTTCAGGGGGGCGGACGGCGAAGTCCTGGAGGATCGCGGTCGCGGTGCGGCGGGCGGAGAGCAGGGCGCCCTGGACCGTGCTGGTGGCGCGGTGGTCGCCGCAGACATAGAGGCCGGAGAGGACGCGGACCGGGCGGTGCACGTCATGGGGCGCGTCCATCGCGGGGACGGCGTACGGGTCGTGGTGGACCGCGAGCAGCTCCCAGGCGTCCGTGGACACCCCGTAGAGCCGCGCGAGCTGCGCCCGTACCAGCCGGTCCAGACCCGGCACCGGCGGGCCCAGGACGGTCGAGGAGACCAGCGTCCCGCCACGGGGGGCACGGGCGGGGTCGACCTCGCTCATCACCGCCGTGTGGGCGACCGGGCCCGCGCCGTCCGCGTCGAGCACCAGGGACGCTCCCGTGGGCGGTGGCTGCGGAGCGCTGTGGTGGACCACCGTCACCGGGTGGAAGCGCGGCACCCGCAGCCCCGGCAGGACCTCCGCCGCCTCCCGCGCCCCGGTCGCCAGCACCAGCGCCCGGCAGGAGAGGGTGCCGTACTGCTCCGTGGTGACCCGGTTGATCGAGGCGTCCCGGACCCGTACCCCCGTGACCACCGTCCCCTCGGGGAGCGCCGCCGCCAGCCGCTCCGGCAGCAGCGAGGCGCCCCCGGCGGGCACACAGAGCCGCCCGCGCGCGAAGCCCCGTAGCGCCAGATCGGCGCAGCGGCTCGATGTCCTCAGCTCCGGGTCGCACAGGAGCGCGGAGAGCAGCGGGCGGAGGAAGCCGTGGGCGGTACGGGGCGGCAGCCCCCGCGCGGTGAGGGTGTCGGCGGCGGCCCGCTCCGGGCGGGCCATCAGCCGTTCCACCGAGGTGCCCGCGAGCCGGGCGAGGGAGGCGCTGAGCCGTGCCTCGTCCAGCGGTCTGGGGGCGCTTGCCAGGGCGCGTGCCATGGTGAGTGCGCTCCTTGTGCTCCCCGCCTCCCCGGGGCGCCGGACGCTCTCCCCGGTGCGCTGGAGCCGTCCGCCGCTGTGCATCAGCACCCCCGGCGCGAAGGTCCGCAGGGGCACGTCCACCAGGCTCGCGGTGTGCCGCAGCTCGGTGTACGAGGTGCTGAGCAGCTGGCCCACCCGGTCCAGCCGGAAGCCGTCGATCTCCTCCGTGGTGAGTCTGCCGCCCGGTCGGTCGGCCGCCTCCAGAACACTGACGCTGACTCCCGCTCTGGTCAGCCGATGAGCCACCGAGAGGCCGGAGATCCCGGCCCCGACGATGATGACGTCCGCGTGGTCCGTGGTCGGACCGGTGCCGATGAGCACGTGCCCCTCCCCGAGGTCGGCGTGGAGCTGTGCGGGGGACATGCCCCGCCGGGCTCCTGGAATGCCCGCGTTCGCATCGAGCGTAGGGACGGGTGGCCGATGCGCGACGCGCGCACGGAGCGGGGCAACGGAGCGCGGGGGCGCACTCCCCGGGGGGTCCGACGGGCGGGGCTGGGGGCGGTGGGCAGGCTGGTTCCGGGGAGCCGCCCGTGCCCGGTGGGACCGGGTGGCGGGACGGCGAGCGCCGGGTGCGGCGGGGCGGCGGGGACCGTGGACGGCGGGCGGTCAGGCGCCCGGGGCCGGGGCGAGGGCCGCCCCGATCGCCTCGTCGATCCCCGGGAAGGCGAACGAGAACCCGGACTCCAGCAACCTCGACGGCACCACCCGCTGACTGCCCAGCACATCCCCCGCCATCTCCCCGAGCACCGCCCGCAGGGCGAACGCCGGGACCGGCAGCGGGGTCGGCCGCCGCAGCACCCGTCCCATCGCCGCCGTCACCTCGCGGTTGGTCACCGGCGCCGGGGCCGTCAGATTCACCGGCCCCGCCAGCGACTCCGTCTCCAGGATGTGCCGCAGCGCCGCCACCTCGTCGTGCAGGGCGACAAAGCTCCAGTACTGCCGGCCGTCCCCGAGCCGCCCGCCGAGCCCCGCCCGGAAGAGCGGGAACAGCCGCTGCCAGGCCCCGCCCTCCCGGGCTACCACCAGACCGGTCCGCGCGTACACCGTCCGGATGCCCGCCTCCTCCGCCGGGGCCGCCGCCTCCTCCCACGCCACACAGACATCCGGCAGAAAACCCTCGCCGGGCGGGGCGCTCTCGTCCACCGCGCGCTCCCCGGTCTCCCCGTAGTAGCCGATCGCGCTGCCGCAGACCAGGACCGCCGGCGGGGTCTCCAGCGCGGTCACCGCCTCCGCCAGCGCCGCCGTCCCCAGCACCCGGCTCTCCCGGATCTCCCGGCGGTACTCCTCGGTCCAGCGGTGGCCGGCGATCGAGGCGCCCGCCAGATTCACCACGCCGTCGCAGCCGGCCAGGCCCGCCGTGTCCACGTACTGGCGGACCGGGTCCCACTCCACCTCCGCCGCCGACCGGGCCGGGCGCCGCACCAGGCGCACCACCTCGTGCCCGTCCGCGCGCAGGGAGCGCATCAGCGCCGTACCGATGAGTCCGGAGGAACCCGAGATCGCGATCCGCATGAAAACCAGTCTGCCCCCGGGGCCCGCCATGACACAGTTGCGCCATGTCCGAGTCCGTCGTGTCCGAGTACGCCATGTCCGAGCCGCGCATACGCCCTGCCCGACCCGGTGACGAAGCCGCCCTCGCCCGTCTCGACCATGACACCTGGTCGACCCTCCACGCGGTGCTGCCGCGCTCCGACGCGCCCCGGAATCCGTTCTTCCAGGACGGCAACCGGCCCGAGGACCTGATCGTCGCCGAGGGGGACGACGGTGGAATCCTCGGCTACATCAAGACCGTCTTTCCGACCCCGCTGGAGTGCAACCGCCATGTGCGGCAGATCCAGGGGCTCGTGGTCGCCCGGACGGCCCGGGGCCGGGGGGTGGGGCGGGCGCTGATCCGCGCCGCCCGCGCCGAGGCGCACCGCGCCGGCGCCCGCCGGATCACCCTGCGGGTCCTCGGCCACAACGCCCCCGCCCGCGCCCTGTACGCCGCCGAGGGCTTCGTGGTCGAGGGCGTCCTCCCGGGTGAGTTCCTCCTCGACGGCGTGTACGTGGACGACATCCTGATGGGCCGCCCGCTCCCGTAGAACCGGCTGCGGGGGAGAGCCGGGCTCAGACCGGGCCGAACCGTGCCCACAGCCTGGGGTACCGCTGGGCCAGCGCCGTGTCGTCCGTCAGCTCGACCGGCGCCCCCACGGGCCGCTCCGGCCCCTCCGGCAGCCCCAGCTCCGGTGCGACGACCCCGGTGAGCTGCTCGTACGCCTCGTCCGCCGCGTATCCCAGATCCTCCCCGTCCCCGTCGATCTCCGGGTCGAACTCCTCGTCCAGCAGCTCCGTGAGCGCCTCCGGCTCATGCACCGCGCCCTCGAAGACCTCCCGCCCCTGGCCGATGAGCCAGCAGCGGAAGGAGTCGAAGGCGTCCTCGTCCGCCCCGTCCAGCAGCACCGCCGCCGCTCCCCACAGCTCCCAGGTGTACGCCCGTGTCCAGCGCGCCTCGAAGTGCCGGGCGAAATCCAGCACGGAGTCCGGGTCGAGCCGGGTCAGCCGCTCCACCAGCAGATCGGCATGGTCCTCGGGGTCGCCCCCGGAGGCCTCACGGGTGGTGTCCACCATCTCCCAGAACTCCGTCTCGTCCATCACGGGTCCAGCATCACGGTCCGCACCACCCCGCGCACCCGGAGCCGCCGAACAGCTGATGGACATCGGATGCCGCAGAATGCCGGACAGCGGGTGTCCGGTATCCATGCGAGCGTCCTGCCCATGACGAATCCCCGTACGACCTCCGGCACGGCACCCACGAAGACCACGAAGCAGACACAGACCACGAAGAACACGGAATCCCCGCTGGCGGGACAGGTGGCGCTGGTCGCCGGGGCCACCCGGGGCGCGGGCCGCGCCATCGCCGTCCAGCTCGGCGCGGCGGGTGCCACGGTCTACGCCACCGGCCGGACCACCCGCGACCGGGTCAGTGAGATGGGCCGCCCCGGCGAGACCATCGAGGAGACCGCCGAGCTGATCGACGCGGCCGGCGGCCGGGGCATCGCCGTCCCCACCGACCACCTCGAACCGGACCGGGTACGGGAGCTGATCGCCCGCGTCGACCGCGACCACGGGCGGCTCGACATCCTGGTCAACGACGTCTGGGGCGGCAACGCCCTGCTCGACTTCGGCACCCGGATGTGGGACGTGGATCTGGAACGGGGGCTGCGGATGCTGGACCTCGGGGTCAGGACCCATGTCATCACCAGCAGCATCGCCCTGCCGCTGTTGGTCCGCCGCCCCGGCGGGCTGGTCGTGGAGGTCACCGACGGCACCGCCCGGACCAACCGTGAGCCGCGCGAGAACTTCTACTACGACCTCGCCAAGAACGCGCCCATCCGGATGGCCCGGCTGCTGGGCGAGGAGCTGCTGCCCCTGGGCTGTACGGCGGTCGCGGTCACCCCCGGCTTCCTCCGCTCCGAGGAGATGCTCGACCACTTCGGGCTCACCGAGGAGAACTGGCGCGACGGCACCGAGGCCCAGCCGCACTGGTCGCTCTCCGAGAGCCCGGTCTATCTGGGACGGGGGCTCGCCGCACTCGCCGCCGACCCGGGCCGGCACCGATTCAACGGACAGTCGCTGGACAGCGGGGAACTCGCCCGGGAGTACGGGGTCACCGACACCGACGGCAGCCGTCCCGATGTCTGGGGGTACATCCTGGCGGAGAAGGCGGGCGGGCAGCCCGCCCCGGAGGACTACCGCTGACGGGCGCCCCGGAGCCCCGGCCGTACCGGCGGAGGCCGCTCGTACCGGCGGATGCTGCCCGTACCGGCCGAGGTCAGTCGTACAGCCCGGCCGTCCGCCGTGCCGCATCCGCGAACCTCGTACGCAGCTCCGCCGGCTCCAGTACTTCAAGATCCGGACCCAGGGTGAAGAGTTGCACAAAGGCCACGTCGGGCGACTCGACGGGCAGCGTCAGGGTGATCCTGCCCCGCTCGTCGGCGGGGCCGGCCGCCGCCAGGGCCTCGCGGGCGGTGGACCGCTCGGTGAGCCGCGGCAGCCGCCGGGCCCCCTCGGGGGTGACCCGGACGACGATCTCCGAGCGGAGCAGCGAACGGTTGAACTCTTCCGCCCGCCCGGCCCAGAAGCCGGGCAGGTCGAACTCCTCGTCCCGTTCGAAGGAAGCATCGGTACCGTCCGGCACGGTCCGGTCGGCCGAGACGAAGCGGTCCAGCCGGTAGACCCGGTACGAGCCCTCCACCCGCGCGCACAGGTACCAAACACCCGCCTTGAGGACGAGCCCGTACGGCTCCAGCTCCCGTTCGACGGGCTCGTCCCGGCGGTTGCGGTACTCCACCCGCAGCCGCCGGTCCTCCCACACCGCCCGCGCCACCACCGGCAGCAGCGGCGGGGTGACCGGCTCCTGGAACCAGCCCGGCGCGTCCAGATGGAACCGCTGGGCCGCCGTCCGGGGCGCGTCGCTCAGCGAGGGCAGCAGCGCCGCCGACACCTTGAGCCGGGCCGCCGACGCCGCGTCGTCCAGCCCCATCTCCCGCAGCGCCCCGGGCAGCCCGGAGAGGAAGAGCGCCGCCGCCTCGTCCCGGCCGAGCCCCGTCAGCCGGGTGCGGTAGCCGCCCATCAGCCGGTAGCCGCCCGCCCGGCCCCGGTCCGCGTAGACCGGGACCCCCGCCTCCGACAGCGCCAGGGCGTCCCGGGTGACCGTCCGCTCGGAGACCTCCAGCTCCCGGGCCAGCTCGGCCCCGGTCATCGAGGGCCGGTTCTGGAGGAGGAGCACCATCTTGATCAGCCGGGCAGCACGCATCCCTCCATCATGGCCGAGGGCGCGGGCCGACCGCCCCGGGCACCGTGGACGGAGGGCGCGGGCGGGCGGCCCCGGGGATCACACCAGGGGTTCCTGGAGTTCGACCACCCACGCCGAACGGTCGTCCGGGGCCTCCAGATAGACCTCGCGGGAGTACCCGGCCGACCGGTGGCCGCCCGCCGCGATCCAGCGGGCCAGGGTCTGTTCCGCGGCCACGATGTTCTCGATCGGCCCCCGGTGCACGATCGTCGCCGCCTCCTCGATGGGCGGCAGGTCCACGACCGTGAAGTCGCCGCCCTCGCGGAGCGGTACATCCGGGCCGACGGTGAGGGCCGCGTGGACCACCACCCTGCCCTCACCGCCGGGGGAGCGGGCCTCCTCGTAGTAGGCGATCGAGGGCCCGCCGGGCACCACCCCCGCCGCCGCCAGGCCCTCGCACAGCCGGTCGTACAGCGGCTCGATCACCGGGCCGATGTCCTCGGGGGAGTAACTCGCCGCCTCGGCGGACAGCTCCGCCACCCGGACGGCGGGGACGGACTTCACAACGATCTCGTCGGTGGGCATCTGGCCCTCGCTCTCGATGGTCCGGAGCCTCGCCTCGACCTGGCCGAGCAGCGCCGCCGACCGGGCGACGGTTTCCGCCAGCTCCGCCCGGCGCAGGATCAGCATCCCCCGCAGCTCCTCCGTGGTCACCCGGTCCGCCAGGATCAGCCCCACCTGTCCCAGGGTGAGCCCCAGATCCTTGAGGGCGATGATCCGGTTGAGCCGGGAGAGCTGGTCGGCGGTGTAGTAGCGGTAGCCGCTGTACGGGTCGGTACGGGCGGGACGCAGCAGCCCGAGCGCGTCGTAGTGGCGCAGCATGCGCGGCGATACCCGGCCGTGCCGGGCGAAGTCTCCGATGGTGAACATGGTCCCTCCAGGGGACGGCCTCACACGGTGTCAAGGTCAACCGGTGTCGGGGGCGACCACGACCGGCGCGGTACGGGTACCGGGGTTCGGGTACGGGAACGCCCCCGGGCGGACCTGTCGGGGTCCGTCCGGGGGCGTTTCCGGTGTGTCCGCGCGGCGGGACGCCAGGGCTCAGAGGCCGTAGCGCTCCCGCGCCTCCTTCACCGAGGAGGCCGGGACCTCGCCGCGCCGGGCCAGCTGGGCCAGGGCCGCGACGACGATCGACTGCGGGTCGACCCCGAAGTGGCGGCGGGCCGCCTCACGGGTGTCGGAGAGACCGAAGCCGTCGGTGCCGAGCGAGGACCAGTCCTGCTCCACCCACTGGCTGATCTGGTCCGGGACCTGACGCATCCAGTCGCTGACCGCGAGGACCGGACCCGGGGCACCCGCCAGCGCCTGCTGGATGTACGGGGTGCGCAGCTCGCCGCGGAGCAGCGCCGCGTCGGCCTCCAGCGCGTCCCGGCGCAGCTCGCCCCAGGAGGTGGCGGACCACACATCGGCGGTGACGCCCCACTCGGCGGCCAGGATCTCCTGGGCCGCCAGGGCCCAGTGGATCGCGGTGCCGGAGCCCAGCAGCTGGATCCTGGGCGCGCCCGCGGCCGGGGCGGTGCCCTCCTTGAAGCGGTACAGGCCCTTGACGATGCCCTCCTCGACGCCCTCGGGCATCGCGGGCTGCGGCTTCGGCTCGTTGTAGACGGTGAGGTAGTAGAAGACGTCCGAGTCCTCACCGGGGCGGGCCTCGCCGTACATCCGGCGCAGACCGTCCTTGACGATCACCGAGATCTCGTACGCGAACGCCGGGTCGTAGTTGAGCGACGCCGGGTTGGTGGACGCGATCAGGTGCGAGTGGCCGTCCGCGTGCTGGAGGCCCTCACCGGTCAGGGTGGTGCGCCCGGCGGTGGCGCCGACGATGAAGCCCTTGCCGAGCTGGTCGGCGAGCTGCCACATCTGGTCGCCGGTCCGCTGCCAGCCGAACATCGAGTAGAAGATGTAGAACGGGATCATCGTCTCGCCGTGCGTCGAGTACGACGTGGCGGCGGCGATGAAGTCGGCCATGGCGCCGGCCTCGGTGATCCCCTCGTTGAGGATCTGGCCGTCCTTGGCCTCCTTGTAGTACATCAGCTGGTCGCGGTCGACCGGCTCGTACGTCTGGCCCAGCGGGGAGTAGATGCCCGCCGACGGGAAGAGCGACTCCATACCGAAGGTACGGGCCTCGTCGGGGACGATGGGGACCCAGCGGCGGCCGGTCTCCTTGTCCCGCATGAGGTCCTTCATCAGCCGGACGAAGGCCATGGTGGTGGCCATCTCCTGCTTGCCCGAGCCCTTCTCCAGGGCCTGGAAGGCGCGCGGCGAGGTGGCCGCCGGGTCCGGCAGGACCACCGGGTGCACCCGGCGGGCGGGGGCCGGGCCGCCGAGGGCGGCACGGCGCTCCTGGAGGTAGCGGACCTCGGGGGAGTCGGCGCCGGGGTGGCCGTAGGGCACCACACCGGAGTCGAAGGCGCTGTCGGCGATCGGGAGCCCGAGCAGGTCACGCATGCCCTTGAACTCGTCGATCGACAACTTCTTCATCTGGTGGTTGGCGTTCTTGGACTCGAAGCCCTTGCCCAGGGTGTGACCCTTGACGGTCTGCGCCAGGACCACCGTCGGCGCGCCCTTGTGGGCGAGGGCCGCACGGTAGGCCGCGTACACCTTGCGGGCCTCGTGGCCGCCGCGCGAGGTGTAGAAGCACTCGGCGATCTTCGCGTCGGTCAGCAGCCGGCCCAGCTCCGCGAGGGCGGGCTCGGCGCCGAAGAAGTGCTCACGGATGTAGGCCACGTCACGGGTGGCGTACGTCTGGAACTGGGCGTCGGGGACCTCGCGCAGCCGGCGGACCAGGGCGCCCGCGGTGTCCAGCTGGAACAGCTCGTCCCAGGCGGAGCCCCACAGGGTCTTGACCACATTCCAGCCGGCGCCGCGGAACTGGGCCTCCAGCTCCTGCACCACCCGGAAGTTGGCGCGGACGGGGCCGTCGAGGCGCTGGAGGTTGCAGTTGATGACGAAGGTCAGGTTGTCCAGCTGCTCGCGGGAGGCGAGGGCCAGGGCCGCCGTCGACTCGGGCTCGTCCATCTCGCCGTCGCCGAGGAAGGCCCAGACATGCGAGTTCGCCGTGTCCTTGATGCCGCGGTTGTGCAGATAGCGGTTGAACCGCGCCTGGTAGATCGCGGAGAGCGGGCCGAGGCCCATGGAGACGGTGGGGAACTCCCACAGCCAGGGCAGCCGGCGCGGGTGCGGGTACGAGGGCAGTCCGGCGCCGCCCGCCTCCTGGCGGAAGTTGTCCAGGTGGGCCTCGGTGAGGCGGCCGTCCAGGAAGGCGCGGGCGTAGATGCCGGGGGAGGCGTGGCCCTGGATGTAGAGCTGGTCGCCGCTGCCGTCCGCCTCCTTGCCCCGGAAGAAGTGGTTGAAGCCGGTCTCGTACAGCCAGGCGGCGGAGGCGAAGGTGGCGATGTGGCCGCCGACGCCCAGCTTGGAGCCGCGGGTCACCATGGCCGCCGCGTTCCAGCGGTTCCACGCGGTGATACGGGACTCCATCGCCTCGTCGCCGTCGAACGCGGGCTCGGCGGCGGTGGGGATGGTGTTGACGTAGTCCGTCTCCAGCAGCCGGGGCACGGGGACCCCGGCGGCTTCGGCGTGCTGGAGCGTGCGGCGCATCAGGTACGCGGCGCGGTGCGGGCCGGCGTGGTGGGCGACGGCGTCGAGAGAGGCCGTCCACTCGGCGGTCTCATCGGCGTCGCGGTCCGGGAGCTGGTCCAGCTCGCTCGGAAGCAGCTTGGCTACGGGGTCGGTCATGTCGCCGCCTTCCGGAGTGGAGTGGGGAGTAGGGGGTGGAGAGGGGGTGCCTTGTCGGGCAGGACAGGGCGACGGGCGGGTGAACCCGAAGATGACTGTAAGCCGCTGATCGATGATCGATCAAAGTATTCGCACATAAAAGTTCTCCGGAGGGCGAAATTGGCATTCCGTGCCTCGAAATAGGGCACCCGATGCCAAAGATTCCGCTTCTCCGGCGCTCATCTGTGAGGGAGCGACTCCGCCTGCGCGGCCCAGCGGGCTCATGCGGCCCCTGTGGCGGCCGGTACGGCTGGTATCGGCTCGTACGGCTCGCATGGCTTGTGCGGTACGGGGGATCACGCGCGGGGGGCGCAGCCCAGGACATGGGCCTTCACCAGCGCGCCGATCTGGGGGTCACGCCGCTGGAACGCCTCCACCAGGGCCTGGTGCTCCTCCGCGTAGGACTGCTGGACGGTGCCCAGCCAGCGGATGGAGAGCGCGGTGAAGACCTCGATGCCCAGCCCCTCCCAGGTGTGCAGCAGCACCCCGTTCCCGGCGGCCCGGACCAGCTCGCGGTGGAAGCCCACGGTGTGCCGGACCTGGCCGGCGGAGTCCCCGGCGCGGTCGGCCTCGTACAGGGCGGCGACATGCGGCTCCAGCGCCGAGCAGTCGTCGGCCAGCCGCCCGGCGGCCAGCTCGGCCGCGATCTGCTCCAGACCGGCCCGGACCGGATAGCTCTCCTCCAGGTCGGCGGCGGTGAGATTGCGGACCCGTACGCCCTTGTTCGGCGCGGACTCGATCAGCCGCAGGCTCTCCAGCTCCCGCAGCGCCTCCCGGACGGGGGTTTGGGAGACCTGGAGCTCGGTGGCGATGCCCCGCTCCACGATCCGCTCGCCCGGCTTCCAGCGCCCGCTGACGATGCCCTCCACGATGTGGGCACGGATCTGTTCCCGCAGCGACTGGACGACGGGCGGGGTCATGTGGGGGCTCCTTCTGGAGGACGAGGCCCACCGATTATCCCCGTGGGGGGCGGTGGGCGCAGTGGGGGAAACATGAAGCGCCCCGCCCGGTGGTCGCCGGGCGGGGCGCTGTCATCCGGCCGTGGCCGGATCAGAGACCCAGCTCGACCTCGAACTCGCCCGCTTCGAGGATCGCCTTGACCGCCGTCAGGTAGCGGGCGGCGTCGGCGCCGTCCACCAGACGGTGGTCGTAGGAGAGCGACAGATAGGTCATGTCACGGATGCCGATGGCGGTGCCCTCGGCGGTCTCCACGACCGCCGGGCGCTTGACCGTGGCACCGATGCCGAGGATCGCGGCCTGGTTCGGCGGCACGATCACCGTGTCGAACAGCGCACCGCGCGAGCCGGTGTTGCTGATCGTGAAGGTCGCACCGGACAGCTCGTCCGGCGTGATCCTGCTGCCCCGCACCTTGGCGGCCAGATCGGCGGTGACCTTGGAGATACCCGCCAGGTTGAGGTCACCGGCACCCTTGATGACCGGGGTCATCAGGCCCTTCTCGGAGTCCACGGCGATGCCGATGTTCTCCGAGTCGAAGTAGGTGATGGTGCCCTCGTCCTCGTTGATCCGGGCGTTGACGACCGGGTGGGCCTTCAGCGCCTGGGCCGCGGCCTTGACGTAGAACGGCATCGGCGAGAGCTTGACGCCCTCGCGCGCGGCGAACGCGTCCTTGGCACGGGCGCGCAGCTTCATCAGCTTGGTCACATCGACCTCGACGACCGAGGTCAGCTGGGCCTGGCTGTGCAGCGCCTTCATCATGTTGTCGCCGATGACCTTGCGCATGCGGGTCATCTTGACGGTCTGGCCGCGCAGCGGGGAGACCGCGAGGGCCGGGGCCTTCGCGGCGGCCGGAGCGGCCGGAGCCGCGGCGGGGGCCGGAGCGGCGGCGGCCTTCGCGGCCTGGGCCGCGTCGAGCACATCCTGCTTGCGGATGCGCCCGCCGACGCCGGAGCCGGAGACCGTGGACAGGTCCACGCTGTTCTCGGCGGCCAGCTTGCGGACCAGCGGGGTCACATAGACATCCGAACCGGCCACGGGGGCGGCCGGAGCCGGCGCGGCGGGCGCGACCGGGGCGGGCGCCGGAGCGGCGACCGGAGCCGGAGCAGCCGGGGCGGCGGGAGCCGGAGCTGCCGGAGCCGGAGCGGCGGCGGGCGCGGGAGCCGGGGCCGGAGCGGCCGGGGCGGCTGCCGGAGCCGGGGTCGCCGGAGCCGCGGGAGCTGCCGGAGCGGCACCCGGGGCGCCGATGACGGCCAGCTTGGCACCGACCTCGGCGGTCTCGTCCTCGCCGACCACGATCTCCAGCAGCACACCGGAGGCCGGGGCGGGGATCTCGGTGTCGACCTTGTCGGTCGAGACCTCCAGCAGCGGCTCGTCGGCCTCGACGGAGTCGCCGACCGACTTCAGCCAGCGGGTGACGGTGCCCTCGGTGACGCTCTCGCCGAGCGCGGGAAGGACCACATCGGTGCCGGTGGCGCCACCGGCGGCGGGCGCCTCGGC